>URGH01000004.1 GCA_900547305.1 uncultured Oscillospiraceae bacterium | reverse complement strand
ACAAGTGATGAGGCAAGAAAAGGCAAAAAATTATTGTTTGTAGGCGTGATGAGTTTGACTCTCGTCAGCCTAATTGAAAGGAATGTTTTTTGAAAATGAGTAATGACATTACTACCCCTGTAACGGAAAATTACGACGAAAATTCCATACAGGTGCTTGAAGGGCTTGAGGCGGTGCGAAAGCGCCCCGGTATGTATATAGGCTCTACGGGCGAGCGCGGTTTGCACCACTTGGTCTATGAAATTGTGGATAACTCGATAGATGAGGCGCTTGCGGGCTACTGCGATAAGATTTTGGTGGAAATACTGGATGACGGTATAATTCGCGTTACCGATAATGGGCGCGGCATACCCGTTGGTATTCATCCGCAAAAGGGAATACCGACAGTCAGCGTCGTTTTCACAATTTTGCACGCGGGCGGTAAATTCGGCGGCAGCGGCTATAAGGTTTCGGGCGGTCTGCATGGCGTGGGCGCGTCGGTTGTAAACGCGCTGTCTTCTTGGCTGGAGGTTGAAATTTGCGACGGCAAGCATATCTATTTGCAGAGATATGAGTGCGGCAACATAAAAACCGACCTTAAAATAATAGGCGATACCGATAAAACAGGCACAAAGGTTACCTTTAAGCCTGACCCGACAATATTTACAGATACTACACGCTATGATTTTGATACCCTTTTGCAGAGACTGCGCGAGCAGGCTTTCTTAAACGCGGGCATACGCATTGTTTTAAAGGATGAGCGGACAGACGCGGATATTCCCCACCGCGAAGAAGACCTGCACTTTGAGGGCGGTATAAAATCATACGTTGAATTTTTGCTTGAAAAGAGCAAGAAGGACAGACTTAATCAGGACGTTATTTATTTAAGCGGCTCATCGGGCGACTCTATGGCGGAAATTGCGCTTTTGTGGAGCACGGGGTATGATACCAAAATAATGTCCTTTGCGAACACCATTCACACGGTGGACGGCGGTACGCATGAAAGCGCCTTTAAAACCAGCCTTGCAAGAGTGATAAACAAATATGCCCGCACCTTTAAGTTTTTGAAGGACAGCGACGCCAATTTAAAGAGCGAGGATATTAACGAGGGTCTTGTGGCGGTTGTAAGCGTTAAGCTTACCGACGCGCAGTTTGAATCGCAGACCAAGGCGAAATTAGGCAACACCGCAATAGGCACGCTTGTAAACAACATAGTTGCCGAAAAGATGATGAATTATCTTGAAGACCACCCAGCAGAGGCTAAGATAATTCTTGATAAATCAATAGCTTCCTCCAACGCGCGCGAGGCGGCACAAAAGGCACGCGAGCTGCAAAGAAATAAATCGGGCATAGGCGGAAAAACCAGAATGCCCGAAAAGCTGACCGATTGTATTTCAAACGACCCGACTAAGACTGAAATATTCATAGTAGAGGGAGATTCGGCAGGCGGCTCGGCGGTAGAGGGCAGAAACAGCACCTACCAGGCAATACTTCCGCTTTGGGGTAAAATGCTCAACGTTGAAAAGGCAAGAGTGGATAAGGTTTACGGCAACGATAAGCTGACCCCGGTAATAGTGGCTTTGGGCACGGGAATTGCCGAAAACTTTGATATAAATAAGCTGCGCTATGATAAAATTGTTATTATGGCGGATGCCGATGTTGACGGCTCGCACATCAGAACGCTGTTACTTACATTCTTCTTCCGTTATATGCCGCAGCTTATTGAAACGGGGCATATATATTTAGCCCAGCCGCCGCTTTACCGCGTTGCAAAGGGAAAAAGATATTTTGACGCGTTTACGGACGAGGAAAAGGACAGATATGTAGCAGAACTCGGCGGCGACCCCGACGTTCAGCGGTATAAGGGTCTCGGTGAGATGAACCCCGAGCAGCTGTGGGAAACCACGCTTGACCCCGAGCACAGAACAATGCTGAGGGTAAATATGGAAGACGCGGAAATTGCCGACCAAACCTTTACAATGCTTATGGGCGAGGAAGTAGAGCCGAGAAGAAAATTCATTGAAGAAAACGCGGTATTCGCGACAGACTTGGATATTTAAGGGGTGAGAAGAAATGGCAAAGCAAGAAAATGTTTACTGGCCGAGTAATGAAGAAACAAAAATCGTTCCGGTTGAAATTGTAGACGAAATTAAGGGCAGTATGCTCCAGTACTCAATGTCGGTACTGGTGGGGCGCGCTATACCCGATGTGCGCGACGGCTTAAAGCCCGTTCACAGAAGAATACTTTACACAATGTTTGAAAACGGCTTAACGCCCGATAAGGCATACCGTAAATGCGCCGATACCGTAGGTTCGGTGCTCGGCCGTTACCATCCGCACGGCGACGCCAGCGTTTATGACGCAATGGTGCGTATGGCGCAGGATTTCTCCCTCCGTTATCCTTTAATTGACGGTCACGGAAACTTCGGTAACATAGACGGTTACCCCGCGGCTGCCTACCGTTATACCGAATCGAGAATGAACAGATTATCGCTTCATATGCTCGACGATATTAACAAGGAAACGGTAGATTTTCAGCCGAACTACGATAACCGCTTAAACGAGCCCGAGGTTCTGCCCGTCAGATTTCCGCAGCTTTTAGTAAACGGTTCTTCCGGTATAGCCGTAGGTATGGCTACCGAAATTCCGCCGCATAACTTAGGCGAAGTAATTGACGGTATGTGCGCCCTTATTGATAACCCCGAGGCGGATTTACAGGAAATTTGCCGGTATATAAAGGGACCCGATTTCCCAACGGGCGGCATAATAATGGGTCGCAGCGGTATTCGCGCGGCTTACGCTACGGGCAGGGGCAAAATAACCCTGCGCGGCAAAGCCGAAATTGAAGAGACCAAAAACGGCAAGTACCGCATAGTTATTACCGAAATACCCTACAAGGTGCGCAAAAAAGACCTTGTTAAGGCAATTTATGACCAGGCGGCGGACAAGAAAATTGAGGGGATAGAAGATGTTGTTGACTATTCCTCAAAGCGCGACGGCGGTATAAGAATAATCGTCGATTTAAAGAAAGACGCTAACCCGCAGGTTATACTTAACAAGCTTTACAAAAACACCGCTTTACAAACCACAATAGGCGCTATTTTACTTGCAATTGTAAACGGCAAGCCGC
Organism: uncultured Oscillospiraceae bacterium; assembly: GCA_900547305.1. GTDB lineage: Bacteria > Bacillota > Clostridia > Oscillospirales > Acutalibacteraceae > UBA737. Next base: position 56,568 of record URGH01000004.1, on the reverse strand, counting down.
AGATTTTAACACTTAAGGATATGCTGCAGAACTGCATAGACTTCCAGTGCGATATTATCCGCCGCCGCACCGCTTATGACAAGCGCAAGGCAGAGGAGCGCGCCCACATTTTAGAGGGCTTAAAGGTAGCGCTTGATTTTATTGACGAGGTTATAGCGATAATCCGCTCAAGCAAGACTATACCCGAAAGTAAGCAGGCGTTATCCGACCGCTTCGGGCTTGACGATATTCAGACCACTGCAATCGTTCAGATGCAGTTAGGTAAGCTATCGGGTCTTGAAAAACAGAAAATTCTTGACGAATTGCAGGAAAAGCTGGACTTTATAAAAGAGTGCGAGGCAATTTTGGCGAGTCATGAGCGTATACTTGATATTGTAAAGACCGAGGCTTTGAATCTTCGTGATAAATTCTCGGATGACCGCCGCACCGAAATTACCGACGTTGTGGGCGATGTTGATATTGAGGACCTTATTCCCGAGGAGCAGTGCGTGCTTACCAAAACCGAAAACGGCTTTATTAAGCGCCTGCCTGCCGATACCTATAACGTTCAGCACCGCGGCGGCAGAGGAATTACGGGTATGACCACGCGCGACGACGATACGGTTGAAAATATGTTCGTATGCTCATCGCACGATTACATTATGCTGTTCTCAAATCTCGGCAGAATGTACCGCATAAAGGCATACGAAATACCCGAGGGCAGCCGCACCTCAAAGGGAATGAATATTATAAACATTCTGCCCCTTATGCCGAACGAGAAAATTACGATAATTCTGCCCGCTTCCGAGCTTGACGAGGAGCACTTTATAACCATGGTAACAAAGAAGGGTATTATAAAGCGTACCAAGCTTTCGGAGTTCAGGAACACAAGAAAGAGCGGTATTATTGCAATTTCAATAGATGATGACGACGAGCTGACCTTTGTTAAAATGACAAACGGGGAAAACAACCTGTTTATAGCCACCAAAAAGGGTATGGCAATTCAGTTTAACGAAAATCAGGTTCGCGCCATGGGCAGAGGTGCGCGCGGTGTTAAGGCGATTACAATGAAGCCCGAGGACTATGTGGTTTCAATGGAAATTACGAGTGACGACACCAAGCTTTTAACCATTACCGAAACAGGCTACGGCAGAATAAGCCCGATAAGCGACTACCGCCTGCAATCGCGCGGCGGTAAGGGTCTTACCAACTACCGCGTTGAAAAATACGGCGATGTTGCGGCGTCGCTTTCGGTAACGGGCGAAGAGGATATTATAATGATAGCCTCAAACGGTATAATAATAAGAATATTCTCGGGCGATATTTCCACCTTTGCCCGCCCCGCAAAGGGTGTGCGCGTAATGAAGGTGGGCGAGGGTGAAAAGATACTCTCGGTAGCGGTGACAGAGCACAGCGACGAAGAACCGACCGATCTGCCCGAAACACCCGAGGCTGACGCGGGCGCGGCAGAGCCCGACGAGCCGGAAACCGAGGAAGAAAGCACCGGCGCAGAGGAATAGAGGAGAATATTCCGAGTAAAAAGGCAGGTATAAAACTATGGATGATTATAATCCGCAGTTTGAGGAGCAGAAAACGGACGCGGCAAATACCAATCCCCCGACTTTTGAGCAGCCGGGGGTGAGCGCAATACCACACAGCTATGTAACGTTTATTCCCTACGGCTTTACGCCTAAAACCTATGAGGAAAGAAACGGAATAAGGAAAAGGGCGCAGGCAATCGGTCTTTCACTTATAATTACGCTTGTGGTAAGCTCTGTATGGAGTATTGTTTACCTTTTTATAATGGGTAAGCTGGGCTTTACTTCCGAAAAGGCAATGGAAATTGTGCAAAACCCCGCGATAATGCAGGTTTTGCAGGTATGCTTATCAATTTTAATGTTCACCGTTCCGTTTATTATAATGTTCCGCGCAAACGGAATGCGAATAAGCGATTTGGTGCCGCTTGAAAAGCCGCGGCGGGGAAACAGGGCGGCAATGTATTTTATAGGCGTTGCGTTTTGCGCATTTGCGAATATTGCAACCTCCATGGCAAGTCAGTTTTTCCAATTTTTCGGAATTGAGTATAACGTGGATTTCGGTGAAACTCCGAAAGGCTTTTTCGGATTTTTGCTCTGCCTTTTTGCTACTGTCGTTGTACCGGCACTGGTGGAGGAATTCGCGTTCCGCGGGCTTGTTTTAGGGTTGCTACGTAAATACGGCGACGGCTTTGCGGTGCTTGTATCATCAATTCTTTTCGGGTTTATGCACGGCAACTTTGAGCAAATGCCCTTTGCCTTTTTGGTTGGGATTGCCTTAGGCTTTATAGTGGTAAAAACAAATTCGCTGCTTTTGGCAATGGCGGTGCATGCTACAAATAATTTTGTGTCCGTAATTTTTGATTTTATGCCGAGCAGTATTCCGCAAACGGCGCAGAATATTATATATTCGGTATTCCTGTTTATTTGCCTGACATTGGGTATTCTGGCGCTTGCTTTAAGCGAAAATTCAAATGAAATGTTTAAATTTGAAAAATGCAGCTGCAAAAGCGAGCTCAAGCAGCGCTTTAAATGGTTTTTTACAAGCCCGGTTATTATAATATTCATTGTTATATGTATTGCCGAATCTCTTGTATATTTTTAAAAGGAGTTTGTAAATATGTTTGGTTATTTAGCGGAATTGGGTTTACCGGAGGAAGCCGTATCATTCTTTATAACTGTTTTTATAGGCGCTATTGCGGTTTCCGCGGTTATCGGAATAGCAATTTATCTGTTAGAAAGCATAAGCGTTTATAAAATGGCAAAAAGCGCGCAAATCAAAAACCCGTGGCTTGCCTTTATTCCCGTGGCGGACAGTTGGGTATTCGGCACGCTTGCCGAAAAATACAAAAATAAAAACGGAAATAAATCCGCCCGTTTCGGCATAATTCTTCCCGTCTTAGAGGGAATAGTGCTTATAGAATCGGTAGCGCTTACAATATTTACGGTAATTTCTATAAGCAAAATTACGGGCTATGCATTTGATGCGGTAAATACCTCGGCTGAAATGGCACCCGAGCAGTTTATGTCGCTTATTCCGGTAATAATTCTTTACTTCGCGCTTATGGCGGTGGCAATTGCTTATACGGTCGTTTTCTTTATTGCTTTGTGGCGCATTTATTCCGCTTTTGATAAATCTAACGCTACGCTCTATATTGTGCTGTCGATAATCTTCACAATTTCGGTGCCGATTATCCTCTTTATTATAAGAAACCGCAAGCCCGAGTTTGACCCGCATAACAATATGCCTTATTTTTCGGGAACATTTCAGGGCTAAAAAATGAACAGTGAGTTTATGAAAGCCGCTCTTGCCGAGGCGCGCTCTGCCGCACGCGGCGGAGAGGTTCCGGTGGGGGCGGTTATTGTTAAGAACGGAAAGATAATAGCAAGGGGGAGAAACAGGCGCGAAGAAAAGCAAAACGCGCTATCCCACGCCGAAACCGAGGCGATAAACGCCGCCTGCAAATATTTAGGCTCCTGGCGGCTTGACGGCTGCGAAATGTACGTTACCCTAGAGCCATGCCCTATGTGCGCGGGCGCTATTATAAACGCGCGAATTTCCACCCTCGTTTTCGGGGCGTATGACCTTAAAGCCGGCTGTATTGACAGCGTGGTCAGGCTTAGCGATATACCGCTTGATAACAAGCCCGAAATTTACGGCGGAATATATGAGGACGAATGCTTATCACTCCTGCGGGAATTTTTCGGTAATTTAAGATGAAGCGAAAAATACTTGAAATAATAAATAAAAACGGAATACGCGACGCGGGCTTTTGCGATTACAGCCTTGTAAAGGAGCGCCTTTTGCCCTGCCGCGCGCGGCAGCGGCTGCCCGAAAATGCAAAAACAATAATTCTGCTTTTGTTCCCCTACAAGGTGAGAGACGCTCACCCCGAAAACATTTGCCGATATGCTTCGGTGCCCGATTACCACGATATAACGCAAAAATATCTTTCAAACATAACAGATGATTTAAAAAAGGAATTTCCCGATTATAAATTTGAAAGTTTTGCCGATAATTCGCCCATACCCGAGGTTTCCGCCGCGGCTGCCGCGGGGCTTGGGGTATACGGTGAAAACGGGCTTTTAATAAACAAAACCTACGGCAGTTGGTGTTTTATTTGCGAAATTGTAACCGACCTTGAAATTCCTGCCGAAAATCACTTTAAAAAATGCCCTGTGTGCGGCAATTGCAAAAAGGCTTGTCCAAGGGGGGATTTAGAGGAAAAATGCTTATCGGCTGTCACACAGCAAAAAAAAGAGCTTAATTTTGCCGAAAAAGCAGCCCTCAAAAAGTATAATACCGTTTGGGGCTGCGATATTTGCGCTGAGGTGTGCCCGCTTAATAAAAATGCGGCGAACACCTATATTCCCGAGTTTATTGCGGGCTACCGCGACCGCTACGAATACGGCGAGGATATTTCGGGCAGAGCCTACGAGTGGCGAGGGGAAAAGGTGATAAAAAGGAACTACGAAATTATTTACGGAGAAAAGACCGAAGATCATCGGGTTTTACTACCTTAAACATTAGCATTGCCCCGAAGTACAGCGGCAGCGAAATTACACATAAAAGTATTATGTAAACCAAATTACCCATACCGCCCCAAAGCCTAAGTAATCTGTCGCAAGCTATGGCAATTACCGCGGCGGAGGTAAGCGGCAGTAAAATCTCATTTATAAAGCGAATTTTAACCTTTGTTACGTGCAGCAATCTGCCGACGTTTAAAAAGCAGGTTAAAACGTTTGAAAAATACATTATCCAGATAAATCCCCTGAGCCCGAAAATCGGCAGTAATATAAGAATCAGAATAATTCTAAGCACCGAATCGGAAACAGCGGTGCGGAATGTGAAGGCTTGCTGGTCAAGACCCTTTAAAATGCCGTCGGAAATGCTGTCCAAATACATCAGCGGCACTATTGGCGAGAGAGAGCGCAAAAGCTCGCCCACCTCGGGGCTTTTATATATAAGCAGACCTATTTTTCTGCCCCCAACAAAGAATATCGCGCCGAAAATAAAGGCGATAACGCTTGTCAGCTTTAAAATATTTCGGGTTGCCGAGCGCACAAGCCCATGGTGATTACGCGCTTCCGCCTCGGATATTTCAGGAATTAAGAGCGTGGAAACGGCGTTTAACAGGGTGGAGGGGAAGAAAAGTATAGGCAGCGCCATGCCCTTTATCATACCGAATTGAGAAAGGGCGTTTTCACCCCCGAACGGATATTTTGCAAGGTTTTTCGGCACTAAAATATTCTCGCCCGTGCGCAGCGCGGTGTTTAAATATCTGCCCGAGGTTATGGGAACAGAAATGTGCAGTATGCGCCTTACTATGCCGAACGGCGGGCGCGGCCTGCCGGTGAGGTTATCAAGCTTTCTCGTATCCCGCAGCCATATAAGCCAGAGCATTAAAAACGAGAATATTTCGGCGGCGCTGTCACCCAAAATCACGGCAGCGGCGCAAGCACCTAAGCCCTTAGTGCAGAATTTGCCCACAAGCACTACTATAAGTATTATTCTTACCGCCTGCTCAAACAGCTGCGAAACGGCGTTCGGCGTTATTTTGCGGCGGGCTATGAAATACCCGCGCAGACAGGAGGAAAGCCCCATAAAAGGGAGCGAAAGCGGCAGTATTTTAAGCGCGGGCACGGCGCGTATATCGTTCAAAAACCGAACGGCTATAAATTCCGCCCCGAAAAACACCGTTACAACCGTTATCCCCGCAATAAGCAAGGTAATTTCAATTGCGCGGCGAAGTATTTTAAGCGTGCCCCGCTTTGTGCCGAGGGCTAATTCCTCGGCGACAAGCCTTGTAACGGCGGTGCTTATACCGCTTGTGGCAAAGGTGGCGGCGAGCATATACACGCTGAATATAAGCTGATAAAGCCCTATTCCCTCAGAGCCGATAAGCTGCGCCAGCCATACCTTGAAAATTATTCCCACAAAGCGCAATATAAGCGAGGAAACGGTTAAAATAAGGGCGTTTTTAATAAAAATAGTTTTTTTCAATGCTTTTCCACTCCAAGTTCCCGTATAATTTATAATATGAAGCGAAAAAGCGGAAAATGTTAATATCAAGGCAGGTTAAAAAAATGAACTCACCGTTAGCGGACAGATTAAGACCGAAAACAATTGAAGAAGTTGCGGGGCAAAAGCAGCTTTTAGCGCCGGGAAAGGTGCTGCGGCGCATAATCGACTCAAAAAATATACCCAACCTTATATTTTACGGACCCTCGGGCGTGGGTAAAACCACGGTTGCAAACATAATTGCCGCCACAAGCGGTAAAAAACTCTGCTACCTTAACGCAACCACCGCGTCTACTGCCGATATTAAGGAGATTATCGGCTCAATAGGCACAATTGATACCCAAAACGGCATACTGCTTTATCTTGACGAGATACAGTATTTCAATAAAAAACAGCAGCAAATTTTGCTTTCTTACATTGAAAACGGGGATATTACTCTTATAGCCTCCACCACCGAAAACCCCTATTTTTATGTGTATAACGCGATTTTAAGCCGCTCCACGGTGTTTGAGTTCAAGCAGCTGACCCCAGATGATATTTCCGCCGTTTTAGACCGCGCAATCGGCATTTTAAGCGAGGAAAAGGGCAAGAAAATTAAAATTTCGGCTGACGATAAGAAAAAAATATCCCGCGCGGCGGCGGGGGATGTGCGCCGTTCGCTTAATATGCTGGAGCTATGCGTGCTGACAAGCGAAAACGAAACCGAAATTGACATTACCGACGATACGGTGGAGGAAATTGCGGCGGCGAACGCCGTTCGCTACGACCGCGAGGGCGACGAACACTATGATATAATATCGGCTTACCAAAAATCAATGCGCGGGTCTGACCCCGACGCCGCCGTGTACTATTTAGGCAGACTGCTTGCGGCGGGAGATTTGCCGAGCGCCTGCAGGCGGCTTATGGTGTGCGCCTGTGAGGATGTGGGGCTTGCCTATCCGCAAATAATACCCATTGTGAAAGCGGCGGTGGATATTGCGCAGTCGGTAGGTCTGCCCGAAGCGCGCCTGCCCCTTGCCGACGCGGTAATTTTAGTAGCTACCAGCCCGAAATCAAACTCGGGACATAACGCAATAGTTGCGGCAATGGAGGATATTGAAAAGGGAATAGGCGGACCTGTTCCGCGCCAGCTGCAAAACAAGCATTTTGACGGCGAGGAAGCCGAAATAAAGGGGCAGAACTATAAATATCCGCACGAATTTAAAAATCATTATGTAAACCAACAGTATTTACCCGACGCGCTTAAAAATAAGCGGTATTATGAGTATGGAGACAATAAAACAGAGCAAAAATATAAGGAATATTGGGACGCGGTAAAAGGCAAATAAAAATGTTATGTAAACTAAAGGAGGGAATAGTATGAAAGAAAACGGAATACCGAAAAAAACCCGCTTTTTGTGGCAGGTGCGCATATGTTTAATAGGCTTTATTCCGATTGCGGTGCTGCTCTTTCTCTGCTCGGTAACGCTATGGTGCCTTTTGCCGGCAGTAATTTTGGCGGCGGCGCTGCTTATATTTGTGCTGTGGTATATTCCCACCTATTTTGCAAGCTATGAAATACTGTTCCCTAAGGGCGCAATTATTATAAACCGAGGTATCTTTATAAGAACTACCCATATAATGCCCTTTTCAAGGCTTATTTACGTTCAAAGCTATTCCACGCCCCTTGCCCACAGTATGGGGCTTGCGGCGCTAAGCCTTAAAGCGGCGCGCAGCAGCGTTATTATACCCGAGCTGCCCGTATCTGACGTTGAACTGTTTATAAAGTCGGTCACAAAGGAGGAAAACGCTTGAAAAAGGAGTTTCGCGCCCACCCGCTTATGCTTGTAAGCCTTATAAAGCCTTTTCTTTTTGTGCTGGTTCTGCCTGTTTTAAAGGGCGTTATACAGTATATTATAAAGCGCCGCGTTACGGGCGTTTTAACCCTTGAGCTTATAGGCTTTATGGCAATTACCCTTATAGGCGCACTGCGCTGCCTCTCTTTCCGCCTTATTTGCGGCAAAAACGGCGTAACGGTAAAAATGGGTGTGCTTTTTAAAAGCAGCGCCTTTATAAGCGTTAATAAGCTATCATCTGTGCAGACGGTGCAAAACCCTATTGACGCGGTTTTCCGCGCGGTTTCCTACCGCATAAACACTGAGGCAGGACCCAAGGGCAAGGCGGATTTTGATTTTAAGCTGAGCACAAAGGATAGTGCCGAGGTCTCCCACCTTTTATACGGCGAGGATAATTACACCGCCGTTAAGTTTTCGGTCTTTAAGGTGGCGGTTATGGCGGCTACAACCTCATCTGCCGTTACGGGTATGCTTATAGGCGTGCCTATAATAAATAAAACGGGCAAGCTTTTGGGAATTGCCCTCAATAATATTCTGCTTGACGAGATAAACAACGTTTCAAGCGGCTTTAAATCCTACTTTCCGCCTATTGTGAACGCAATAACCCTTGTTTTTCTTTTAAGCTATGCGGTAGCCTTTGTTTATTCGCTCTTTAAGTATATAAATTTCAAGCTCTTTCTTGAAAAGGAAAAGTTAGAGGTGCGGTCGGGCTTTTTCGTGCGCAGCCGTTCCGCCTTTAAAAAGTCCTCGGTAAACGATGTTATTATAGACCAAACCCCGCTTATGCGGCTTTTTAAGCGCTACGCTATGAAGGTGAGCGTGGGCGGCTACGGCGGCTCAAAAAGCGAGACGGCGGTTATAGTGCCCTCGGGCAGACGGGGCGAGATAAAGCGCCAGTTTCAGGCGTATTTTCCGTTTTTAGCGCCAGACGGCAAGCTGATGCACGCGCGGCGGGATATTGTAACCAAAAACCGTTTTTTATATTTGCCGGGGCTGTATTTTATAATTACGGTAGTCGTTTCCATAACGCTGACTCTTATTTTTCCGAAATTCGGCAGACTTACCCTGTTTTTAACTATGGTAGCCTGCGCAGTTATAACGTATTACGCATATTTAAGTATTTATGAGTTCCGCTTGGGTAAGCTGAAAATAGGCAGAAACATCTACGCGCAGACCGTAAAGGGCTTTAACGCCTGCGAACTGCACTGCCCGCGCGAAAATGTGGGGCAGATTAAAATTATACGCACAATTCCCGATATTCGGCTTAATACCTGCAAGGTAGTAATAAGCGTGCGCTCGGAAAGCGCCGATACCGTAAAGGTGCGTATGCTCGATTACGGCGAGGTTAAAAAAAGCATTTCGGACAGCTACGGTATTGAGGTATAAATAATAATCCATAGGGCAACCTATAATGTAAAATAAATGTTTCACGTGAAACATTATAAAAGGGGTTGCCTTATGGATATTTTTATGCATTGCTTATATGCGTTTCTCGTGGGCGGGTTTATCTGCCTTATAGGTCAGATTTTAATTGACTACACCAAGCTTACGCCCGCGCGTATACTCGTTTCTTATGTTGTGGCGGGGGTAATTCTTACTGCAATAGGCGTTTATGAGCCTATTGTCAAGTTTGCGGGCGCGGGCGCTACCGTTCCGCTTACGGGATTTGGTTACAGCCTTGCCTGCGGCGTTAAAGAGGCGGTAAAGGAATACGGCTTTATGGGCATACTGATGGGCGGACTAACCGCAACCTCGGCAGGCGTTGCAACCGCAGTTGTATCGGGCTTTTTAATGGCGGCGCTGTTTAAACCGGGAGACAAAACTTAATGCGGAATTAAGAATTCGGAATGCGGAATGAAAAATAAAGGCTCCCTTGCCTAAAGGGTCGATGTCCCCGCGGTGCGGGGAAAATGTCGCGCAGCGACAAAAGGGGACCGCCGCCGTCAGCGGCTGGCAAAACCGTAGGTTTTGACTGAGGGATTATTACGGACTTTAAATACCCCTCAGTCACTAACGTGACAGCTCCCTTCTGTTTTGACTGTCGTCAAATAGAAGGGAGCCTTTGGTTTGAAAGGCTTTTCAATGATATTTAACGGTAATACCTGACTTTTTAAAGTCAGATACGATTTTATCAATTGCAAATGCTTTTTGCGTATCGCTCATAAATGCATACTCAATTATTGACTTAATTCTTAAAATTAACTGATAACACTCGCCCTCAACAATATCTTTTGCTGAAATTTCCAACTTTGTGCCCGATGGTAACTTTTCCTCGTTTTCCATAACAAATTTCATTATTATTTCTTTATAAGGTTCCATAAAAAACATCTCCATTGTATTTATATACCAACAACTGTTGGTATATAAAACATTATAATACGTTATACTTTTACTGTCAACAACAAATGTGGGTGAAAGTATATGCGCAAGATATTAGCTGAAAGATTAAGAAAATGTCGCGCAGAAAAAGGAGTTACGCAAATGCAGGTAGCGGTTTTCTGTGACATTACGGAAAATGCGTATCAAAATTATGAGAATATGACAAGATTACCGCGAGCGGATATACTTGCACGTATTGCGGATTATTATGGAACTACTACCGATTATCTGTTAGGTAGAACAGATAAACAATAAAGCAACAATCAAAACTGAGGGGTATTTTTTAGTCTGCAATAATCCCTCAGTCAACTTCGTTGACAGCTCCCTTTAGGCAAGGGAGCCTTTATTTTTCATTCCGCATTACGCATTCCGAATTCCGCATTAAATTCAACTGTTTACTTTTGCCCTCCGAAATGCTATAATACTTAAAGTGTTTCACGTGAAACATTTACAGGGAGGAATAAGAATGGGGAAGATAATCGCCGTTGTTAATCAGAAAGGCGGCGTCGGGAAGACCACAACTGCCGTAAATCTTGCTGCCGGCGTTGGCATTGCGGGCAAAAAGGTGCTTTTGGTAGACGCTGACCCGCAGGGCAACTCGACAAGCGGATTTGGAATAAACAAAAAAGAGGTAAAAACCACCTCGTATGAGCTGTTAATAGGCACAGGCAAGCTTGAGAACGCCATAGTAAAGACGGAATATAAGAATGTTGACGTTGTTCCGTCATCAATGGATTTAGCGGCGGCGGAGGTTGATTTAATTGAAATTGAGCACCGCGAGGCGCAGCTTAAAATGACCCTTGCCGCGTCGCGGGATAGCTACGATTACATATTTATAGACTGTCCGCCGTCCTTAGGGCTTATAACGATAAACGCGCTTAACGCCTGCGACACGGTGCTTGTGCCGATACAGTGCGAATATTTTGCGCTTGAGGGGCTTTCGCAGCTTATGGCAACGGTACGTCAGGTAAAAAGGCTTTACAACCCGACCCTTGAAATTGAGGGAATAGTGCTTACAATGTACGACGGGCGGCTGAACCTGACGGGTCAGGTGGTAACCGAAATTAAAAAATACTTTGCCGATAAGCTTTATAAATCGGTAATTCCGCGCGCGGTTAGGCTTTCGGAAGCGCCGAGCTACGGCATGCCGATACAGTATTACGACAAGCGCTCAAAGGGCGCGGCGGCGTATGACGATTTAACCAAGGAATTTTTGAAGAAGAACAGGAGAAGATAAAATGGCTGTAAAAAAAGGCGGACTCGGCAGGGGACTTGACTCCCTTTTCAGCGAAAACGCGACCGACAGCGACGGCGCGGTAAAATTAAATATAAACGATATTGAACCCAACCGCGACCAGCCCCGAAAGGACTTTGACGAGCAGAGCATTTCGGAGCTTGCGGACAGCATTGCAAGACACGGACTTATACAACCTATTGTGGTTAAACCAAATGCAAACGGCAGATACAGTATAATTGCGGGTGAACGCCGCTGGCGCGCAAGCCGCATTGCGGGGCTTAATGAGGTGCCTGTTATAATAAAGGATGCGGACGAGCAGACCCTAATGGAATTAGCGCTTATAGAAAACCTGCAGCGTGAGGATTTAAACGCGGTTGAAGAAGCGCTCGGCTACCGCTCGCTTATTGACGGCTACGGGCTGACCCAGGAAGAGGTTGCAAAACGAATGGGTAAATCGCGCAGCGCGGTGACTAACGCCTTGCGCCTGCTTGCCCTTAACAGCACCGAATTAGAGGCTTTGCGCCGCGGCAGCATTACCGCGGGGCATGCGCGCGCCCTGCTTTCGTGTGATGATGAAAACACGCGCTCTAAAATGCTGCTTGCCGCGGCGGACGGCGCATCTGTCCGTGACCTTGAAAGAATGGCGGCAGCCGCAAAAAAGGCGAAAACTGCGGCTAAAAAGCCCGCAGAGCCTAAACCGACCTTTTACAGCGAGGTTGAGCTTTCACTTAAAAACGAAATGCACAGAAAGGTACATATAAACCCCTCCGGCAACGGCAAGGGCACGCTTACAATTGAATTTTTAAGCGATGACGAGCTTGCCGAGTTTGCGAAAAAACTATCGGAATAATAAATAATTCGGAATTCGTAATGCGTAATGCGGAATAAATGCACTCATGCCGTGCGGGCACTCTATTTCTGTGCGGACAGAAATAGGGGAAAGAACCGTCGGACACCCTTTTGATTGGGTTTCCGAGCCTTCCTGAACAACCAAAGGGGCAAACTCCCCTTTGGATACCCCTACTGCGCAAGGGTACAGTAGGGGCAAAAGCAAAACATATTTCTAAAAGGGAGAAGAAAAAGTGACAACCTATAACCTATTTTATGCACGCTCTTTTGGCACGTTTTTTTTCTTGTTGGTAGTAGTTGTTGTTATAGTATTTATAATTATTTACGACAATAAAAGAACCAAGAAAAAAAGAGAAGGACTTCAACGCAAAATTATGATGTTGGATAGTAAAAAGCCCGAAACTGTAGATAATGATGAAGACATAGAAAAACTACCGTACAGGCGGAAATTTTTGCTTACGAAAAACGAGTACTGGTTTTATAAGAGTCTTAAAGAAATAGCGGATAAATACGACTTTGCTGTTTTGGCGAAAATTCGTTTTGCCGACTTGGTTGAAGTGAGCGCCGAGGCGGACAAAAAGGAATATATGAAGTATTTCGGCAAAATCAAGTCAAAGCACATAGATTTTATTCTTTGTAAAAAGGACAATTTATATCCCGAGTTGTTAATAGAGTTGAATGACAGTTCGCATAACAAAGAGGATAGAATAAAAAGAGACGATTTTATAAAGAAAATCGCCGAAAAAGTCGGCTACAAAATGGTATTTGTAGACGGCACGCAAAACCTTGAAGAAACGATAATAAAAGCACTTGAAATTAAAAGCGAAAACAATAACGACCCACCGATAGATGAGAATTAAAAAAACAAGGTAAAACAACGCGGAAGTTAAATGTGTTTGTAGTAAGGGTTTCCAAAGGGAAGTTTGTCCCTTTGGCTGTTTAGGAGGGTTCGGGAACCCAATCTGAAGGGTTCCCGACGGCTCTTTTCCCTATTTCTGTCCGTACAGAAATAGGGTGCCCGCGCGGCACGAGCGCATTATTCCGCATTCCGAATTCATAATTCCGAATTAAAAAAGTGAGGATTTTTAAAAATATGTGGTTTATATTATCTTTAGTTACAATTATGTTTTGGGGCGGGTCGGACTTATTTTCAAAAATGGGCTCTGATTCGACCGATAAATACAGTCACTGGAAAATAGTAGTTGCCGTGGGTACGGTTATGGGTCTTCACGCGACCTTCGAGCTGCTCACGGGGGCAAAGTTTTACCCCGTGGACTTTATAAAGTATTCGCCCGCTATTATCTGCTATGTTTCTTCAATGATTTTGGGCTATGTGGGGCTAAGGTACATAATGCTTTCGGTGTCTTCGCCGATATGCAATTCATCGGGCGCGGTTGCCTGCGTGCTTTGCCTTATATTTTTGCGGCAAATGCCCGACGCGCTCAGCTGGGCGGGCATAGTGCTTGTGTGTTTGGGCGTTACGGGGCTTGCGTTCGTTGAAAAGAAGTATGACGAAGAGGCGCATGCCTTAGCCGATAAAGCGGAAAACAAAAAATTCAAATCGGGCTTTATTGCGGTATTTTTCCCGATTTTCTATTGCCTGCTTGACGGGCTGGGCACCTTTGCCGACGCGATACTGCTTGATAAGGGAATAGTAGGCGAGGACTCGGCAAACATTGCATACGAGTATACATTCTTTATAATGGGAATTGCCGCATTTATTTACGTTTATGTAATTAAAAAGCAAAAACCGAGCTTTAAATGGGATTTACCCAAGTGGCTCGGTGCGGGCTGCGAAACTGCGGGGCAGTTTGCCTATATTTACGCGATAGGCGATAACCCCACCGTGGCGGCGCCTATGATTTCGGCGTACTGCGTGTTCTCGGTGCTGCTTTCCCGCATATTCTTAAAGGAAAAGCTTTCGTTTAAGCATTATTTAATAATTTTCACCGTTTTTGCGGGAATTATCCTTATGGGCGTTTCCGAGGGGCTGGCGGAATAAAACGGCATTTATTTAATAAGGTTCCGAATTTTTAAAGGTGACAGCTATGTGGGTGCTTTTTGCGTTCGGTTCGGCGCTTTTTGCCGGGCTTACCGCTGTTCTTGCCAAGTGCGGCATAAAAAAGACCGATTCGGATATTGCAACCGCAATCCGCACCGGTGTGGTTCTTGTTTTCTCATGGCTTATGGTTTTCGTTGCGGGGTCAGTGGGCAGCATTACCGCACTCGGTGCCGAAACATGGCTTTTTCTCGTGCTTTCGGGGCTTGTGGCCGGCGCTTCGTGGCTTTGCTATTTCAGGGCGCTGCAAGCAGGGGATGTAAATAAGGTTGTGCCGATTGATAAATCGTCAACCGTACTTACCATTATTTTAGCTTTTATTTTTCTGGGAGAAAAGGTGACGGCGCTTAAAGCCGCTGCCGTTGTTTTAATAGGCGCGGGCACCGTGCTTATGATAGAAAAAAAGGATGTTTCCGAAACAAAACCGGGCAAAAAAGGCTGGTTTATATACGCTGTGCTTTCCGCTGTATTTGCCGCAATGACCTCAATCCTCGGTAAAATAGGTATTGACGGGGTGGAGTCTAACCTCGGCACTGCAATCCGCACCGCCGTGGTGCTGGTTATGGCGTGGCTTATAGTATTTTTAAAGGGTAAACAGCGGGAACTTAGTAACATTCCGAAAAGCGAGTTGGGGTTTATCTGCCTTTCGGGGCTTGCGACCGGCGCTTCGTGGCTTTGCTATTATAAGGCGCTGCAGGACGGTCTCGCAAGCGTTGTTGTGCCTATTGATAAGCTGAGTATTTTGGTTTCGGTGGGCTTTTCGGCGGCGGTGTTCAAAGAACGGCTTTCAAAAAAATCGGCGGCGGGGCTTTTGCTTATTGTTGCGGGCACGCTTATGATGCTGATAAAGTAGATATTAGATTTTATACGGCGGCTTTGCCGCCCATAGTCACCCCGCTGTTTCGGCAACGCCGAAACAGCGGGGTATTTGTCTAATATCTACTATCTAACATCTAACGTCTAAATTGGCTGAGGGGTATTTAAACGAGTTTTAGGTCTTTGATAAGCTACGGTTTTTAACAACCCCTCCGTCTCGCATAGCTCGCCACCGTCTCGGCTTCCGCCTCGGTCGGTGCTTCTGCTTCGCAGAGGTGTCCACCGGACACCCGCACCCTTACACAAGGGAGCCAATTTGCAATCCCATAGGCTCCCTTCTTTTGCGTTAGCAAACAGAGGGGAGCTGTCGAGTGAAACGAGACTGAGGGGTATTTATCTAACGTCTAACATCTACTATCTAACGTCTAAATTGCGTTATATTTAAAATTTAATTTTTAATTATTTTATGTTTAATTTTTGAAAGTATCGGGCGCAATGTCAATTTCCAAAAACGGCGCACCGGGTAGCTTACCCTGTTTAAAAATATATAGAGCTTATATTTGCGGCTTTTTTCGCAATCGCAATATTTCCCCTCTCTGTAAAATGCTTTCATAACGCCCACAATCTGGCTCTCAAGCACATGCTCTTTAACAAAAAGATTGTCGCCGCGAATAATATAGCTGCCGTCGGGGTTTACCTTTAAAATCCGGTGTAAGACCAGTTCTTTTCTGCCTTTCACCCTATAAAGCGGTGCGTCGCCGACTTTAAGAGGAAGCTCTGCTTTTTTTATTACAACAATATCGCGCCCCTGCCGCAGCAGCGGGCGCATGCTTATGCCGCGGGTGCGGGTCATAACCTCATCACGGGTTTTCAGCAGTTCTTCAACGTTTTTTAAGTCCGCCTCTGCCATTATTCAAGCACATCCGCGTCTTTCAGCTTGCCTACAAATTCGCTTACCGTCTCTCTTATTTCCTGCTCGGTTGCGTCTTCGTAATCCTTTTTCATAGCCTCAACAATTTCATCCTCGGTTACATCATTTTTAAGCATATTAAAAATATATGCCCCCGTATCGTTCATTTTAATAAAACCGTTGAATTTTTCAAGGTCATCCCCTACCGCAACCGCTACGATTTTATCCGCAACCTCGTTTGTCACAAAATTGTACTTCAACTTCATTATAAGCCGCTCCTTTATTTTCCTAATAAGTTTAATTTATTCTAAAATCTGCTCCTTCTCAAAAGCTTCAACAAACATCTTGACAATATTTTCAATTTCAGCTTCAGCTTCATGAGGATATTCGGATTTAAGGATAGCTACAATTTCATCGATAGTTACGTCATTTTCTAATATTTTTATTATTTCTGCACCAACATCATTGGTTTTTATAAAGCCGCTGAATTTATCTATATCATCTCCGACCGCAACCGCAACTTTTTTACCCGCCACCTCGTTAACAATCATTTTGTATTTCAATTTCATCTTTGCTTCCCCCAATAATTTTATTATTTTGTATATATATTCTGTAAGTTTCTCTTATTGCCCGTTCTACATTTCTATAATGCAACATTTTATCGACCTCATCACAACGATCCGGGATAGTTTGGGCGCAACGAATCAACTGATAACACAATGGGTATAATCGGCACTTATCACATTGTTCACCTAAATATTTAGCGCGTCTAAAGTCTTCAATAACACTCCTATCAATTTTGTCGCTGTAAATACTGCCCCAAAAATCAGTATCTGAATAGTGCTCGCACTTTCCCAGTTCACCATCAGGCATAATCGTTGTTGTTGCGCAATCATCAGCCATACATTGATGGTATTGAATAAGAGATTTGACCGTTCTTTTCGGAAAGTTCGGTTGGCAATCCTTTAGATAATCTTCAAATTTGAAGAACTTTTGTATCATCATATGCCGTTCCATATCATTTCTTTCCATTTGAACCTTACCGGAATCTTCAAACAAAAGATGAACATAAGCAAAAAATTTTTTATATTTACCAAATCGATTAAGTAAATAATCGGTCAGGTTATATAAATCCGACTCATTATGACTGTCCATATTCATGCGAACCTTGACAAGAATATCGGCATTTAAAAGCCTTTCTATATTATCTGTTACAACTTTAAACGCACTTCTCCCATCGTGATAAATAAAGGACTTACACTTATTATATATTTCTTCGGTTCCGTCTAACGTTATTTGCACACTCTTCGTATTCCAAGTTGAAACAGCTTTAGATACGTTTTCATCATTAAAAAGATAACCGTTGGATATTATTTCGGAAGTGTATGAAACATTGTGTTTTTTAAGTTTGCTACAAATAATATCAATAGCATCGACGTTATATAAAGGCTCTCCTCCAAACCAACGCAATTTAATGCTTTCCGCGCCTTTTGAAGTTTTAAAAATATAATCAGCAACATCTTTTGCTGTTTTTTGACTCATAAACTTGCGACTTCTACCAAGTTCAAAACAGTAAAAGCATCTTGCGTTACAATCTGTGGTCGGTAAAATTGTAAAAACTTTTGTAGGTGCAGAAACATTCGTATAGACAATTGCACTTAAAAGTTCTCTCACTTGCCTTCTCAGTTTTGCATCATCATTTTCTACAGGAACAAAAAACCATTTTTTTATAAGCTCTTGTGTAATTTTATTATCGACATCAATATTTTCGTTCCAAAGTTTTATTTCATCCTTATTTAAAAGGAGCAGTTCTCTCGTTAAAATATTATATATAAGCAGACCTTCATCCACATTGCATTCATAAATATATGTCAGCGGTCTATACTTCGCATCGGAAACACTTTGTGCTCCCAATAAACAAATCGTTGCACCGTGTGGTTCGTAAATTTGTTTCATAAATTATCTATCCTTACAAAAAATAGTGTTATATGCAGTCTCGGCTGCGGAAATATCGGTGTTGCACCTGATAATCCACAAATTGCATTTGCTTAAAAGCAAATCAACCAATTCTAATGTTTTCTTTAATCCTGAAGCATCTTTCGGTAATAAAATTTGATTGAAAATGCGATCAACGGCATTTTCTTTTTTAAACTTTTCAACCGAATTAACAGTATCTCGTTCAATAAAACAAATATCTGTTAGTTTCGATTTAGCATTTATTCCGAATGATTCTTTGCCTTTCCAAGGAGTACCGTAAACATACGGAATATCATTCAATAATCTTACTATCGGTTTATCGCCGTTGATAATTGTTAAATCATCGCCTAAAAGTTCTTTCCATAACAATGTATGGGTTGTTTTTCCGGTGCCGCTCTGCGCAGTAAAGGCAACTGCACGATGATTAACTTCAACAACCGAAGAATGAAATAATATTGCATTATATTTCCATATTTCATTGCAAAACGCTCTACAAGCGCACGCAACTTCACAAAAAGACGGCAGCACACTATTCTGAGTGTTTGCAAATTCTCTATCAATCTGTTCCTGAGTAATATTAATAACTATGTCCGAGTTTTGATTGTTTGTGAGAAATTCCTTTGAAATACTCGTCAGTTTATAATACTTTGTGTTGAATTCAACATTTATATCAGCAATGCAAGCATTGGTTTTATACATCCTCAAGCACCTACTTAAAACCTATAATAAGAAAACTTAAGGGGTGGCTAAAACAACCACCCCTTAAATCAACAACATTAGAGAACGTCGCCATCAAAGACCACTTCGCAACCCTCGCATGTGCAACCGCCGGGACTGGCAGTAACAACGTCCTCGCTCTTAAAACGTACAATATCAAGCTCGAATTTCACTATACTCTAACTCCTTTCATAAAATAATCAATTAAGTAATTACATATTAAAGTATGCTCTTGCAGAAGTACCAAGATTGGCAACAGCCTTAAGAACCTCGCCCATTCTCGCATTACTCCAATTGGCGTTTACATAAGCTTCTATACTATATTCTACCGAAGCAAGCTTTGTAGTTCCGGAATAAATAGTTGCTTTAACTGGAACATTAGTATCATAAAGAGCAATTTTATTAAACAGAACACCATATCTTACTGATGCACCAGAACCAGCCTTTATCATATCGGCTGATGTGAATTCCATCCCGCAATCACTGCCGTTTTTACCATTAATATAGTCAACATCAATTTTTATATCTGCCTCATCATATGAGCCGGCAGCTGAAGACAGAAGACGAAGTGCCGGATTAGAAGACAGGTTGACTGCCGGAGAAAGAGTCATTCCGTCAACATAGCTTGTAGGAATGTTAGTTGTATCAAGAGTAGCTGCATTAAATGTAGCGCCTTCGGTTGCATCTTCGGGGAAATAAGTAATCGGAGAAACGATAGTGGAAAGGGCACAATCTGTTCCGTTTACCATATAAGCCTGCGCTTTATCGCCGAGCTTAGCTATATCAATAGCAATGTTCTTATTTTTTGCCGATGCATTTGTAGCACTATAAAGACCATATGCCAACTTACCAACATTAGTTGTTGCAGAGTTGGAATATGCAACATAGTTACCGTTTTCATCATAGCATTTTACCATAATGCTCATATCAATGCCCAATTCATACATACCGAGTTTATTATAAAGGAATACGCCACGACCATCAGATAATGTTGTAGCAACTGCTTTACTATAAGAATCTTCTTGAACTTCGGTAAGACCATATCCAGAGGATGCGTTTATGTAATAAGCTTTCTGTCTTGAAACAATAAGTTCATAATCAGCATACTTAGCAATCTCTTTCGAAACAATTATACGAGTATTAATTGTTTCGCTGATATTAATCGCGGTTGAAATTGTAATTGTATCATCAAGAACCGCATCTGTGCTGGCAGCTTTAACAGTAACCGCACCGTTAGTGCCGGTGAGACCGATAAGAGCCTCAGTGCCTAAGTATGTAGCAGTGTTTACATCAAAAGTACCACCGTTACAAGCCTGAGAATGAGCATCATTTACATATTCTATATCAATCGTGCCGGTGGTTCCCGCAACAATATCAAAAGTAATATTAAAAGTAGCGGATTTAATGTAACCTAAAGTGTCAGGACTGCCGTCTTTAATTGCTTCAACGAGGAATCTGTATGTATCAGTTTCGCCGGATACCGGTACAACACGTTGCGTAGTGCCTTCTGCATCTAACTCACCGAGAACGGTTTGGACATTAATGTTGGTTGTGTCATCCCATGTTATGGATTCTTCCCAAACACTGTTGAAAGTGAGTTTTGAAGAATCAACCTTGAGTTCAAACATTGCCGCAGCAATTCCGTTGGCATCATCTGTTTTAACGGTTACCGGAACTGTTGCCTTTGTTGCATCGCTGTTAACCTCAACCGATCCTACTGTAACGGTTGCGCTGGCTCCTTCCGCCGATACAGTCAGGCAACCTACGAGTGCGGTTAAGCAAAGGGCTGCCGAGAGTACAAGCGCGAGAGACTTTTTGAAAATCTTTTCCATATCTTTTCTCCTAACCGGCTTACGCCATAATTATTATACGCCGCCTTTCGGCGCCGCTTACCGCAAGCAGCAATGCCACGTTCCGCCACTAACGGTTTTCTTCATTTTATCATTAAAATAAACCTTTGTCAAGTCTTTCAAGGAGTAAAAACAGGTATCTGCCGCCTAAATATTCGGCTGTCTTTTTGTGCAATTAGACAAATGGCACTACAAGTTGGTTAATGCCTTTTATTATATGTACCATAAGCACTAAATATTGATTATAAAACGTCAAAAAACAATAATACTTTGTCCTTTTGTATACAATTATATATTTGCTACAGTGATTTGTCAAGTATTTTTCTCCGTTAAAATGCACCAACATTTGGTAACTTAGACGTTAGATATTAGATAATAGACATTAGACGGCGACTTTACCGCCCATTGGCTCCATTCTTTTCGGTTTTGCCGAAATAGAGGGGTATTCTTTCTAATGCTTTGTAACAACCCCTCAGTCAAAACTTCGTTTTGCCAGCTCCCCTTACACAGGGGAGCCTATTTGGGCTCCCTCCTTTTTGGCTTTGCCAAAATAGAGGGGGTTGCTCCCCACGGTGTGGGGAGACGTCACGAAGTGACAGAGGGGACCGCCGCCGTCAGCGGCTGTCAACGAAGTTGACTGAGGGGTATTCTTCTAAAATCTACTGTCTAATATCTAATGTCTAAATTACGGAATAACGCCCGCTTTTCCGCAAATACTAATAGGCGGAGAGTGAGCATAAATTATGGTAATTCTCTTTGCGGACAAGGCATGCGGCGCGGGAAAGGAAATTTACGAAATTCTGCAGCGCAGCGGCATAGGTGAAAAAACAGAGTTTACCGTTATAACGGAGCATGAAAGACCCGAAATCGGGAGCAATCCGGCTATTACCGTTTTTGCGGGCAATTCCGAAGCATTTCGCGGCATAGCACTGCCGGGCGGTACGGTGGGAATATGTGAGGATTCGAACCTTACGGCACTTAAAATACTTATGGAAAACGGTGCGACGGTTATAACCTGCGGAATGAACCCCAAAAACACCGTTACGCTTTCAAGCCTTACTTCCTCTTCCGCCTTAGTCTCGCTGCAGCGAACCGTTACCGATATTTTCGGCAACGACGCCGAGCCTTGCGAGATCGGAATAAAATTAAACCGCGGCCACAGTCCCTTTGCGGTAACTGCCTCTGCCGCGGTTCTTTTGCTTGCGGGCGTCACACCCGCCGAATTTTAAAATTATTCACCGAACTCCGCCTTTATCTGTTCGTTAACTATTGCGTGCATTATAGGAACTACCTCTAAATCTTCCTCTTTAACATCTATTGTTGCTATATCTTCCTTTTCGCCGTATTGCGGAAAGTTAACAAGCCATATGTTATCACTGCCGTCATCCCAGCATATCCAACCGTACATACCTTTATGTACGCCTTCTTTGGCATACTTTTCTTTTTCTACAATCACCTTTACGCAATCCATTTCTTTCATTTTATTTACCTCCATACGGTGTAATTAATCTGATATGTCCGTCAGGGCATACCATCCATCCGGTAACGAATGTAACTTTACCCTCTTTATCTTTTCTCGGAATTTCCACGGTTATACTTAAACGCTGCCCTTCCTTGTTAAGTTTACCAAGTTCATATTCGCCGTTTATATATTTTTCCAGCCCTTGTTTTTCAATCTCATTTTGCATCCATTTTGCGTCGGCAACGGTATATCCCCAGCTTTTAAACAGTTTTTCCTTACCATGCGGATATTCGCCTTTCGGGTTGAATAGGTACGGGTCAAATTTGGAATACGCGCTTACCGCCGTAGCTTTAGTTAATACCTCGTCATACGGTACATCCTCTAAAATACAGTGGCAAAACCTGTGGTGCGGCCACATCGGCGTTTTCTCTTTCAAAAACCAGCAGCCGTCTAACTTCAGGCACTCCTCACAATGGCTTGTGCTTAAATTTCGGTGCACCCATTTTTTCCACCGCGGCTCATCCGGCGCTTTTTCGCCCCTCAGCCCCGCAGTAAATAAATCGGATAAATAGCTCATATATATAATACTCCTTTAATCTTGATTTTTCAAGAGTATTATACATAATCAAAAAACCGCCATTCACCGACATATAATTAAAAAATCCTGCCGAAAGACAGGATTTGAGCGTGTCGAAAAAGCCCACCTTGGCTCCCCTTGTCAGGGGAGCTGTCACCATAGGTGACTGAGGGGTAGTCAAAAAGGCTTTATTTAAGCATTTTCTCTCCTTCCGTCAAAGCTTCGCTTTGCCACCTCCCTCATCAGAGGGAGGCGAGAGGAGGTTTATCGACAGATTGAAATCCTGCCGAAAGACAGGATTTTTTCTTTTAAGTCTTATTATAATGATACGTCGGTACTATATCGGAAACGATAGCGCGCATATCCACCGAATCGTCATACATAGCCTTGCGCAGATCATCAAGCGCCGTAAAGAACTCGTTCTCGTCAAACTCTATCGGCTGACCTATATGTATCAGCTTGTTTTCGGTCTCCTTAAGCCCCTCTTCCGCCATAAGCATTTCCTCATACAGCTTTTCGCCCGGGCGCAGACCTATAAACTCGATTTTAATATCCTTATGCGGCGTAAAGCCCGAAAGCTTTATAAGGTTTTCGGCAAGGGTTAAAATTTTAACCGGCTTGCCCATATCCAGCACGAATATTTCGCCGCCCTTTGCCGAAGCGCCCGCCTGCAAAACAAGGGTAACCGCCTCGGGGATAGTCATAAAATAGCGTATAATATCGGGGTCGGTTACGGTTACGGGGCCGCCCGCCTCAATCTGCTTTTTGAAAAGCGGAATAACGCTGCCGTTGCTGCCCAAAACGTTGCCGAAACGCACCGCCACAAACTCGGTTTCAGAGCGCTTGTTGTAGGATTGAATTATCATTTCGCACATACGCTTGCTCGCGCCCATAATGTTGGTGGGGTTTACCGCCTTATCGGTTGAAATAAGCACAAATTTTTTCACGCCGTATTTATCGGCGCACTGCGCGGTTTTAAGAGTTCCGAAAACGTTGTTTTTAATAGCCTCGTTGGGGCTGTCCTCCATAAGCGGAACATGCTTATGCGCCGCCGCGTGGTACACAATGTCGGGGCGGTAGGTTTTAAATACGCTTTCCAGGCGCTTGCTGTCCCGCACCGAGCCTATAAGCGTTACAAGGTCAAGCTCGGGATATTTGCGCCTTAATTCGTTCTGAATATCATAGGCGTTGTTTTCATAAATATCGAAAATAACAAGGCGCTTAGGGTCGTGCTCGGCTATCTGGCGGCAAAGCTCGCTGCCTATTGTTCCGCCCCCTCCCGTTACCAAAACGGTGCGCCCCGCAACATAATCAATTATGCGGTTAATATCAAGGCTTATGGGTTCTCTGCCCAAAAGGTCCTCTATTTGAACCTTGCGTATTTTTTTGGAAATACCCTTTTCGCCGCTGTTCATCATCTGATAAATTGAAGGCACTATTTTAAGCTCGCAGCCCGTTTCCTTGCAGATATTGAGTATTTCAACCTTTTCCTTATTATCGCAGCTCGGAATAGCGAAAAGAATTGTATCGATCTGAAATTTTTCGGCAGCCTCTATTATGCTGTTTCGGTCGCCATATACCCTGATACCCAGTATATAGGTGTTTTTCTTTGCGGGGTCGTCATCTATTGCGCACTTAAATTTGCAATTATTTATCTTATTATCCCGCAATTCGTTTATAATCATAGAGGCGGCGCAGCCCGCGCCTATTATCATAATATTGCCCTTTAATTTATCGGCAGAGGTCTTTTCGTCGGTTTCGCGGCTGCTTATACGCAGAATAATATCCTTCATACACAGCCTGAAAACCACGGTAAGAAAGTAGGTAAGAAAAAATGTAAGCAGCATTGCCGGGGCGGAAATTGCCTTGCCGTAAACCGCCATCTGGCAGATAAACAAAGCACCTAGTGCCACCACCATTCCGATAAATATTCTTAAAAGGTCAGAAATTCGAGAGAAACGCCACAAAACGCTGTAGGTTTTAAAAATATAGAATGAGAGCACCAGCAATGTAGGCCATATTAAAAGCGAGAAAACAAATATATTCCCGCCCTTTGTCACTTCCGGAACTCCTATAAGTTTAAAGGAAATAAAAATAGAAACTACAGCCGCAAAAAAGTCAAACAGAACAGAGGTTATAAAAACCAGGTATCTGTTTTTCATTCAATTTCACTCCTCTTGTATTTTAAAGCAGGGCTATGCCCGCAGCTTTGCATTTTTTAACTTCTCTTTCGGGCCAGATTGAAACCTGAACCTCGCCTATATGCGCCTTTTGCAAAAGGTACATACAAAGCCGAGACTGCCCTATGCCGCCGCCTATGGTAAGCGGCAGCGAGCCGTTCATTAAAAGCGTGTGGAACTCGTATTTCAGCCTGTCTTCGGCGTTTTCGGCTTTCAGCTGAGAAACCAGACTTTCCCTGTCGACGCGTATACCCATTGAGGAAATTTCAAACGCGCTGTCAAGCATGGGATTGTAAACTATAATATCGCCGTTTAAGCTCCAATCGTCGTAATCGGGCGCTCTGCCGTCGTGCTTTTCGCCGCTTTTAAGCCTGCCGCCTATTTTCATAACGAAAACCGCGCCGTATTCCTTTGCGGCGGCGTTCTCGCGCTCCTTCGGGCTCATATCGGGGTATTTTTCTTCAAGCTCATAGGTCGATACAAAGCTTATAAAATCGGGCAGCTTTGTATCAAGCGCCGGGTATTTTTCCTTAACTGCCGCAGCTGTGCGCAATATCGCGCCGTAAATACTCCTAACGGTAGCCCTTAAATATTCCTCGTTTCTGTCCTCTGCGGTTATAACCTTTTCCCAGTCCCACTGGTCAACGTATATCGAGTGAATATTATCGCATATTTCATCGCGGCGAATAGCGTTCATATCGGTGTAAAGCCCTGTATGTATGGGAAAACCGTAGCGCATAAGCGCCATACGCTTCCATTTTGCAAGGCTGTGAACCACCTCGGCTATTTCGCCCGTTTCCTTAATATCAAAATCAACGGGGCGTTCAACGCCGTTTAAATCGTCGTTTATTCCGCTGCCGCGCTTTACGAAAAGCGGCGCCGAAACGCGGGATAAATCAAGCGAGGCGCAAAGCTCTGAGGAAAACTTTTCCTTAACAAGCGCTATTGCGTTCTGCGTATCAAACTCGCTGAGCTTAGAAATATATTTTTCCATAAATTTATCCCCCTTTAATTACGAAATGCTGCCGACAGTGCGCGGGTAAAGAATAACATCACGAATGTTCTGAACGCCCGTAACATACATAATAATGCGCTCAAGCCCAAGCCCGAAGCCGCTGTGCGGAACAGAGCCGAAACGGCGCAGAGCTATATAGTGCTCATAATCGTCAAGCGACATATTGCGCTCTTTCATAGCGGCAAGCAGCTTATCAAGGTCGGCCTCTCTCTCGCTGCACCCGATAATTTCGCCCACGCCCGGAACCAAAAGGTCGGTGGCGGCAACGGTTTTGCCGTCGGGGTTTTGCTTCATATAGAAAGATTTAATATCCTTGGGGTAATCGGTTAAAAATACCGGCTTTTTGCAAACCTCTTCGGAAATATAGCGCTCGTGCTCGGTCATAAGGTCTAAGCCCCATTCCACGGGGTACTTAAATTCCCTGCCCGATGCTTTAAGCTTTTCTATTGCCTCGGTGTAGGTCATAATCGCGAAATCGTGGTTTGCCACGGCGGTGAGCTTTTCAACAAGCCCGTTTTCAAAATGCTTATCAAAGAACTTAAGCTCCTCGGGGCATTTTTCAAGCACGGTTTTAATTATGTGCTTTATAAGCGCCTCGGCAATTTCTATAATATCGGGCAGCTCCGCAAAGGCAACCTCAGGCTCAACATGCCAAAACTCCGCAACGTGGCGCGGGGTGTTGCTCTTTTCAGCGCGGAAGGACGGACCGAAGGTGTAAATTTTACCGAGTGCCATTGCGGCAACCTCGCCCTCCAACTGACCCGAAACGCTCAAAGACGCGCGTCTGCCGAAGAAATCGTCGGCATAATATTCCTCTTCCGATTTATAATCGTTGCTGTAGCCTATAGTGGTCACCTTGAACATTTCGCCCGCGCCCTCGCAATCGCTTGCGGTGATAAGCGGGGTGTGAACATACACAAAGCCGCGGCTTTGGAAAAACTCGTGAATACAAGCGGAAACCACCGAGCGCACCCTGAAAACGGCGTTGAATGTGTTTGTTCTGACTCGCAGGTGCGGTATTGTACGAAGATATTCAAGCGTATGGCGCTTTTTTTGCAGCGGGTAATCGGGCGGGCACTCGCCCAAAACGGAAATGCTTTCGGCGTTTATCTCCACCGAATCCGCCGCAACTGCGGATTTTACCGCCTTGCCCGTTACCTTAAGCGCCGTTCCGAGCTTCATATAGTCCGAAATATCATCAAAATCGGCTTTATTTATAACTATCTGTAAATGTTTCAGCGTTGTGCCGTCGTTAAGCTCTATAAATGCCATGCTTTTGGAATCGCGCGAGGTTCGCACCCAGCCGCACACCGTGACCTGCGTTTCAAGCAGACTGCTGTTTTTAAAAATTTCCGAAATGTCAGTATGTTTCATTTTTTTTCGTCCCCTTTAACTGAAAATAGCGTCTTATCATCCTAATATTATTAGGACGAATAGACGCTATCCGCGGTGCCACCTAATTTACCGATTGCTCGGTCGCTTTTATTCCGATTTAACGCGTCGGCGCGGCGCACCTACTTGACTGATGCTTTCGGCTTGCGGCTCCGGAGTGTTATTCATACCGCGGCATTGCCGACATCCCAGCCCCGTCGGCTCTCTTTGTATGCTTTAACGGCACTACTTCTCTCCATCCTTGCCTTTAACATAAAAATTATATCACTCACATTTTAAATTGTCAACAGAAAATCACAGGCAACTCTCTATTACCGAGCGCAATTTCTCCGCGTCTTCCCTTTTTTGTGACGAAAAAGGAATTATCTCGACATTTTCCGCATACTCGCCCAGTTCGCCGTGTATAAGCGAGAGCCTTTCGGCGGTTTGCGCTTTATTGAGCTTATCCGATTTTGTAAGCACAACGGTGTAAGGAATCTGCATTTCGGAAAGAAAATGCAGCATTGTCATATCAAAATCGGTAGGCTTATGGCGCATATCTATAAGCTGAAACGCCATTTTTATATCGCGCCCCGAATTAAAGTAGCCCTCCATAAGCTCCGACCAGCGGTCGCGCTCGGAAAACGGCACTTTCGCATAGCCGTAGCCCGGCAGGTCAACCAACCGCATATTATCCACACGGTAGAAATTCACCGTTACGGTCTTGCCCGGCTTCGAGCTCACGCGCGCAATGGACTTTCTGCCGAGCACCGCGTTTATAAGTGAGGATTTACCCACGTTTGACCGCCCGCAAAAGCATATCTCCGGTAAATCGGAGCTTTCCAGCTGTTTAGCCGTTGCAAATGCCTTTTCAAAAACCGCGTTGTTATAATTCATAAACCGATATTCCCTTACTGACTTATTGTTGCGGCGGTCTGCTCTGCTGTGCTGTAAACCGCGGGCATTTCGCTTTTTGCGGGCTTTTTCACAAGCGCGCGGTTAATTATCTCATCAACATACGATATAGGCACAAACTCCACGTTTGCTTTTACCGTTTCGTCCACATCCTCTAAATCGGGAATGTTCTCTTTCGGTATGAAAACGGTTTTCACCCCGCCGGTATACGCCGCCATAGACTTTTCTTTAAGCCCGCCTATTGGCAGCACCCTACCGCGTATAGTCACCTCTCCCGTCATTGCAATATCACGCCTTACGGGCGTTTTTGTAAGCTCGGATACCAGCCCCACCGTCATTGTAACGCCGGCGGACGGTCCGTCCTTCGGCACTGCCGCCTCGGTAGCGTGAATATGAATATCCAGCTTTTTGTAAAATTCGGGGTCAATGCCGAGCCTTACCGCATTTGCGCGCACATAGCTTACCGCCGCCGCCGCTGACTCCTTCATAACGTCTCCCAAAGAGCCTGTAAGCTCTAACTTGCCCGTTCCCGCCATTGAGGAAATTTCAAGCTGCATTATCTCCCCGCCGACAGAGGTCCACGCAAGCCCGTTTATAATGCCTACTTCGTCATTTTCCAAAATGACCTCGGGTCTGTAGCGGCGCCTGCCCAGCATTTCGCGCACGGTCTTTTCGTCCACGGTCACCTTGCCCTGCTCGCCGCCCGCAATAAGCTTTGCCGATTTTCTGCAAAGCGCGGCTATATTGCGTTCAAGCCGCCGCACGCCCGCCTCGCGGGTGTAAAAATCAATAAGCGAGTATATAGCGCCGTCGGTTATTTTAACGTTTTTTGCCGTAAGCCCGTGCCGCGCGGTTTCTTTAGGCACAAGGTGGCGCTTTGCAATATTGAATTTCTCTTCGCGCGTGTATCCCGCAAGCTCAATTACTTCCATACGGTCAAGCAGCGGCGCGGGTATTGTCTCGGCAGTGTTCGCCGTGGCTATGAAAACAGCGCGGCTTAAATCGTAGGGTATTTCAATAAAATGGTCTACAAAGGTGCCGTTCTGCTCGGGGTCTAAAACCTCAAGCAGCGCAGAGGACGGGTCGCCCCTGTAATCGCCGCCCAGTTTATCCACCTCGTCAAGCAGTATAAGGGGGTTTCCGCTCCCCGCGGTTTTAACCGCGTTTATTATTTTACCCGGCATTGCGCCTATGTAGGTCTTGCGGTGACCGCGAATTTCCGCCTCGTCATGCACGCCGCCCAAAGAAATGCGCGCAAATTTTCTGCCCATACATTCGGCAATTGTTTTGCCTATTGAGGTCTTACCCACTCCGGGCGGACCCACAAGGCAGATTATCTGCCCCTTAATATCGGGCGCCAATTTATAAACGGAAAGCATTTCAAGTATGCGTTCCTTAACCTTTTTCATACCGTAAATATCGCGGTCGAGTATTTTCTCGGCGCGCTTTAAATCGGCTCGCGCAGCCGTTTCCTTATTCCACGGCAACTCAAGGCAGGTATCAAGATACCCCCTCACAACGGTAGCCTCGTGCGCGCCCGCCGGCATTTTTGCAAGTTTATTTACCTGGGTAAACAGCGCGTCCTTCACGCTGTCGTCCGCTTTAAGGCGGAATATTTTCTCGCGGTATTCTTCAAGCTCGTCCGCCGTTTCGTCGCCGTAAAGCTCGCTGCTTATAATTTTTATCTGCTCGCGCAGGTAATAGTCCTTTTGGTTCTCATCAATAGCCGCTTTGGTTTTTTCGTTTATGCGGCGGTCAATTTCGCCTATTTCCCGCTCCTTATCAAGCATTTCAATAAGAATTTTCGCGCGGCGCACGGGGTTTGCCTGCTCTAAAATATACTGCTTGTCATCATAGGGTGCTGGCACATTCGAAGCAATATAATCCGCCAAAGCGCCCAGATTTTCACTCTCGGCTATATGAACGGCTATATCGCCCGCAACGTTTGTATAAACCTCGGCGTATTTTTCAAACTGCGTTTTAACGCGCCTTAACAGCGTTTCAATGTAAACCGGTCTGTTTTTAATAGGCTTATCTTCAATTTTAACAATATTTGATACAAGCATACCGCCCGAATTTACAAGTCCGGTATGCTCCGCTCTGTAAAGCCCCTCAACAAAAACCTTTACGGCGTTATCGGGCAGCTTTAAAAGCTGGCGCACCCTTAAAACGCACCCCACCTCGTAAACGTCGTTATCGGCAGGGTCGTCAACATGAATTTCCTTTTGAGTCACGGCGAAAATAAGCTGATCGTGCTCCATTGCGTATTTAAGCGCCGCGGCGGATTTTTGCCTGCCCACGTCAAAGGATATTAACATTCCCGGGAATACAACAAGCCCCCTAAGCGCTATGAGCGGCATTTTTATCGCATTTTCTTCAACGGTTAATGACATATAAACTCCTGTTTAAATTATTCGGTCCAGTTATCGGTATCGTAAAGGGTAACGGCGGTAAGCTCGTTTTCGCTGAAAAAGAAGCTTATAACACGGTTTTCAAAGGTATATTTAAGCACCGTGCCGTCCATCGCGCCCATAAGGAAGAAGGAATTTGAGTCGTTCACATCCTCCTCGGTATATTCAAGCTCGGGCAGCGCGTTTTTAATTTCAAGTATCGAGGCGCCGCCCTCAAAGCCGTAGCCCTTATTTGTTGCTATAATGTAGGATATACCCTTATCCTTTTTTGCCTTTTCATAGTAATAAACAAAGTCGCCGTTATCTATCCGCACGGTCTTCTCGCCCTCGGTCACGGTAAAGGGGTATTCATCGCCCGCCGCCTCTGCCGATGATTCCGCGGCGGTCAGCTTTTCTACCATTTCATCGGGATCCGCGCCCAGCTTATAATCGCACTCGGGCATTTGACCCAGCCCCGCGTAATATTCAAGGTCAACCTTGTTTTCGGCTGCTTTGTCCTTTTTCTTCCCGCAGGCGGAAAAAGAGAAAACAACGGTCAGCACAAGTAAAAAAGACAGTACTTTTTTCATTTTTTTACTCCTTAATCTGCCACTATGACAGCTGATTTAAAAGCTCGTGGCGTAAATTCCAAAGCTCTTCCGATAAATCCACATAATATGTATGCGGATTTTCAAAGCGCTTTACCTCATCCCACAAAGAATCGACCTGCTCGGCGCGGTATTTTGCTATTTCCTTGACAGACGGCGATACATAAACCTGTTTGCCGTTTTCAAAAATCTTGACCTGCAGCTTTTTGGCAATAAAATCGGTTACAACCTTGCGTTTCCAGGTGTGGTCGGGGTCGAATATCTCGTAAGGCTCGCTCTGATCTATTTTCTCGGTGTTAAGCGCTATAACGTCGGCTATCGCCTTTCCGGTCTCGCGGTCATACAGTCTCCACGGAATTTTTACGCCCGGCAGGGTAATTTTCGCCGCATTTTCGCTTATTTTTATCTTCGGTATTATCTCGCCCTTTTTCTCGACCGCAGCCAGCTTGTAAACGCCGCCGAAAACCGCCTCGCTCGAAGCGGTTATAAGGCGCTCGCCCACGCCGTAGCTGTCAACCTGCGCGCCCTGGAATATCATATCGCGTATTAAATATTCGTCAAGCGAGTTGGAAATACATATCTTGCAATCGCTGTATCCCGCGTCGTCAAGCATTTTGCGCGCCTTTTTGGTAATGTAGGTTATATCGCCGCTGTCTATTCTTATTCCCAGCGGTCGCTTGCCGAGCGGTTTTAAAATATCGTCAAACACCTTAATTGCGTTCGGTATGCCCGATTTCAGCACATTGTAGGTATCTACCAGCAGCATGCAGCTGTCGGGGTATTTCTCGGCATAGGTTTTAAAGGCGGTGTACTCGTCGTCAAAAAGCTGCACCCAGCTATGCGCCATAGTGCCCGAAGCCGCCACGCCGAAATCCTTTGCGGTAAGTAAGCAGGAAGTGCCCGCGCAGCCGCCTATTATAGCCGCGCGCGCGCCGTAATAAGCCGCGCCGTAGCCGTGCGCCCTGCGCGCGCCGAACTCCATAACGGGTCTGCCGTTTGCCGCCCTTACTATGCGGTTAGCCTTGGTAGCTATTAGCGACTGGTGGTTTATTGTAAGCAGCAGCATGGTCTCTAACATCAGTGCCTGCATTGCGGGTCCCCTTACGGTAACGATAGGCTCATGCGGGAAAATGACCGTACCCTCAGGCACCGCCCAAACATCGCAGGTGAATTTAAAATTCTTTAAATAATCAATAAACTCATCCGAGAACAAATGCAGATTTTTAAGGTAATCAATATCGTCCTCCTCAAATCTTAAATTGTTCATATACTCTATAAGCTGCTCAAGCCCCGCCATAATAGCGTAGCCGCCGTCATCCGGCACGCGGCGGAAGAACATATCGAAATACGTCACGGTATCGCGCATATCGCTTGTAAAAATACCGTTCGCCATGGTCAGCTCGTAAAGGTCCATTATCATTGTAAGGTTTTTTTCGGTCATATTCATTTTGAAAGCGCCTTTCTTTACATTTTCTCGGGAGCGCTTATTTTCATAAGCGTGAGAACGTTTTTAATAACCGCGGCTGTATCCGCGCAGAGGGTCAGCCTTGCCTGCATAAGCGGCTCCTCAATTCCCTTAACGCGGCAGGCGGCGTAGAACTTATGGAATTTGGTTGCAAGCTCCATAACGTAGTGCGTAATTCTTGCGGGGTCGTAGGTTTTAGCCGACGTTATAATTTCATCCGTCAGCGCCGCTATATGAAGGGTAAGCTCGCGTTCCTCGGGAGTGTTAAGCGCTTTAAGCTCCTCGGCGGTGCACTCGCGGCGGGTTATGCCCTCTGCCGCCAAATTGCGGAAAATGCTGCAAATGCGCGCGTAGGCGTACTGCACATAGTAAACGGGGTTTGAATTTGACTCGTTTACCGCTAAATCCAAATCAAAATCAAAATGACTGTTCGGCTCGCGCAGGTTAAAGAAGAACCGCGCCGCGTCAATCGGAACCTCGTCAAGCAGCGTTACAAGGGTTATAGCCTTGCCAGAGCGCTTTGAAGCCTTTATAA
This sequence comes from uncultured Oscillospiraceae bacterium, assembly GCA_900547305.1. Classification (GTDB taxonomy): domain Bacteria; phylum Bacillota; class Clostridia; order Oscillospirales; family Acutalibacteraceae; genus UBA737. The sequence goes on along the minus strand of URGH01000004.1, from coordinate 23,385 downwards.
CCTCGCCGTCGCGCACTAAGCGCACCATCTGCATAAGCACCGCGTCAAGGCGGGAAGCGTCCACCCCGAGGGCGGTAAGCGCGGCTTTAAGGCGCGGCACATAGCCGTGGTGGTCTGCGCCCAAAATATCTATTGCGCGGTCGAATTTTCTTATTTCAAGCTTGTTGTAGTGGTAGGCAATATCCGGCACAACATAGGTAGGCACGCCGTTTGCACGCACCAGCACAAAGTCCTTATCGCAGCCGAAATCGGTAGCCTTAAACCACAGCGCGTCCTCCGACGTATAGGTGTGCCCGCTGTTTTTAAGCAGCTCTATAATGCGCGCGGTCTCGCCGCTTGCGTGCAGACTGCTCTCTTTAAACCAGGTATCGTAATGTATGCGGTACTTCGCAAGGTCGTCCTTAAGCCCCTGAATATTCTTCGGCAGCGCGAAATCCACCAGCGCTTTGCGGCGCTCCTCTTCCGATTTTTTCATAAAGCTTTCGCCGTGTATTTCGGCAAACGCCTTTGCGTGGTTTATTATATCCTCGCCGTGGTATGAGTCCTCTGGCATTTCCACGCCCTCTTCAAATAACTGCCGATAGCGCAAATCAAGCGACAGCGCAAACTTGTTTATCTGGTTGCCCGCGTCGTTAATGTAAAACTCGCGCTCGGTGTAGTACCCCGCCGCCTCTAAAACCGAGGCTAAGCAGTCTCCCAAGGCTCCGCCGCGCGCGTTGCCTATGTGCATAGGTCCCGTGGGGTTTGCCGAAACAAACTCCACAAGTATTTTTTTACCCTTGCCGTAGTCGCTCTTGCCGTAATCCTCGCCCTTTTTATCAACATCGGTCAGAATATCGGCGTAAAACATATCGGATAAAAAGAAATTTATAAACCCGGGTCCCGCTATTTCGCACCTATCTACATAAGTTCCCTCAAGGCTCATATGCGCGCAAATCTTTTCGGCAACGGCGCGCGGCGCGGTCTTAAAGAGCCTTGCCCACACCATAGCGGCGTTTGCGGCATAGTCGCCGTGGCTTCTGTCCGCCGGGGCGGATACCGAAAACTCGGTAAGCTCCGCCTTTTCAAGCGAGCCGTCCGCCATTGCGGCGTTTGCGGCGGCTGTAATGCAGCCGTTTATTTGTTCCTTTGCCTCAGCTACTAAAATCGACATTATTTTTTAACCTCTCTGACTGTTATTTTAACCGTGTTTCGGCTTATAAAATTCAAATTCTGATCTATTGTGTATTTAAGCGAAAGGCTGCCGCCGTTCTTCTTTAAATTATGCTCTACCTTTTCGCCGAATATACCTATAAGCAGCTCCCCCGCCGGCGTATCGTAATAGCAAACGCTGCGCTTGCCGTTTTCCACTATCAGGCGGCTGTCTACTGCGCCGCTGCGCTGCAATATCACCGAATTATCGGGCTTTATATAAAGGCTGGTTTTAACGTTTTCTATCCCAATCATTTCGCTTTCATCGTAGGTTATGTAAAACCCGCCGTTTTTCTCGCCGAAACGCCCGTTTGTGGTAAGCTCTATAACGTCCTCCTCGTTCCCCGCGCCTTGCGTTCCTTTAATATTTATTAAAACATCCTTTAACATAAGCTGTTCAAATCCACCTGTTCAACCTTTCGGTCATCTATTTCCTCGCCCAAAAGCACCGAAGCGGTTTTCTTGAAAGACCCCGGCTTATCGGTAACAAAAAATCTGTGCGTTCCGTTTTCTTCCGTTTCGTTTGCCGCGTCAGCCTTTTCAAGATATTTTTTCACCGCCCGCGCAACCGCAACGCCCGGGTTTATAAGCGTAACGCCCTCGCCCATAAAGTTCCTTACGGCGCTTTCAAGCACCGGGTAATGGGTGCAGCCGAGTATCAGCGTATCCACCCCCGCCGCTTTTATAGGCTCAAGGTAGCGGGCGACCGTTCCCTTTACCACCTCGTCCTCGGGTGAAAACCAGCCTTCTTCTACAAGCGGCACAAAAAGCGGGCAGCTGCGCGCGGTTATTTCCGCGTTCGGCTTTAATTTAAGTATTTCCCTTTTGTGGCTGCCGCTGTTTACGGTAACCGGCGTGCCTATAACCCCTATTTTGTTATTTTTAGTGGCTGCCGCAGCTGCCGCCGCCGCGTAGGTCACCATTTCAAAAAAAGGCACGGGAAGTTTCTTCGCACTGTCCGCCGCAACGGATGATACCGTTCCGCAGGCGGCTACTATAAGCTTCACGTTATGCCGCAGTAAAAAGTTTTCATCCTCCGCCGCGTATTTTCTTATAGTCTCGCGGCTGCGGTTGCCGTAAGGCACCCTTGCGGTATCGCCGAAATAGACAATATCCTCTCGCGGCAGCTCCCGTATAAGCTCCCGCGCCACGGTAAGCCCGCCGAGACCCGAATCGAAGACCCCTATTGCACGACCGTCCGCCATGCAATCAACCCCTTATTTCATATTCCAGTTTATAATAACACATTTTGCGCTCCGCCGCAACTGTTAATATTTATATAATGTTATCTTAATTATAATGACTGCTGTCGGAGTCAGATTATAACAACAAGTGTAACAAAATAAAAAAGACTATTGACAAAGCTAATACTTCGTGATATGATGTATAACGTTAAGGGAGGTATTGTATGGATATTCAATTAAAGCGGGGGCTACTGGACGTCTGCGTTTTAGCGGCCATAAAAAGCGAGGACTCCTACGGCTATAAGATAATAAAAGACATGAAGCCGTATATTGAGCTTTCCGAATCGACCCTATATACTATTCTGAAACGTTTGGAAACTGCGAATATGTTAACCGTACGCACTGCGGAGCACGGCGGCAGACTCAGGAAATATTACCGCATTACCGAAGCGGGGCTCAGGCGTATAGATGAGTTTAAGGACGAGTGGAAAGAAATTTTAGCAATTTATAAATTTGTAACCAAGGAGGATGACGGCAATGAATAAATCGGAATTTCTCGGCGCTTTGCGGAAAGGTCTGCACGGATTGCCGCAGGATGATATTGAGGAGCGTTTGGCGTTTTACGGTGAAATGATTGACGACAGAACAGAAGAGGGGCTTTCGGAAGAGGAGGCGGTTTCGGCAGTCGGCGCTGTTAATGAAATTGTGGCTCAAACGGTGGCTGACACTCCCCTTGCGAAAATCGCCAAGGAAAGAATAAGACCCAAAAGGCGGCTGAAAGCGTGGGAGATCGTACTCATAGCGCTCGGCTCTCCGATATGGCTGTCGTTAGCAATCGCCGCGGCCGCCGTAATTCTTTCCGTTTACGTTTCGCTGTGGGCTGTAATCGTTTCTTTGTGGGCGGTTTTCGTATCGCTTGCGGTCTGTGCCGTTGGCAGCGTGCCGATGTGTATTTTTTTCATTGCGGGCGGCAGCGGTGCGCAGGGTTTGGTCACGCTGTCGGCAGGACTCGTTTGCGCGGGACTTTCAATATTTATGTTTTACGGCTGTAAAGAAGTAACAAAGGGCATTTTAATACTTACAAAGAAATTTGCGGTATGGATAAAGAATTGTTTTATGGGAAAGGAGACAGCACGATGAAAAAGGCAATAAAAGCATGGCTTATAACCGCGGCTTCGCTTGTACTTATAGGCTGTATTCTTTTTGCGGGCGTTATGTCAACGCTAGGGTGGGATTTTGCAAAACTTTCAACGGTCAGGTTTGAAACGAATACGCACGATGTAACCGAGCCGTTCGGTAATATATCTGTAGTAACCGATACTGCGGATATTGTATTTGCCCTGTCGGATGACGGAAAATGCAGTGTGGAATGTTATGAGGAAGAGAACGCAAAGCACTTAGTCACCGTTGAAAACGGCACGCTTACCGTTAAAGTAAACGAACAAAAGTCCCTTTACGATTATATCGGTTTTTACTTCGGCTCTCCCAAAATAACGGTTTATTTGCCGAAAGCGGAATATAGTGCATTATCCGTTAAAAGCGGCACGGGCAGTGTTGAAATACCGAAAGGTTTTACGTTTGAAAGCGCCGATATTTCTTTGAGCACAGGTGATGTTGATTTTTCAGCCGCCGCACATAAGACGGTCAAAATTAAAACAAGCACGGGGAATATCAGTGCGGAGGATACATCCGCAGGCTGCCTTGACCTATCGGTTACCACAGGTAAAATTACGGTTTCGGGCGTTGTCTGCACAGGCGATATTAACGTGGGCGTATCAACCGGAAAAGCCGATTTAACCGACGTTTCCTGCAAAAACTTTATATCGGACGGAACTACGGGGAGCATATCCATGAATCATGTAATCGCCGAAAATAAGTTTTCGGTTGAAAGAAGCACGGGTGATGTGAAATTCAAGGGCTGCGACGCTGCCAAGCTGTATGTGAAAACAAGCACCGGCAATGTAACGGGCAGCCTGCTTACGGATAAGGTGTTTATTACCGAGACGGGCACCGGCAAAATTGATGTTCCCAAAACGTCGGTCGGCGGCAGATGTGAAATCAACACAGGAACAGGCGATATTGAAATAAAAATAAACTGAATATCCGAAAATACAGCAGGAGGGCAAGCCATAAGGCTTGCCCTCCTGCGTGTGCCGACTTTTTTGAAAATGCCCGTCTAAGGCTCCCTCTGACGAGGGAGCTGGCAAAACAAAGTTTTGACTGAGGGAGAGAAAGAACTCCACTGCAAACCACCGATTTACAGTAGCTCTTAAACCTTTCCCGTCGAACCGAATCCGCCCGCTCCGCGCACCGTATCGGAAAGCTCGTCTGTTTCGGTAAATTCAACCCTTAAAAACGGGGTGATAACAAGCTGCGCTATTCTCTCGCCATCGGCAATTTCTTGGGTCTGGCCCGAGTGATTATGGAGCGATACCATAATTTCGCCGCGGTAGTCGCTGTCGATAACGCCCACCTTATTTGCGGGCGCCAAGCCGCGCTTTGTGGCTATGCCGCTGCGGGCGTATATAAGCCCCGCGTAGCCCTCGGGAATTTCAACCGCAAAGCCGGTGTGGATCATTACCGTTTCGCCCGGCGCAATGCTTACCGTCTCGCCGTGGGTCAGGGCGTAAATATCCGCTCCCGCGGCTGAAAACGAGCCGTAGGTGGGGGCGTGCGCGTTTTTATCAAGCTTTTTAAAATTTACTTTCATTTTTATCATTCCTTATGTTTATTCGTAAATATTTCCGCTGCCGACCGCTCTTTCCCAAACGCCGTCAAGCCAAATTATTTCGCCTTTTTCAAGCGTTTTTTTAACGTCGATTATACGCTGATTTGCAGAACCACGGAATATAAGCGCGGGGCTCTTCTTTTCCTCTATAAATCTGCCGTCCACCAAAACGTCAATATATTTAAGCATTTTCATAGATTCGGGGTCGTTTAAATTTTCAAATTCAAAGCCCGTATAGCACCAAACGCTTTTTTCGGGGGATTTTTCTTTTACCTTTTTTAAAAATTCGGCAAGTACCGATTTGTTTTCCGGCTCAAACGGCTCGCCGCCCAAAAGCGACAGCCCGGTTATATAGTCGGCTGAAAGCGCGGTCAGTATTTCCCGCTCGGTGCTTTCGGTAAAGGGTTTACCGTAGGAAAAATCCCACGCCTCTTTATTAAAGCAATTTTTGCACCTATGGCGGCAGCCGCTCACAAAAAGAGAAACGCGGACGCCCGGACCGTTTGCAATATCAAATTTTTTAAGCGCCGCGTAATTCATTATAAAACCTCTGTGACAGTATTAAGGGACGGTGCAAAGCACCGCCCTTTTTTAATTTGAATTGAAAATTAAAGATGTAAAACTCTTTCCTTAATTTCCTGTGTTCTGCCCTGATTCCAGAACTGTGTGCCGATATATCCGCAGGTTCTGCGGGCAACATTCATTTTGTCCTGGTCGGTATTGCCGCAATTCGGGCATTTCCAAACCAGCTTGCCGTCGTCGTTTTCGCTTATTCCAATCTCGCCGTCATACCCGCAAACCTGGCAATAATCGCTCTTTGTGTTAAGCTCGGCGTACATTATATTATCGTAAATAAACTTCATAACCGCTATAACCGCGTCGATGTTATTCTGCATATCGGGCACCTCAACATAAGAGATAGCGCCGCCGGGAGAAAGCGCCTGGAACTTTGCCTCAAGCGCCAGCTTATCAAACGCGTCAATATTCTCGGTAACGTGAACGTGGTAGCTGTTGGTTATATAGTTTTTATCGGTAACGCCCTTTATTATGCCGAAACGCTTTTGCAGGCATTTTGCAAACTTATAGGTAGTGCTTTCAAGCGGCGTGCCGTAAAGCGAGTAGTCAATATTTTCATCGGCTTTCCACTTTGCGGTGTACTCGTTGAGCTTTTTCATTATTTCAAGGCCGAACTGCTCGCCCTCGGGCTCGGTCAGCTTTTTACCTATCATACTGTAAACACATTCCCACAGTCCCGCATAACCGAGAGACAGCGTAGAGTAGCCGCCGTGTAGGTATTTGTCGATAGTCTCGCCCTTTTTAAGGCGCAAAAGCGCGCCGTATTGCCAAAGGATGGGCGCCGCGTCGGACACTGTGCCGGTAAGTCTTTCATGACGCGCCTGCAACGCTCTGTGGCATAATTGCATACGCTCGTCAAATATCTTCCAGAATTTATCCGTATCGCCCTGAGCCGAAAGACCTATATCAACCAAATTCACGGTAACAACGCCCTGATTGAAACGGCCGTAATACTTAGGCTTGCCGTTTTCATCCACATAAGGGGTTAAAAAGCTGCGGCAGCCCATGCAGGTGTAGCAGTGACCCTCGCCGTTTTTATCAATCTTGTTTTTAAGCATAACCTTTTCGGAAATGTAATCGGGCACCATACGCTTTGCGGTGCATTTTGCCGAAAGCTTTGTTAAGTACCAGTACTCGCCGTCCTCGGTTATATTGTCATCCTCAAGCACATAAATAAGTTTGGGGAACGCGGGGGTTATCCACACGCCCTTTTCGTTTTTAACACCCTGATAGCGCTGCTTTAAAACTTCCTCTATAATAAGCGCCAAATCACGCTTTTCCTGCTCGTTTTTAGCCTCGTTCAGGTACATAAATACCGTAACAAACGGCGCCTGACCGTTGGTAGTCATAAGCGTAACCACCTGATACTGTATCATCTGTACGCCCTTGCTTACCTCGTTAAGCAGGCGCTTTTCGGTAATTTCCAGCGCCTTTTCGGGGGATATATCCGTTCCCGCTTCGTGAAATTCTTCCAAAACCTCGGAATATATTTTTTTGCGGCTTATATCAACAAAGGGGGCTAGGTGCGCAAGGCTTATGCTCTGCCCGCCGTACTGGCAGGAGGCAACCTGCGCTATTATCTGGGTTGCAATATTGCAGGCGGTTGAAAAGCTGTGCGGCTTTTCAATTAACGTGCCGCTTATAACAGTGCCGTTTTGCAGCATATCCTCAAGGTTTACAAGGTCGCAGTTGTGCATATGCTGGGCGAAATAGTCCGCATCGTGAAAATGGATTATCCCCTGCTCATGCGCCTCTACTATATCATTATCAAGCAAAAGTCTTTTGGTAATATCCTTGCTCACTTCTCCCGCCATATAGTCGCGCTGAACGCTGTTTACGGTCGGGTTCTTATTGGAATTTTCCTGCTTTACTTCCTCGTTGTTACATTCAATAAGGCTTAAAATCTGCTCGTCGGTAGTATTCGCCTTTCTTACAAGCGCGCGCTGATAACGGTAGGTTATGTATCTGCGCGCAACGTCAAAGGCGCGCTGGTTCATAATCTGATCCTCTACCATATCCTGTATTTCCTCAACGCTTAAAGAGCGGTTGACATTTGTAGCCGCGCTTTCAACGTCTTCGGCTATGCGCTTTATCTGAATATCCGACATACGCTCGCTCGGAACTACGCTTTCATTGGCTTTTTTTACCGCAATTTCAATCTTTTTGGGGTCAAAATCGACTTCCGCTCCGCTTCTTTTAATGATTTTCATTCAAACATCCCCTTGTAGCCGCAACCGTGAAAAGCGGCGTTCTCATACCATATCTTGTTAATGCGTAAACTATTATACCACAAAATCATGAAATTGCAATAGTCATTTTCAACAATGTTTAAAATTTTTTCAGTGAAATAAAAAAATAATGCTTGACTATTTTATAATATGGGTTTATAATAATGAATTACTAATGATGATGGGGGATTGTGCGCCTATTTTGCCGAAACGCAATTTTTCACGGTGCCGAAACCCGTTGTAAATGCTTGCTCTTGCGGCTTTGCCGCCGCAAAATATACGGAGGAGTGATTGTAAACCTATGGAGCCGACTTCAATGGTAAAACCGGTACGGTTGGGTAATAACGATCGAATGACTTTTTCAAAGATCAATGAAGTTATCGATATGCCTAATCTCATTGAAATTCAGAAGGATTCGTACAAATGGTTTGTTGAGGAGGGTCTGAAAGAAGTATTCAGGGATATGTCCGATATAACGGATTACAGCGGAAACCTGAGACTCAGCTTTGTTGACTACCGCCTTGACGATACTCCGAAATACGATGTTACCGAGTGCAAAGCGCGCGATACAACATATGCCGCGCCGCTGCGCGTTACTGCGCACCTTGTAAACAGTGAAACAGGGGAAATTAAAGAAAGCGAAGTTTCCATGGGCGATTTCCCGCTTATGACCGAATCAGGCACGTTTGTAATAAACGGTGCCGAGCGCGCCATTGTTTCCCAGCTTGTGCGCTCGCCCGGCGTTTATTTTGCCGAGAAAACCGATGAAAAAACCGGCAAACGCCTTTTCTCCTCCACTATAATTCCTAACCGCGGCGCTTGGCTTGAATACGAAACGTCACCGAACGACGTGCTTTATGTCCGTATTGATAAAAACCGCAAACTGCCCATTACTACATTTATACGCGCGCTCGGCATCGCTACAAACGATCAGATAAGGGAGCTTTTAGGTGAGGACGAGCGTCTTGCCGCAACCTTAGAGGCGGACGATACCAAATCGGTTGAGGACGCGCTTGTAGAGGTATATAAGAAGTTAAGACCGAGCGAGCCCGTTACCATTGAGGGCGCCAACGCTTATCTTGAACAGCTTTTCTTTGACGCGCACAGATATGATATTTCCCGCGTGGGCCGCTATAAATACAATAAAAAACTGGCAATCGGCGCGAGAATCCGCGGCGCCGTGCTTTCACGCCCCGTTGCAGACCCCGTGACAGGCGAAATTCTTGCCGAGGCGGATGTTACCGTCAGCCGCGAGCTTGCCGATACAATCGAACGTAAGGGCGTTAAGGAAGCCTATATAAACGTTATGGATTTTGAGGGCAACGTTACCGAGGTAAAGGTGCTTTCAAACGGCATGGTAAGGCTTTGCGATTTCACCGATTTCACTGCCGAAGAGTTAGCCGAGCTTGACAAGCTGGGAATTAACGAGAATGTTTCCTTTGAAGTGCTTAAAAAGCTGCTTGAGGAAACAAACGGCAAGGAAGAGCTGCGCGAGGCCGTTTTGGCTAACGCCGATAACCTTATTCCCAAGCATATAACGTGCGATGATATTTTCGCGTCTGTCAACTATTTCCTGGGACTTCCGCATAATGTGGGCAATGTTGACGATATAGACCACTTAGGCAACCGCCGTATACGTTCGGTAGGCGAGCTTTTGCAGAACCAGTTCCGTATAGGTATTTCCCGTATGGAGCGCGTCGTTCGTGAAAAAATGACCCTGCAGGCGCAGGATCCCGACAGCATTACCCCCCAGTCGCTTATAAATATACGTCCTGTTGTGGCGGCTATAAAGGAATTTTTCGGTTCTTCCCCGCTTTCGCAGTTTATGGATCAGACCAACCCGCTCTCGGAGCTTACGCATAAGCGCCGTCTGTCGGCACTGGGCCCCGGCGGACTTTCCCGCGACCGCGCGTCGTTTGAGGTGCGTGACGTTCACTACACCCATTACGGCCGCATGTGCCCGATAGAAACCCCCGAAGGACCTAACATCGGTCTTATATCCTATCTTGCAACATTCGCGAAAATCAATAAATACGGCTTTATCGAGACCCCGTTCCGCAAGGTTGATAAGGAAAACGGCAGAGTTCTTGACGAGGTTCGCTACATGACCGCCGACGAAGAAGACGAGTACGTTGTAGCGCAGGCGAACGAGCCGCTTGACGAAAACGGCTACTTTATAAAGAAAAAGGTTAACGCGCGTTACCGCGACGGTTTCCGCGAGGTTGAAATTACCCGCGCGGATTATATGGACGTTTCGCCGAAAATGGTAGTTTCGGTTGCAACAGCTATGATTCCGTTCCTTGAAAACGACGATACCAACCGCGCGCTCATGGGCTCGAACATGCAGAAGCAGGCTGTGCCGCTTTTACGCCCCGAAAACCCGATTGTTGCAACCGGTATGGAATACAAGGCTGCGGTAGACTCGGGCGTAGTGGTGCTTGCAAAGCGCGCCGGCGAGGTTACCTATGTAAGCGCGGACTACATTAAGATTCGTGCGACAAACGGCGAAATTGACGAATATAAGCTTATAAAGTTCCTGCGTTCAAACCACGGCACCTGTATAAATCAGCGCCCGATAGTGGCTGTGGGTCAAAAGGTTAAGGAGCACGAGGTTATTGCCGACGGCCCGGCTACGAGCAACGGCGAAATATCCCTCGGCAGAAACGCCCTTATCGGCTTTATGACCTGGGAAGGCTACAACTACGAGGACGCGGTTCTTATAAACGAGCGATTGGTACGCGACGACGTTTATACCTCTATTCACATTGAGGAATACGAGCTTGAAGCGCGCGATACAAAGCTCGGGCCCGAGGAAATAACAAGGGATATACCGAACGTGGGTGAAGACGCGCTCAAAGACCTTGACGACCGCGGCATTATCCGCGTGGGTGCAGAGGTTACCGCGGGCGATATACTTGTAGGTAAGGTAACGCCCAAGGGCGAAACCGAGCTTACCGCCGAGGAAAGACTGCTCCGCGCAATATTCGGCGAAAAGGCGCGCGAGGTAAGAGATACCTCCCTCCGCGTTCCGCACGGCGAATACGGCACTATTGTTGACGTTAAGGTATTTACAAGAGAAAATTCGGCTGAATTAAGCCCCGGCGTAAACGTTGTTGTTCGCTGCTATATAGCGCAAAAGCGTAAAATTTCCGTCGGTGATAAAATGGCGGGACGTCACGGTAACAAGGGCGTTGTATCCCGTATTCTTCCGAGCGAGGATATGCCTTTCCTGCCGGACGGCACTCCGCTTGATATAGTTCTGAACCCGTTGGGCGTTCCGTCCCGAATGAATATCGGTCAGGTGCTTGAGGTTCACTTAGGATATGCCGCGCGCGCGCTCGGCTGGAACATCTGCACGCCTGTATTTGACGGCGCGCATGAGGATGACATACGCAAGTGCTTCTCAATGGCGGAGGAATTTACCAAGTCCGATGATTATGAATATAAGAACAGCGCAAAACTTGACTTCTCGCGTATTCCGCTGACGGCTGACGCTAAGACCCAGCTTTATGACGGACGTACGGGCGAGCCGTTTGATAATCTTGTAACCGTAGGTTATATGTACTACCTCAAGCTGCATCACCTGGTTGACGATAAGATTCACGCGCGTTCCACCGGTCCGTACTCGCTCGTTACTCAGCAGCCGCTCGGCGGTAAGGCTCAGTTCGGCGGTCAGCGTTTCGGAGAAATGGAAGTTTGGGCGCTTGAGGCTTACGGCGCGGCTTACACCCTGCAGGAAATACTCACCGTTAAGTCGGATGACGTTGTGGGCCGTGTTAAGACCTATGAATCAATTGTTAAGGGTCAGAACATTCCGAAACCGGGCGTGCCCGAGTCGTTTAAGGTTCTTATTAAGGAATTGCAGTCCCTGGGTCTTGACGTTAAGGTGCTTGACCGCAACGATAAGGAAATCGACTTAAAGCAGAGCTTTGAGGATGACGACGATATAGGCCTCGGTACACCGGCAATCCCCGAAAACGAGGATGTTGACTTTGACGGGCACTCGGTTGCCGACGATTTAACCGGATTCGGTCTTGAAGACGAAAACGGCGACGCGATAGCCGAGGACGAATATGACGAATTCGCGTCAGACGGCGAATTTGACGACGAAAATTAAACGGAGGGGCAGATATGGCAGAAATTGAATTTGAATCAATAAAAATAGGACTTGCGTCTCCCGAACAGATAAGAAGCTGGTCGCACGGCGAGGTTACAAAGCCCGAGACCATTAACTACCGCACCTTAAAGCCGGAGCAGGGCGGACTTTTCTGCGAACGCATTTTCGGGCCGCAAAAGGACTGGGAGTGCCACTGCGGAAAGTACAAACGCATACGCTATAAGGGCAAGGTCTGCGAACGCTGCGGCGTTGAAGTAACCCGCGCAAAGGTTCGCCGCGAGCGCATGGGCTCAATTGAGCTTGCCGCCCCGGTTTCGCACATTTGGTATTTCAAGACTATTCCCTCAAGAATGGGTCTTGTGCTTGATATTACCCCCAAAGCGCTTGAGCAGGTGCTCTATTTCTCACAGTATATAGTTACCGACCCCGGTACTACCCCGCTTGAGAAAAAGCAGCTTTTAAACGAAAAGCAATACCGCGATATGCGCGAAAAGTATGAAAACGACTTTGAGGCGGGCATGGGCGCAGAGGCTATTAAAAAACTGCTCTGCGAAATTGACCTTGATAAAACCTGCGACGAATTGCGCACGGAGCTTGAAAACGCAACGGGACAGAAAAGTATACGTATTTTAAAGCGCCTTGAGGTTCTTGAAGCGTTCAGACAGTCGGGCAACCGCCCCGAGTGGATGATACTTGACGTTATTCCGGTAATTCCGCCTGATCTGCGCCCGATGGTGCAGCTGGACGGTGGCCGTTTTGCGACAAGCGATTTAAACGACCTTTACAGACGTGTTATTAACCGTAATAACCGCTTAAAGAGACTTCTTGAATTGAACGCGCCGGATATAATAGTCCGCAATGAAAAGCGCATGCTGCAGGAAGCGGTTGACGCCCTTATAGACAACGGCAGGCGCGGCAAGCCCGTAACAGGCCCCAACAACCGCGCGCTTAAATCCCTTTCGGATATGCTGAAAGGTAAACAGGGTCGTTTCCGTCAGAACCTGCTCGGTAAACGTGTTGACTATTCGGGACGTTCGGTTATAGTTGTAGGTCCTGAGCTTAAAATGTACCAGTGCGGCGTTCCGAAAGAAATGGCGCTGGAGCTTTTCAAGCCCTTTGTTATGAAACGCCTGGTTGAAACAAAGGCTGTTACAAATATTAAGTCGGCAAGAAAAATGGTAGAGCGTGCGTCCACCGAAATATGGGACGCGCTTGAAATGGTAATCAAGGAGCACCCCGTGCTGCTCAACCGCGCGCCGACACTTCACAGACTCGGTATTCAGGCATTTGAGCCGGTACTGGTTGAGGGTAAGGCGTTAAAGCTGCACCCGCTTGTTTGTACGGCATACAACGCCGACTTTGACGGCGACCAGATGGCTATTCATATTCCGCTGTCGGCAGAGGCACAGGCAGAGGCTCGTTTCCTTATGCTTGCGGCTAACAACCTCTTAAAGCCGTCCGACGGTAAGCCTGTTACCGTTCCTACGCAGGATATGGTACTCGGTTCCTACTACCTCACCCTTGTTAAGTCCGATGAAAAGGGCGCAAACAAGATATTCAGGGATAAAAACGAGGCTATAATGGCTTATAACGACGGCATTGTGGGTCTGCATGCGCCTATAAGAGTGCGTATGACCAACGATAAGGGCGAGCACGGCCTTGTTTGGTGCACCGTCGGCTTTATAATCTTCAATGAGTCAATTCCGCAGGATTTGGGCTTTGTTGACAGAACCGACCCCAAGCACGCGCTTGACCTTGAATGGACTTATACCGTTAAAAATCCCGATGCTAACGTTATTGAGAGCAACGACGATATAGTTCAGAATAAGGTCGGCAAAAAGCAGCTCGGTAAAATTATTGACCGCTGCATTACAATGCACGGAACAAGCGAATCCGCTATAGTTCTTGATAATATCAAGGCGACCGGCTTTAAGTACTCCACCAAGGGCGCTATTACCGTTGCGGTTATCGACGCGGTTATCCCGCCGGCGAAAAAGGAAATACTTGCAGGCGCTGAGTCTCAAATTGATTTGGTTACCCGCGATTACAGGCGCGGTCTTATAAGCAACGACGAACGCAGCCGCCATGTTATTGAAATATGGAACAAGGCGACAGAGGACGTTGCCGACGCACTGAAAGGCAACCTTGATGAATTCAACCCGATATTCATGATGGCGGACTCGGGCGCGCGCGGATCTATGAGTCAGATAAGACAGCTTGCAGGTATGCGCGGACTTATTGCGAACACGGCAGGTAAGGTTATTGAAGTACCTATCCGCGCTAACTACCGTGAGGGTCTTAACGTACTTGAATACTTCATTTCCTCGCGCGGTGCGCGTAAAGGACTTGCCGATACCGCTTTGCGTACTGCCGACTCGGGTTATCTTACCCGCCGTTTGGTTGACGTTGCGCAGGATGTTATCGTCCGTGAGGACGACTGCGGCACCGAAGAAGGTCTTACCGTTGCCGATATTAAGGACGGTAACCACATTCTTGAACCGCTCGCGGAACGTCTTGAGGGCAGATACCTGCTCCATGACGCAGTTGACCCGGCTACCGGCGAGGTTATTTGGTCGCATGAGGATATGGTTACGGGCGAGGGCGCCAAGAAAATTGTTGACGCCGGAATTACAAGCATCGAAATCCGCTCGGTACTCACCTGCCACAGCCACCACGGCGTGTGCAAAAAGTGCTACGGGCGTAACCTTGCAACCAGCAAGCCGGTTACCACGGGCGAGGCTGTCGGCATAGTTGCGGCGCAGTCAATAGGCGAGCCGGGTACACAGCTCACCATGCGTACTTTCCACACGGGCGGTATTGCAAGCACGGAGGATATTACACAGGGTCTTCCGCGTGTTGAAGAGCTGTTCGAGGCACGCAGACCGAAGCGTTGCGCGCTTATCGCCAAAATGGACGGTACGGTTCGCATTGCCGAGGAAAAGAAGAGCAATGTAATTATAATCACCAACAACGAGCTTAAAACCGAGGAAAAGGTTACTATTCCTTACGGTATTCGCTGCCTTGTTAAGGACGGCGACGAGGTAAAGGCGGGTGATATGCTGATTCCGGGCGCTAAGTATCCGCAGGATATTCTTGAGGCGCAGGGACCCGAGGCTGTTGAAGAATATATCATAGCCGAAATTCAGAACGCATACCGCACACAGGGCGTTGATATTAACGATAAGCACATTGAGGTTATAGTTCGCCAGATGATGCGCAAGCTGCGCGTTACCGACCCGGGCTCTACCGACCTGCTGCAGAACGTAAGCTACGAGTACAAGGAAATTTCCGAGGCAAACGCCGCTGTTCAGGCGCGTATTGACGCGGGCGAGGAGGGGCTCACAAAGGCAACCTACCGCGCAACGCTGCTCGGTATTACAAAGGCTTCCCTGGCTACCGAATCGTTCTTGTCGGCAGCGTCTTTCCAGGAGACCACGCGCGTTCTTACCGAAGCCGCCATTAAGGGCAAGGTTGACCCGCTGTTCGGTCTTAAGGAAAACGTTATTATCGGTAAACTTGTTCCCGCGGGAACGGGCATGCGCTGTGCGGAAATTAATCCGCCCGAGTATGATGAGGAAATATCCGACGAGGGTATTCCTACCGATACGGACGATATGGCTGAAACCGCATTAGCGGAATAATACCAATAAAAAAACAGAGTATATCAGGTTTAACCGAATATACTCTGTTTTTATTTTACATATTTTTTTACAGTACCGATAATACAGCCGTGCCTTTTTTCTTTAACCAAAGATAAATAAGCAACGATAAAATCAGATTTACGGCAGCCACTGCAAGCAAAAACGGCACCGCGCCGATTTTGTGACCCACCATAAAGAACAGCGCGCAGTAAACTCCCGCATAAATAAAGCCGCCGAACATGGCTATCATCACGCCGCCGCTTTGCTTTATGGGAGTTATTTCGCTCGTCCAGTTAAGGTTGGGCATTTTAAGCCCTACAAACAAATCGAAAAGCGCCAAAAGCAGCACGAACGTAAGCGCCGATACAAACGCCGCGGCAAATTGCAGGGGAGTGAACATAAACGCCGCGCAAAGCATGCAGAATATCAGCGGCACACCCGTTAAAATAAGCTGCATATTAAGCTTTGCCATTAATACGTCAAGCGGCTTTACCGGCAACGACTGCAGGGTCCAAAGCGATTTACCCTCAAGCGAAATTGAGGGCGCAGCCATATCGTTCATTGAGGCGGCTGCGCACACCGCGGTAAACAGCAATATAACCGCGCTGCCCGAATTTTTGCCGAAAAGCTCGCTCATTACAAGCATAAGCGTATTGCCCTTTATAAGCAGAGCTACGCCCAAAACCGGCAGCAGCAAAATTCCAAGCCCGCAGTTAAGCATATAGTTAGGGCTTGACAAAAACCGCGAAAACTCCTTGTGCAAAAGCGCCGACTGTACGCTCTTTTTCCGAGCTACAGTCTCGCGGTATTTTTTCTTTGCCGTTTTGCCCGTCGCGGTTGCAATTTTCAAAAAGCTGCGGGAAATAAGCGCCCACATAAGCGCAAACAGCAGCAAAACAACTGCCGCTACAATAAGCATTGCGACAAAATCGCCCGTTCCCACTCTGCCGAAAATATAAATTGGGTACGCCGAACCCTTAATCTTATCACCGTATTTCGAGGCGTTCATTATTAAATTGCTTATAATATCCTGTGCCTTAAAGCTTATAAAATAATAAGCCCCGAAAAACAGCAGCGACACTATTACGGTAATGAAACTCTTGTTTTTCAGCTTTAAGCTGATTTTTGCCACTACCCAGCCGAGCGCGCTTGAAAGGGTAAGCACAAAAACCGAAATTAAAAGCACAAGCAAAATGCAGCCGATAACGGCGGGCAGGCTGTGCGACCCGATTATAATATATACCGCCGCCGCGGGAACCGTTACCACGCCCGAATACATAAGCCCCATAAGGTAAACCCCGAGCAGGCGGGAAATCATAATAGTGCCCACGGGTATGGGCATAGATAAAAGCAGGTCGTTATCCTTTGCGAGGTAAAGCCCCGAATAGGTATTGAAAACGCTGCCGAAAGCGCCTAGGAATATTGCAAGCATTCCCATTATTGCAAAATAGAGCCAGCCAAGTCCCGCCGCCGAAAGCGGCTTGCAAAGAGCTATCGATAAATAGGTAAACATTCCGCCGAGAATACCCACCATTAAAAATACAAACAGCACTATATATCCCGTAACCGCCGCCTTAGAGCGGGCTTTGTTTTTCTTAGCGTCATAAAAATAGGCACGGAATATTTCGGTGAACTGCTTTTTAAGAAGTATTTTAACCATGCTCAATCCTCCAGCTCAAGGAATACCTGTTCAAGGGATTCATCGCCCTTTACTTCTTCCATTGTGCCCGAGCGGATGAGCTTGCCCGCCTTTATAATGGCAACCTTATCACAAAGCTTTTCGGCAACCTCTAAAACATGGGTGGAGAAGAATATCGCGCCGCCGTTGTCACATTCCTCGCGCATCATTTCTTTAAGAATATGCGCGGCCTTCGGGTCAAGCCCCACAAAGGGTTCATCCATTATTATAAGCCTCGGCGTGTGCAGCCATGCCGCTATTATTGCAAGCTTTTGCTTCATTCCGTGGGAATAGGCGGCAATAGGCTCTGCCAGGCTATCGGTCAATTCAAAGGTATCGGCATATTTTTTAATGCGTGCCGCGCGGTCCTCTGCGCTGACACCGAAAATATCCGCAATGAAATTAAGGTATTTAATTCCGCTCATAAAATCGTATAAATCTGGGTTATCGGGAATATAGGCAATCTCTTTTTTACATTCAAGCGGCTGCTCCTTTACGGATTTTCCGTTTATGTATATCTCGCCCGCGTCAAACTGCAAAATTCCCGCAACGGATTTAAGCGTGGTGGTTTTTCCCGCGCCGTTATGACCTATAAAGCCGTAAATCTCACCGGGGGCTATGTGCAGGCTTAAATCGTCCACGGCTTTTTTATCGCCGTATACCTTAGTAAGATTTTCAATTTTAAGCATAAATCTCTCCTCCTGTGTATCTTTCATTATATTACCGCCCGCCGCATTTTTCAACAATAAGTTTACATTAAACCCCGATTGTGGTATTATAAAGGCGGTAATGTTAAAAAAGGAGGGTGCAATATGGCAAACAGATGGACATTAAACGAGGAACATTTAAACGTTGATAAGTATTTAAAAGCCTGCGCAAATCTTTACGGATATGTAACGCCGCGGCAGTTCCTCAAGCTCTATAACAGATATAACGAAAATAAGATAAATAGGGAAAAGTATTTGCTTTGGCTTGAAAAACTTCAAAACCATTCTCACCTGCACTATACTCTTTTTTCAAACGCAATTGTGTGCGCAAGGGTACCGCATAAAAAAATAGACGAGATACTATACCATCAGCAAGGAAAAAAATATTATGATCCCCCGAAGGATGAATTGCTTAAATACGCGGATCCGAATTATTATGAGCAAAGCATTTACACAAAAGAAGTGCTTAACTTTTTAATTAAAGATTTAAAAATCAACCACTTGACCGCCGAAAGTTTTTTGGCAAAGCTTATCTGGTATATGCGAATTGAAGAACCTATTCAGGCGGAGAATGATTTATTGGAAAGCTTCGGAATTGAATTTAACGATTTAACACAGGCGAATAATTATTTTCTCCGAGCGCAATATTTGAATAACAATACCCGCAAGTGGGCAAATTGCGGGTATACGCCGAAAGAACTATCAGATATTTATTCAGAAAAGTGAGGAGTAAAAAATACGGTGCAATGGGAAAAGAACTCAAAAAAATCACGGTAATCGTAGATGTAAAAGAAAGTCTTTTTGACCCCGAAGTACTGGCGCTTTTAGCTCTGGGCATATATAATCCCACGCCCGTGCGCTTGAAGAACAGAGCGGAAAAATACTCGGCGGACAAAAATATTTTTGTGTATGCCTGCAAAAAAGACGGTATATATGTCGGTATTGTTGTGTTCGGAACGGAAAACGGCACCGCCGAAATTTTGAATATTGCCGTGAAACCCGAATGTCGTAAAAACGGTATCGGCAAAAAATTAGTTGAATTTATTTTAAATCAGTTCCCCGTAGATACCATAACAGCCGAAACCGATAATGATGCGGTTGGTTTTTACAAGAAGTGCGGGTTTGCGCTTACACAGACCGCAGCAGTTGAAGACACTGCACGGTATTTTTGCAAATTATCCGCGGTTTCCAAACATTACGACCTGCTTATAGACGAAAACAACGACCCCGTGCGCGACCCTGAGCCGCTGCGGGAATATATGGACAAATGGGACGGGCGACAGTTTATTGATTTGTTACAGCTGACAAAAGAAAAGTCAGTACTTGAAATCGGTGTAGGAACAGGGCGGCTTGCCGTTCGCACAGCGTCCGAATGTCGCGATTTTTTCGGGATTGATATTTCCCCGGAAACCGTAAAACGGGCAAAGGAAAACCTGAAAGAACAGACGAATGTAACGCTTATTTGCGGCGATTTTATGAGCTGTGATTTCGGGCGCAAATTTAATGTGATTTATTCGTCGCTCACATTTATGCACATAAAAGACAAGCAAGCGGCAATCAATAAGATAAAATCATTATTAAACAGCGGCGGTCGGTTTGTGCTTTCCATAGACAAAAACCAAAGCGATGTAATAGAGTACGGTACACGGAAAATCAGGATTTACCCTGACCGAAAAGAAAATATTGCGGAATACATAAAGCAAAGCGGAATGAACTTAATAAAAGTTTTTGAAACAGAATTTGCCCATATTTTTATCTCTGTAAATCACTTAACCCGGACTTAATACTATAAACAATCAGCTGTCGTTAAAACGACAGCCGATTGTTTTTGCTTTTACCTTATTTTTTATGGCAGGAGCCCGCCATAGCACAGTGGGCGCAATTGCAGCCGCAGGAGGATTTACCCTTTTTCTTATTTCGCACAAGGCTTACTATAATAGCAGCAACAACGGCGATAAGCACAAGGCATATAATTACGGTAGCAATATTTGTTTTTAACCACAACAACATACAGAAGACTCCTTTCAAAGAATAAGTGCCTGAATTATACCAGTCTGTCGATAAACCTCAAAGTCTATTCTTGCGGCGTTCACGCCGCCTTTTTTGTTTTTCCGCTGACACGTGCGGCGGAAAAACACCTTGTAGGCGAAAAATAGCCTAAAAAGCTATTTTTCAAGAGCACTGGGGTGGCATTGGCGGGGATAGAGTGCAGTCCGAAAATCTTTGATTTTCGAGCGAACGGTATTCCCGTCCAAGAGTGTGTCGAGTTTTTCGACACGCTCAATTATACCCTTACCTTTGCGGTAAGCTTTGTAGCCTCTTTATAGGGGCGGAACAGCATATAAACTATAAGCGCAAGCGCCGCAACCGCGAAGATAAGACCTACAACATTTACATTGCCGGTGAACAAGCCGCCGAACTGATTTATCATAAGAGCTATGAGGTAAGCGAATCCGCACTGATAGCCGATTGCAAACCAGGTCCATTTCGGGCTGTTCATTTCACGCTTGATAGCGCCGATAGCCGCAAAGCAGGGTGCGCAAAGCAGGTTGAACACAAGGAACGAATACGCGGTGATTCCGGTGAATGCAGCGGCGATATTGTGGTAAACGCTTGCGTCTCCGCCGCCGTAAAGTATACCGAGAGTACCGACAATGTTTTCTTTCGCAACAAGACCGGTAATGGAAGCCACAACCGCTTTCCAGTTGCCCCAGCCGAGAGGACCAAATATCCAGGCGATAGCGCCGCCGATTTTAGCAAGGATAGAGGAGCTTATCTGATCTTCCTCTAACATTCCGAATGAGCCGTCTGCCCAGCCGAAGTAGGTGGTGAACCAAACGAGTATGGTGGAAAGAAGGATTATTGTACCGGCCTTCTTTATGAAGGACCAGCCGCGCTCCCACATTGAACGGAGAACGTTGCCGAGGGTCGGCCAGTGGTAAGCCGGCAGCTCCATAACGAACGGAGCAGGATCGCCCGAGAACATCTTTGTTTTCTTAAGCATAATGCCCGAAACGATTATTGCAGCCATACCTATGAAGTAAGCCGAGGTTGCAACAAGTGCAGAGCCGCCAAAGATAGCGCCCGCGATCATTGCAATAAACGGAACCTTAGCGCCGCAGGGGATAAATGTAGTTGTCATAATAGTCATACGGCGGTCGCGCTCGTTTTCAATGGTACGCGAAGCCATAATTCCGGGGATTCCGCAACCTGTACCTATAAGCATAGGTATGAACGATTTACCCGAAAGACCGAACTTGCGGAAGATACGGTCAAGCACGAATGCGATACGTGACATATAACCGCACGCCTCAAGGAATGCAAGGAGTAAGAACAGAACGAGCATCTGCGGAACAAAGCCGAGAACCGCACCAACGCCGGCTACGATACCGTCGTTAATAAGACCCGAAAGCCAATCGGCAGCGCCTGCTTTATCAAGTCCGTCGCCTACGAGCACCGGTATACCGGGAACCCATACGCCGTAATCGGCAGGGTCGGGCTCGTCAAAGCCGTTTTTCTCGAAGTAGGAAACAGCGTCCTTATAAGACATTGCAACCGTTTCCTCTTCCTCTGCCTTAGAAAGGTTTGAAGGAATTTCCGAGTAGTAAGCCGTCATTGTGTTTACAGCCAGAGTTTCCTCATCCTCAACATCAACAGTGGCGGTCTTTGAATCGGTGGTGAAGCTCTTTATTTCATCAAGAGCCTTGTCAGCGTCAAAATCATCCGCACCTACTTCAATTTCAGTGAACGCCTGAACAGCCTGAGAAGCCGCGGTGAAATCGTCCGCGTCAGCGCTGTAAGCCTTAGAGCCTATGCCTAAAAGGTGCCAGCCGTCGCCGAAAAGTCCGTCGTTTGCCCAGTCGGTAGCGGCAGAGCCTACGGTTACCATTGATATGTAATAAACAAGGAACATTACAAGCGCGAATATCGGAAGACCGAGCCAGCGGTTTGTAACTACGCGGTCGATTTTATCGGATGTGGATAACTGACCGACGTTTTTCTTCTTGTAGCACGCCTTTATAATGGAGGCTATGTAGAGATAACGCTCGTTTGTAATAATACTCTCGGCGTCGTCGTCACATTCCTTTTCGGCAGCCTTAATATCATTTTCAATATGTGCCAAAACCGTGCCGTCAAGCTTTAACTGAGCCAGCACCTTATCGTCACGCTCGAAAATCTTTATTGCGTACCAGCGCTGCTGTTCTTCGGGCATATTGTGAACCGCCGCTTCCTCAATGTGAGCGATAGCGTGCTCAACAGTGCCTGAAAAGCTGTGCTGCGGAATTGTCTTGGTGTGCTCTGCCGCATCTATTGCAGCCTCGGCAGCCTCGGTAATTCCCGTACCCTTAAGGGCGGAAATTTCAACTATTTTGCAGCCGAGCTGACGGGACAGCTCCTCGGTGTTTATCTTATCGCCGTTTTTACGAACAACGTCCATCATGTTAATGGCGATAACTACCGGTATGCCAAGCTCTACAAGCTGTGTGGTCAAATAAAGGTTTCTTTCAAGGTTTGTTCCGTCGATAATGTTAAGTATCGCGTCGGGACGCTCTGTAATAAGGTAATTTCTCGCAACAACCTCTTCAAGTGTGTAAGGCGACAGGGAATAAATACCCGGAAGGTCTGTTACATTCGTATTCGGATAACCTTTGATTGTTCCATCCTTACGGTCTACTGTTACTCCTGGGAAGTTTCCTACATGCTGATTTGCTCCTGTGAGCTGATTAAACAATGTTGTCTTTCCACAGTTCTGATTTCCTACCAGCGCATAGGTCAATGTTGTTCCTTCCGGCAACGGATTTTCATTTTCTTTAGAATGATACTTTCCTTCTTCTCCTAATCCCGGATGTGCTGAATTTTTGATATACTCACTTCCCTGATGGCTCCGGCTTCGCTGATGAATCGGTTCTATTTCAATTTGATCTGCTTCTGCTAATCTAAGAGTCAGCTCATACCCATGAATCTGAAGCTCCATCGGATCTCCCATAGGTGCAAGTTTCACCACCGTTACCTCTGCCCCCGGAATCATTCCCATATCTAAAAAGTGCTGTCGTAATGCTCCTTCGCCACCCACTTTTTTTATGGCTGCACTTTTTCCGATTTCCAGTTCTTTTAACGTCATACTAAATATTCTTCCTTTTCTCTTTGCTTTTTCATTGGTGATTGCAGTACTTACCTCTGCAACGATTTTTTACATTTTCTCCTATTTTACCACATTTTTTTATTTTGTATATTACTATATTGGAAATGAATAAATCTACATTTTATTTTCCAAAAAATCCTGTCACCCCTACCACACTAGACACTTGTTACGCTGTTCCTATTGTCTAAAGCT
>URGH01000003.1 GCA_900547305.1 uncultured Oscillospiraceae bacterium | reverse complement strand
GGGGTGGTATTGGCGGGGATAGAGTGCAGTCCGAAAATCTTTGATTTTCGAGCGAACGGCATTCCCGTCCAAAGCGTGGCGAATTTTCGACACGCTCAAACGCCATAGACTGTATTAACAGCCTATGGCGTTTATTTTGTTTTCAGGCAGGGAAAGCATATGAAAAAAATTACAGTTCTCGGCGGCGACAGCCGCATTAAAATCGCTTCGGAAATACTTACCGGCTACGGTTATCGGGTCAGTGTTCCCGAGTCGCCCGGCGATGAGGATTTAGCCAAAAGCGACGTTTTGCTTTTGCCCGTTCCCACAACGCGCGACGGCGAAACCCTTTTCGCACCGAATATTAAGAAAAAAATATATCTTAAAGATATAGCGCGCCAAACACCCGACGGCACGCTGATACTTTCATGCAACTATATGTTCAACGGCAAAAAATGTATTGACTACGGCAAAAACGACGCCTATTGCTTACTTAACGCCGTTCCTACAGCCGAGGGCGCAATTGCATTGGCAATAGAAAAAACTCCGTTTACCCTGTGGGGCAGCAGAGTGTTGGTTATAGGCTGCGGCAGAGTGGGAAGAATTCTGGCAAGCCGACTGAAAGCGCTCGGTTGCCGCGTTACGGTAAGTGCAAGAAAAGCTTCCGATTTCGCGCTCATATCCGCCGCCGGTTGCTACACGGCAAAAACCCCGGAAATTAAAAAGCACCTTAACTGCGATATTATTTTCAATACCGTTGACGTTAAGGTGATCGAGGATGAGGATTTCGCCGCCTGCACCGCAAATCTTATTATAGATTTGTCAAGCAAGGGCGGATTTGATATTGCCGCCGCCGAAAAAAACGGCATTACGGCAATTAAGGCGCCGGGACTGCCGGGTAAGACCGCGCCGCAGACCGCCGGCGAAATATTGGCGAGAAGCGTGCACGAAATAATAACAGAAAATATTTAAAGAGGAGAGCGCTATGAAGGATATAACCTTGGGGTATGCGTTTTGCGGCTCTTTCTGCACGATAAAAAAATCTCTTGAGGCGCTGAAAGAGCTTGCAAAAAACGATATTAAAATAGTACCCATAATGTCACAAATAGTATATACGACCGATACGCGTTTCGGCAGCGCCGCCGAACTTAAAGACGCAGTTGAGGAGATTTGCGGCGCGAAGATAATTCACGATATTGCCGCCGCCGAGCCTATAGGCCCTAAAAATTTGCTGGATATAATCGTTGTATCCCCTTGTACCGGCAACACAATAGCAAAAACCGCCCTCGGCATTACCGATACGCCCGTTACAATGGCGGTAAAGGCTCACCTGCGCAACAATAAGCCCGTGGTGCTGGCAATTGCCACAAACGACGCGCTCGGCGCTTCGGCAAAGAATATAGGGCTGCTGCACAATATGAACAATATTTACTTTGTCCCCTACCGGCAGGACGATCCGTTCGGTAAGAATAATTCCCTGGTCTGCGATTTCTCACTTTTGCCGCAAACAGTTGAAAAAGCGCTCGCGGGCGAACAGATACAGCCCGTTATACTGTAAAATCAGACCCCAATTTGTTTTCATATTACTACTTCAGTCTGTCATTAAATTCTAAAACTTATTTTTGCGGCGTTCACGCCGCATCTGCGTTTTTCCGCTGACACGCGCGGCGGAAGAACACCTTATAAGCGAAAATAGCTTAAAAAGTGAAAAAGAGCCGTTTTCACGGCTCTTTTTCACTTTTAAGGGGTTTGAGGAGAGAACTTCTCTTTTTAAGAGAAATTATACCAAAACGGGTGCGGCTCCCTTTTCGGTACAAGCATATAATAAACTATAATTTTTTCATTTCTGTGAACTGTTTTTAAATTTTTAAGGAATATAATATGTATTTTAGTTAATAATAATTTCAGAAAACGCCCGTCTGAAAGGAAAATGAAATTATGAAATATTCCGAATACACTTCAAAACCCAAATTCAAAGGCAGCGCCGCCTTTTATATAATTATTGCCTGCTGCCTTTTGGCGCTCGGCGGAGCCTCGTGGTTCGCCGCGTCAAGCATAAGCCGCAGAAATAACGACAGCGGCAGCGCGCCCTCGCAAATTTCGGAGCCGCCGCAGTCAAGCATGCCCGAAAGCGTCCCCGAGCCCTCGGGCACGGTTTCCGAAGATGTAGGCAAAGCCGTATCCGATGTGCCGTATTCCTCTGCCGAAAGCACCGAGTCAAAAACCGAAAGCAAGCCGCAAAAAAAGACTTTTTCCATGCCGGTGCAGGGTGATATTATAAAAAAATACAGCGATAAAGAGCTGCAATTTTCCGCAACCTACGGCGATATGCGCATACACACGGGGCTTGATATTGCCTGTGCGGACGGCACCGCGGTGAGCGCCTGCGGCGACGGGAAGGTATTATCCGCCGAAGAAACCGCATTTTTGGGCAACACGGTAACAATAGACCACGGCAACGGTATTACAACCAAGTACGCCGCATTAAAGGATATAAAGGTAAAAGCAGGCGACAAGGTTACCGCCGGCGATATAATAGGCTCGGTAACGTCTGTTCCCGGTGAGTGCGCCGACCAAAGCCATTTGCACCTTGAGGCATATAAGGACGGTCATGTGACCGAACCTCTTAAAGTATTGGGGCTGAAATAAAAAGCCTGCCCCCGAAAATATCCGTTTAGGGGCGCAATACACGGCGGTTCAGGTGGGAAAATAAACCATCCTGCCCGCCGTGTATTTTTATTGCCATTCGGTTAAAAGCGTGGTATAATTGATAATATCGGCGTAGTGCGGAGATGTAACACACTGTTATAATTTGTAACCGTAATGTTACTGTACTTTTCGGCGAAAGCGTATATAATATAATCAGTACTTTCAGTTGGATGTGTTTAGATGGTTTTTTCAAGCCTGCCTTTTATTTTTCTTTTTCTGCCGCTTAATTTGCTGGCTTATTTTTTTGCCAAGGATATAAAGCAAAAAAACACCGTAATGCTTGTTTTTTCGCTAATTTTTTATGCCTGGGGCGAGCCTATTTATATTCTGCTGCTCGTTGGTATGACCCTTACGGACTGGTACCTCACCCTCATTATGTCCAAATATGAGCGCGGCTCCAAAAAGGCTAAACTCTTTTTGGGGCTTACGGTCAGTGTGGATCTTGTGTTGCTCGGCATATTCAAATACGGCAGCTTTATTCTTTCAAATATTAAATTTTTCACCGGGTTCCCCGCAAAGGTGCCGTCTATTATGCTGCCGATAGGAATATCCTTTTATACCTTTCAGCTTATTACCTACTGCGTTGATGTTTACAGGGGCGACGTTCTGCCACAGCGCAGCTTTAAAACGCTGTTGCTTTATGTAAGCCTTTTCCACCAGTGCATAGCGGGTCCTATTGTGCGCTATAAGGACATATGCGCCGAGCTTGAGGAGCGCAGAGCCTCGCAGTTCGATATTGCCGAAGGCATAAACCGCTTTACCGTGGGTCTTGCAAAAAAGGCGATAATTGCAAACACCTGTGCCGCGCTTGCCGATACGCTGCTTGTGCCAGACGGCGGGGATTTTTCATTGTTGGCGTCAAAAAGTGTGCTTTCGCTTTGGGTGGGCGTGCTTGCCTTCACTTTACAGATTTATATTGATTTCTCGGCGTATTCCGATATGGCTATAGGTATGGGTAAAATGATAGGTATTCACTACACCGAAAATTTTGATTACCCATACATATCCACGTCGGTCAGTGAGTTCTGGCGGCGCTGGCATATCACCCTCGGCAGCTTTTTCAGGGATTATCTTTACATCCCGCTGGGCGGCAGCCGCTGCGGAAAGTTCAGAACGGTTTTAAACCTGTTTGTTGTATGGGCGCTTACGGGGCTTTGGCACGGCGCTTCGTGGAACTTTGTGCTGTGGGGGCTTTATTTCTTCGTGTTTATTGCGCTGGAAAAGCTTTTCCTTTCAAAATATCTAGAAAAGCAGCCGATTATAGCCCATATATATTTGCTGCTCATAGTCTTTTTCGGGTGGATTTTGTTTAAATTTGAAAATCTTAACGATATATGGTGCGTGCTTAAAGGAATGTTCGGCGCGAACGGCAATAAATTTTCGGATTTTGAAACATGGACTACCGTGAAAAGCCATATTATAATACTTTTAATCGCAATTTTCGCGTCTACGCCCGTAACAAAGCGCCTGTCAGCCGCGTTCAAATACCGCGCGCTCAGAAATAACGGCGCTCTTGCGGCCTATTCGGTGCTGCAATTTGTAATTCCCGCCGCGCTGCTTTTACTCTCTGCCGCGGCGCTTGTGGGCAACAGCTACAATCCGTTTCTTTATTTCAGATTTTAAAAAGGGGGCTTCTTTATGGCGGAACAGAACAACACTATTACCGATGCGGAAGAAGTGCGCCTTCCCCCCGTTAATATGCGGAAATTAAGAATAATGAGCATATGGTTCGTCCGTTTTTTCTTCGTTTTGCTTTTTTCGTTTTTTGTTTTATCGCTTATAATACCGCTGCGCCCGAAATATTCGGAAAGCGAAAAGCGCGAGCTTACAAAATTCCCGAAATTTACGCTTACAGCCCTTGTCTCGGGCGATTATTTCGACGGAATAAACAGCTGGTATTCCGATACGTTTCCTTTAAGAGAAAAGCTGACGGATATTAACGCCTTTTTCTCCGTTTTTTACGGCAAGACCGACGTTCAAATACAGGGTGACGTTGAAAAGGGCGACGATATACCCGAGAGTCACCCGGGAGATACATCCGATGTATCGTCAAATGTATCGTCCGACGCGTCCTCTGCGGAGTCGAGCGAGCCCTCAAAGCCCGAAAGCTCATCCTCCTCCGAGCCGCCGAAACAGCAAACGCCCGCGCAGACCCAAACAACCCAAACCCTCGGCGCGCTGCTTATCAAGGGTGACACAGCGTATGAATACTATAATTTCGTGCGCAGCACGGCTGACCTATATGTAAGCGCAATAAGCCGCGCGGGAACGCTGCTCGCGGGCAAAACAAACGTATATGATATGGTTGTGCCCACAAGCATGGGCATTACCGCACCCGATAATGTTGTGGCGACCATAAACACATCGGATCAGAAAAAAGCAATAGATTATATGTACTCGGGCATTGCCAAAAACGGCGTTAAAACCGTTTCAATTTACGATACGCTTAAAGCCCGCCGCAACGAGTATATTTACTTCCGCACCGACCACCACTGGACGGCGCTCGGCGCTTATTACGCATACTGCGATTTTATAAAGGCGGCAGGCGGCACGCCCGCTGCGCTTGACAGCTTTAAGGTGCATGAGTTCCCGAATTATTTAGGCTCTTTCTACAATTCAAGCAAAAAGCTGCCGCAGCTAGCGGCTAACCCCGACACGGTATTTGCTTATGAGCCGCAGGAAACAAATACTATAGAAATTCATTATTCAAAAACCTCGGTTAAAAATGAAGCGATTATTTCCGATATGACAAACGTTCCGTCCAAATATCTCACCTTTATAAAGGGCGACCGCCCCTACAGCATTATTCACAACCCCGCAAAGACAGACGGCTCTGTGTGCGTGCTTGTAAAGGAATCGTTCGGAAATGCGTTCGCGCCTTTCTTAGTTCCCAATTACCAAACCGTTTATATTATAGACTACCGCTATTTTGCAAGCGTTGACAGCCGCGGAATAGCACAGTTCTGCACCGACGTTAAAGCGACAGACCTGCTGTTTTTAAATAATATTTCCGCCACGCGCAATAAGGACCTTGTAAACTCAATAAACGCTTTGGTAAGATAACACTTGACATTTTAAACGTACGGTGTTATTATAAGTAAAAATGCAACGATAAAGGAAAGTAGCAACACTTCCGCCTTTAAGAGAGCCTTTGCCGCGGCTGTAAGCGAGGGCAGGTATGGGTCTTGTGAAGTTCCCTTTTGAGCAGCGTGGCTGAAAAGCGCAGTAGGCGGCGACGGAAGAACACCGTTATAGGTTCTAAAGAGTGTTTGCTCTCGGAGCGAAAATTACGGGTGGTACCGCGGAGACTTTTTGTACTTCGTCCTGTTTTTACAGGGCGGAGTTTATTTTTTTGTGTGGAGGAAAAGCAATGAAAGAGAAAATTGACGCCATAAGAGCGGCGGCAAAGGCTGCCATTGAAAAAACGGCAAGCGAAAACGAAATTGAAGAATTAAGGGTAAAATACTTAGGTAAAAAGGGCGAGCTTACGGCAATGCTCAAACAAATGGGCTCGCTTTCGCCCGAGGAGCGCCCCGCTATGGGTCAGCTTGTGAACGAGGCTAAGCAAAAACTTGAAATGCTTATAGCCGAGAAAAAGACGGAAATGAAGCAAAAAGCCACCGAGGCAAAGCTTAAAGCCGAAACGATTGATATTACCATGCCCGCAAAAGAGGTTAAAACGGGCGGCATACACCCGCTTAATCACGTTGTAAACGATATGATAGATATTTTCCAGTCTATGGGCTTTGACGTGGTAGACGGACCCGAGGTTGAAACCGACCACTATAATTTTGAGTGCCTGAACGTTCCGGCGGATCACCCCGCACGCGATATGCAGGACACCTTCTATTTAGGCGAAAACCTGCTTTTGCGCACACAGACCTCCGCCGCGCAGATAAGAACAATGGAAACAAGAAAACCGCCGATACGCGTTATATGCCCCGGCAGAGTGTACCGCGCTGACGAGGTTGACGCTACCCATTCACCCGTTTTCCACCAGCTTGAGGGTCTTGTGGTTGATAAGGGCATTACCATGTGCGACCTTAAGGGCGTGCTTGAGCAGTTTGCAAGGGAAATTTACGGCAAGGATACAAAGGTGCGTTTCCGCCCCTCGTTCTTCCCGTTTACAGAGCCGAGTGTTGAAGTGGACGTTTCGTGCAGCGAGTGCGGGGGCAAGGGCTGCCGCGTTTGCAAGGGCGCAGGCTGGATAGAAATTTTGGGCGCGGGTATGGTGCACCCGAACGTTCTGCGCTCCTGCGGAATTGACCCCGACGTTTATACCGGCTTTGCGTTCGGCATAGGCATTGACCGAATTACCACAACACGCTATAAAATAAGCGACATCCGCCTGCTTTTCGAGAACGACAAGCGTTTCTTAGAGCAGTTTTAAAGGGGGTAAAAACAAATGAAAATTTCACTTGAGGCTTTAAAAAGATATGTTGATATAAACGTTCCCGTTGAGGAGCTTTGTGACCGTATGGTTATGGCGGGCTTTGAAATTGAGGAAATGGAAAAGCAGGGCGAAAACATTAAAAACGTTGTAGCCGCTAAAATTTTAAAAATAACTCCGCATGAAAACAGCGACCACTTGCAGATATGCCAAATGGATGTGGGTAAGAATGAGCCTGTTCAAATTGTTACGGGCGCGCAGAATATACACGAGGGCGATTACGTTCCCGCCGCGCTTGATAACAGCTACCTGCCGAACGGCGCGCACATTGTTGCGGGCAAGCTGCGCGGCGCCATGTCAAACGGTATGCTCTGCTCGGGCGGCGAACTGTGCCTTACCGAGGCTGATTACGAGGGCGCCGCGGTTAACGGCATACTTATTTTAAAGGGAGAGCCGAAACCGGGCACCGATATGCGCGAGGTTTTGGGGCTTAACGATTATATAATAGACTTTAAAATTACCGCCAACCGCCCCGATTGCAACTGCTTTTTGGGCGTTGCAAAGGAAATTTCGGTAGTGTTAGGCACTGAATTTAAAGCGCCTAAGCCGGAATATAAAACGGTGGGACAGAATATATCTGATTATATAAGCATTGAGGTGCGCAATTTTGATTTATGCCCCCGCTATATAGGCAGGGTGGTTAAAAACCTGCGCATAAAGGAATCGCCCGAGTGGATGAAAAAGGCGATAACCGCCTCGGGTATGCGCCCCATTAACAATATTGTTGATATTACAAATTTTGTAATGCTTGAAACGGGTCAGCCCATGCACGCCTTTAACTATAACGATATAGGCGGGCATAAAATAATCGTTCGCAACGCCGAAGAGGGCGAGACCATAACCACACTTGACGGCACAGACCACAATTTGACCACCGATATGCTGGTTATTGCGGACGGCGAAAAGCCCTCGTGTCTTGCGGGTATAATGGGCGGCAAGGAAAGCGAAATTGAAAGCGACACCACAGACCTGTTCTTAGAGTCGGCAAAGTTCCGCCGCGATAACATTCGCCACACGGGCAGAGCGCTCGGTATTCGCACCGAGGCGAGCGGCAGATATGAACGCGGCGTTGATATTATGAACGTTTCCTACGCCATGGAGCGCGCCTTGCAGCTTATTTCAGAGCTTGACGCGGGCGATATTATAGACGGCGAAATTGACCTTAACAACGGTCTGCCCGAGGAAAGAATTATAAATGTTACAACCGATAAAATTATGGAGCTTATCGGCGTAGATGTGCCCGATGAAAAAATTGTTTCCATTTTAAACAGTCTGCATTTGCCCACCACCGCAAACGGAAAGGAGCTTACCGTGCGCGTGCCCTCTATACGCGACGACATTGAGGGCAGAGCCGATTTAGCCGAGGAGGTTATGCGGATTTACGGCTACGACCACATTATAGGCAAGCCGATGCGCGGCGACGTGGTGCGCGGCAAAAAGCTGCCCGAGCGTATAAAGTGCGATAAAATAAAGGACTTTATGACCGCCGCGGGTGCCCGTGAAATTGCAACCTATTCATTTATAAGCTCCGCCGCTATTGATACCCTGCTTTTGGATGAAAACGACGAGCGCCGCAAACAAATCAAGATTATAAACCCGCTCGGTGATGAATACTCTACAATGCGCACCCAGCTTACAACAAGTATGCTGTCGGTTTTGGCAACCAACATCAACCGCAAGATAACGGACGGCAGATTTTACGAAATTTCAAAGCGGTTTATTGCAAAGCAGCTGCCAATAACCGAGCAGCCCGACGAGATACCCACAATGTCAGTGGGAATTTACGGCAAGGATGAAGATTTCTTCACCTTAAAGGGCATAATAGAGGGTGTAATGCGGCTTTGTGGCGCGCACACGCAGTATGAAGTGAGCAACGAACCGTATCTCCACCCGGGCAGACAGGCGCTTGTAAAGGCGAACAATACGGTTGCAGCCGTTTTCGGCGAGCTGCAACCGACGGTTGCAGCGGAATACGGCATTGACTGCCGCGTATACGTTGCGGAAATCAAGCTTGATGTATTGCTCGGCATAAACAAGCGCAAAACCGTTTATAAGCCGCTGCCCAAGTTCCCTGCGGTTGAGCGCGATTTTGCAATGCTCTGCGATAAGGACTTACCCGTGGGCGCGCTTGAAAAG
The DNA here is from genome assembly GCA_900547305.1 of uncultured Oscillospiraceae bacterium. Taxonomy (GTDB): domain Bacteria; phylum Bacillota; class Clostridia; order Oscillospirales; family Acutalibacteraceae; genus UBA737. The sequence goes on along the minus strand of URGH01000003.1, from coordinate 51,076 downwards.
GCGATAACCAAGGGCGCAGGCAGGCTGCTTGAAAGGCTGGAGCTTTTCGATGTATACTCAGGCTCGCAAATACCCGAGGGCAAAAAGAGCGTGGCTTACAGCGTGTGGCTGCGTTCTGCCGACGCAACGCTTTCCGATAAAGATATTGATACGGTAAACGCCGCAATAATTAAAAATCTTGAAAGCGCGGGCGCAGAGCTTAGAAAATAGTGCTTGAACTTTTTTGAAAAAAGGTATAAAATAATTATAAACAGTTGTGAGAGGTGTAATTTATGAATGACAGAACAATGACCTTTTCAATAGGCGACCAGACAGAACAGGAAATAAGGAATATTTTGACCCTGGTTTATGACGCGCTTAAAGAAAAAGGTTACAACCCCATAAACCAGATAGTCGGATATATTTTGTCCGAAGACCCCACTTATATTACAACCCACAACAATGCGCGTAATCTTATAAGAAAGATTGACCGCGATACGCTCTTGCAGTCGCTTGTAAAATATTATTTAAGCGCGTAAGGGGGATATTTGTATGAAAAAGCTGCTTTACATTCTCCTTTTTCTGCAAATCATCAGCGGAGTATTCATCTTTTTTATGCTTATCGGCAGCGATGCCTTTACGGCTGTTCTTGCCGGGTTTATCTGTATTCTTCAAATAGCCCTTACCATTTCGGTAATACGCAATACCGAGGATATAGAGCAGTTAAACGAGGAAACCACTTGGCTCAGAACAAAGCTCAAAGGGCTTGAGAATATAGTAAATCCCTATAATTCGCCGGAGTCTGCCGTACCGGCGGCATACCATGGCGAAGCCGCCCGCGGCACTTGGGAATGTGTAAAATGCGGCACGGTAAACAAGGCGGGAACAGATACCTGCCAAAGCTGCGGCGCCGCATATTCTGCCGCAATCAACCCCACAAGCAACCCCTATGCCAAAAAGAAACCGCGCGTAAGCAGGTTTGTAAAATAATTTTAAAAAGAAACAGCCGCTGAGAGTACCGTTTGCGGTAACTCTCAGCGGCATATTTTTTACTGAGTATTGCAGCTTGATTATATTTTCTAAAGGTTAAATCGGTTTTTTCTCAAACCGTTTATAAATCTTATCCACAAGGAAACAGGCGAAAATACCTATAAACGCGCCGAGCAATGCGCCCGCCAAAACATCGGTGGGATAGTGCACATAAAGGTACAGGCGGGAAAGCGCTATTAAAACGGCGAGTACAAGCGCCGGAATACCGAAACGCTTATCCCTTATAAGCAGCACGGTTGCCGCCTCAAACGAGGCGAGCGTATGCCCCGAGGGGAACGAAAAGTCCGAAAGCGCCTTTACAAGCAGCTCCGCCTGCATTGTTTCATTTATGATATAAGGTCTGTCTCTTGCAATAGCGTTTTTCAGTATTACATTACCTATTATAAGCCCTAAAAGCAGCGCTGTGCCCATCATAACGCCCGTTTTGCGGGTCTTTTTTATTATTATAAGAATAAGTGCCACCGCAATCCAAAAAATGCCCTTATCGCCGAAAAGGGTTATTATTGGCATTACCTTATCAAGAAACGGGCAGGCAAAGGTATCATGGATAAAATTAAGTATATTTATTTCAAAATCATTCATCTTTTTTATCTCCCGTGTTCTGCATATCAAGCACCTTGTATGTATCGCCGTCGCGGCGGAGATATACATATTTATCAAAGTGATCCTGATATTTTTCGCCCTTGCGCGTCAGCTCGTTTATAAGGGTAACGCGGCAGCTGAACAGGTCGCTGCTGTATTTATGAAAATCAGAGGTTTTAAGGTCCTTTATTTCATATTTATCATGGTCAAGAACGAATATAACAAGGCTTGTACGCAAGTTTTTATAAAACTTTGTATCTGTGGCCATATATTTGCGAATCTGCGTCATTGAGGAGTCATTCTGCATATACTCGGCGTAAACGCTTGCAGCCTTGCCCGCAATTTTGCCTACCGCCTCTTTTTCCGCAAATTCCTGAACCACATTGTAAACAGTGCCGTTTTTTTCCACCGGGAGCGAGGTGCTGCCCGATTTTGCCGTTATTTGCGGCTCGTCGCTCAGCATATTATCAAGCGTTATTATCTGCTTGTTTATTATATTCGTACCTTTGGTGAGTGAACTGTCAATATCCGGCAGTTCTTCGTTCTTGCGGTCCTCGTTTTTAACGGTAACTCCGTTTACCGAAATTTCCGCATCGGACGTGGCGGAGATTTTATAGGTTTTATAAAGCTTTTTATCAAAATCTATTCCCGAAATTGTGTAGCGTTTTTTATCGTCACGCTTTAAATAAACGCTCATAAGCTTGATGTCGCCAGATTTTACCGAGTAGGCAAGGTCACAGCCCTCGGGCTTGATTGAGGAGGTTGCAAAGGTAAGCTCCTTATCCTTTGTTGCGGCGGACACCGCTTTATCAAGGCTTTCGTTTGTTTCGTATTTTGAAACGTTTATATGGTATTTATCCTTTACAGCGGATAATTTGCCGCTTTTAACATCATTATTCATAAAAGCCGACATTATCTGCTCGGGCTGCGCCGCCTCATATTTTTTAAGCCAGCTGCCGAATACGAAAAGGAATATTATAAGCGCCGCAACAAAAATTGCAATGGCGGAAAAGTAAATTTTATAGAACAAAGAGCGGGTTTTCATTTCTTTTCCTCCGATACAATAAAGTAGGTGGGAATCCTGCGCGGGTTTGTAAACGCCTTGTATCTGTTTACAAGCCCTTTAAGCTGGTAGGGGTCAAGCTGCGATTTATCAACAGAATATTTATCAAAATAATTGCGGTAGTACATCATAGCAGATGAGCCGCCGTCCAACATTCCCGCGTTTACCGCGCCGTAGGAAACCATAATGTCTATAACGTCGTTTCTTGTGGCGCCTATACTGTCTACCGAGCGTCCGTCGGTCACAAGCATTATAACCGTGCCGTCCGCACGCTGACCTATTGCGGTGCGCTGCGCGGTACCGGTATCGTTATCGGCATGGAAAAGCTTTATATCGTCGCCGTTTTGCTGTATAAGCACGTTACCCGTCTGGAAGCAAACCGCGTCGCGTATGCCTAGCTCATCGGCCTCTTTTTTAGTCATACCCTCGCGGCAGACAAGCTTATCGTTTTTATCAAAGCCGAAAAACGAGCGCTTTAGTCCGTCGTTCCAAACGTTTTTGCCGCCCGAATAGGTAAGCCCCATAGGCTTAGCGCCGGTGCCCTGACCGCCAGCGTCGGCAAATTCGCCGCCGTTTATGGCAACCGTGCAGTTATATTTTTGCACAATATCAAAAATTCTGGCGCCCGCCGTAGCCGAGGCGTAATTTTCTGATGATGTACCCACGCTTACGCGCTTGGGGTCGCGTATAAGTAAAAGATAGCCCTTAAATTTGGACTCGTTGAGGTATATAAGCTTCATACCGTCAATCGCGTCCTCCCATTCGTCGGCGTCGGTGTTTTTATAATCGTCCGCGCCTATTACGTCAACGTTTACCTTTTCACTGTCCGCAATTATTTTATTTACCGTAGACGCGGGCAAAAACAGGGTGGGTATCCATTTTGTGGCGCTTGCTTCCTTTGCCATTATAACCGTCATATTGCGCAGGCTCTTGCTCGGGCCGTAGCAAATCATAAGCGCCGCGGAAATAACGAAAACAAGCACCATTACAATTGCCGTGCCGAGCGACAAAAGACTTCTTTTTACAACCGTTCCGGTGGTAAGCTTTTTTCTTCTTCTTTTTTTACCCATATCCTTATTACCCTTCGTTTCCGCAAAAACCCATGTTTGCTGAATACGGTAGTTGACAAAGAAAATTACCGTGTCTATTATAAGCTTAATAACCGTTGCAAGGAACGGCGTAGCTTTAAGCAAATGCGAAACAAGGGTTACAAGCCCTGCGGAAATAAACATTTGCGGAATTGCAAGCGCGTAGTAGCGCGCAAGCTTGCCGTGTGATTTTGAGGTTGAATTGAATACCTTCGTTCGGTTTATATTGTAATTGATAAGCGAGGAAAATACTCTTGCTATGGCGGTGGCGCCAAGCTCTGCCCATTTGCCCATAGCAGAGCCCAGCAGCTTCATTACAAGGTAGAATACTGATAAATCAGCGATAAAGGATATAGCCGAGCTTAAAAAATATACAAGTATAAATCGGTAAATTCTGAGGGAGTCCTGTATCGGGCGGAAATGCGAGGTTGCGTTTTCCTCTATGTATACAGTTTCAATAGGCACTTCCTTTATTTTAACGCCGCACTGCCTGAATTTAAGCAGCATATTGGTTTCGTACTCAAAGCGGTCACCCTTTACCGATAAAAGCAGCGGCAGCAGGGACACGGGAAAAGCTCGGAGCCCTGTTTGGGTATCGGATATTTCCATACCGCAAAGCACTTTAAATACCCAAGAGGTCATATGGTTGCCCATTCGGCTGCGTTTCGGTACGTCCTCCCCCGAAAAATCGCGGCAGCCGAGCACGGCGCCTTTGCCTATGCCCTCAAGTGCAGCGGCGCAGGCGGCTGCGTCCACGGGGCTGTGCTGACCGTCGCCGTCAACCGTTACTACGCCCGCGGCGTCGGGGCAGTTGCGCAGAATATGGCGGAAAGCCACCTTTAAAGCCGCTCCCTTTCCGTGGTTTTGCCGACGGTGTATAACGGTTATATTCTCATCCGAATGAGGGAAATTATCAAGATGCTCTTTATCGCTTCCGTCGTTTACTATGATGATTTTTTCAAACCCCGCGTTCAACATTCCGCTGACGGTTCTTTTCAGCTTTTCATCCGGGTTGAGCGAGGGAATTATCACATAGACATTATTCGACACATTTTTCACTCCCAAAATATTCGATAACATATTACATTATAATCCCGCGCCGATAATATTACAAGTAACAAAAAAGAAACAAAAACGCAGCTGTGCCCGTTAAGATTGCAGCTTTTTAAGCTCGTAAAATCTGCCCTTTTTAGCCATAAGCTCATCGTATGTACCGTATTCAACGCATCTGCCGCCGTCCATAACGGCGATTTTATCGGCGTTTTTTATGGTGGATAAGCGGTGCGCCACAATAAACGTGGTTCTGTCGGCAGTAAGGTTTTCTATCGCGGTTTGAATTTCCCTTTCGGTTACGGAGTCCAGCGCGCTTGTAGCCTCATCAAAAATTATAACGCGCGGGTTTCTTATTATTGCGCGTGCAATGGAAATTCGCTGCCGCTGACCGCCTGAAAGCTTAGCGCCGTGCTCGCCCACCACGGTGTTTATTCCGTCGGGCAGCTTTTCAATAACGCTTTCAAGCCTTGCCGCCTTTACGGCGTAATCAAGCATTTCTTTGGTTACGTTTTTTCTGCCGTAGGTTATGTTTTCCTTTATTGTGCCCGAAAAAAGTATTGAGTTTTGCGGCACTACCGATATAAACTTTCTGTAAGAGCGCATATTTATTTTATCCGCATTGGTTCCGTCTATTTTAAAGCTGCCGCTGTCTATTTGGTTAAAGCCTATAACGAGGTTGAGCACCGTTGATTTACCCGAACCCGATTCGCCCACAAGCGCCACAGTCTCGCCCGGGCTTACCGTAAGCGAAAAGCCGTTCAGCACGGGCGTGCGGTCGTCATATTTAAAGCAGACGTCCTTAAACTCATAGCTGCCCTCAAGGTTTTTCATTTTTATTTTTCGGTCGTTATTCTCAATATCGTGCGAATTGAGTATTTCGCCTATTGAGTTTATTGCCTCGGCGCCCTTCGAAATAATGGGCAACAGCCCTATTATGCTTGAAACCTGCCCTATAAGCGCGCCGAAATAGCTTTGATAAAGCGATACGTCCCCTATTGTTATTTGCCCCTTGAACGCCAAAAATCCCGTAAAGAAAAGGCATATCATTTGAAACAGTGAAAACATTACCCAGTTAACCGAGCCGAATACGGCGTATATTTTATCCATTTTATAGCCGCTTTCGGCTATATCGGTAACACTGGCAGTGAGTTTTTTAATCTCGTTTTTTTCAAGCGCGTGCGCCCGCGTTACGGGAATAAGCTCCTCCATATCCAGCACATCCGACGCGGTGCTTTCCATTTTCTTGCGGAAATCGTGGCTTTGCGCCCGCATTTTCTTTTTAAAAATATTGCTTAAAAATACCGCAAAGGGCACGCAAACCAAAAACATAAGAAAAACATATATATTCTTGGTTATTACTATTGCAAGCGATATTGCCATATTGGTAACAACGGTAAGCGTGGTGGTGAAAATCTGCCCCGTAAAGTTTTCAATCGCCTCAACATCACGCATTACCTTCGACTGTATTTTGCCGGATTCGGTTTCCTTATGGAAAGTAACCGACAGTTGCTGCAGCTTTCTTATCATAGCACCGCGAAGTCCCGCCTCAACGCTGCGCTGCGCGCGGCTTAAATACATCATATAAAGCGTGTGAGTGGGAATATTCTGCAAGAGAATTACCACCGTTACCGTGCCGTAAATTATAAACCTTTTCACGGCGTCATCCGGCTTTTCGGTAGCTATATTTATAACTCCCGCGGTTATAAGCGGAATTATCCATGTGGGCGAAACCTTAATGAAAAACATAAGCGCCGACATTAAAAGATTACCGTAATTCCCCTTGTAAAAACGAAAAAGCGTTGCCAAAAATCCCCGGCTTTCACCGGAATAACAATCAAGCAACGTTTTTTCTTCTTTTAATATTTTTTCTCTGTCGAACTGTGGCTTTGCCGTTGTCATAGCAGACACCCCATTTATATTTTTTATTATTGGGTGTACACATATTACCACAAATAAAAATGAAGTCAATACTTTTTTTGAAAAGCTGTTAATTTTAAGCTATTTCGGAATAAGGCTAATTTTGTAAACCATTTTTTAAAACGGCTTTTAAAAATTCCGTGACCGCGCCGAGGTATGCTTTTTTATCCGTCATATAGCTCATACCGTGCCCCGCGGCAGGCACGGTAAGTATTTTTTTGCCCGCCGAACGGCAGCGCTTATGGTTTTCCCTGCCCATATCGCAGGGCACAAAGCGGTCGTCCTCGCCGTGGATAAAAAGAACGGGAATATTGCACCCATCCATAGCCGCCGCGGCAGATGTTTCCTCAATATCAAAGCCGCCGAAAAGCATACCACCGAGTCTTACCAAAAAATATGTGGGGAAAACAGGATAATGCATTTCGCAAATGACCTTTTTAATTATTGCCTTTGGCGAGCTGTAACCGCAATCCGCCACTATGCCCACCACGTTTCGCGGCAAATCAAGCCCCGCCGCCATAAGCACGGTAGCCGCTCCCATCGACATACCGTAAAGCACAATTTCGCAGTTCTTGCCCGCCCTTGACGCAACGTAATTCACCCAGGAGAGGCAGTCGCGCCTTTCCTTTATACCGAAAGTAAGGCATTTGCCCTCGCTTTTTCCGTGGGCGCGCTGGTCAACAAGCAGCACGTTGAACCCCGCTTCAATTCCGAATTTAAGCCCGCCGCAGAAATCCCTTTCAGCACCGCTTCTGTACCCGTGCATCATTATAAGCCACGGCGCGCCTTTATTTGCAAAATAACATTTCCCGAAAAGGCGCAGACCGTCATATGATGTAACGGTGACCTCTTTATACGGAATTTCAAGCGCCTCGCTTATCATCTGCCGTGCGGCGTCCCTATAAGGCGCGTATTGCTCGGTATCGGGCATTTCAAAAAGCGACTCCCTGCTCTGCTTCGGCACAGAAAACGCCAAACGGTAGCAAAAATAAGCCGCCGCGATAATAAGCAAAATTAAAAATAAAATTATAAAAGCCGCAACCATTTAAGGCTGCACCCCCCGAAAATGAATATAAAGGAAAAATAAGGGCAAAAATACATATAAAAGAAGGTGGATTATGGAAACGAAAAAACGCCGTAATTTTTTAATAACGGCAGCGGTACTTACCGCCACGGCGGTAATAATATTGATTGTAATAGGGCTGGCGGCGGAAAACAGGAATTACGAGCCGTCGGGTTGGGTGCTTAAAGCCTACGGAAATTCCGTGGCGCTTTATAATGACGGAAAAGTAAACGCCGTGTTCGGTGAAATAAGCCTTGAAGAATTACCCGAGGAGGATAAGCGCATTCTGGAAAACGGAATTGCTTTCCCCACCCGCGAAGAAGCGGTGCAGGCAATTGAAGATTATGAATAAAAATTAATCCTATACTATAATGCCCGCGAAAATTAATTATACCCCCGATTTGTATTTTAATCAACATATTTATAAAAAGTACCCCCCGAAATTTAAAATTGGGTATTGAAATTTTAAAAAAATATGGTAAAATAGTATTTAATCGGGGGTTTAGCTCAGCTGGTCAGAGTGCCTGCTTCACACGCAGGAGGTCGGCGGTTCGAGCCCGCCAGTCCCCACCAAAAATCCCGTTCACTTTTGTGAATGGGATTTTTACTTTTTACCTCTTAACTCTCAGGCAAAACAATCAATATAACCCGAACAGGCGCAGCAGCTTTTGCCAGAAGGTAAGCTTTGTTTCTTTTACGGCGCTGCTTACCTCAGTCTCGGCTTTTTCAACCGCCGCCGTTTTAATTGCGAACTGAACAGAGCCGACACTGGTATTCTTTTCGGAAATGAACGATACTGTTTCAGCATTATTACCCGTAACCGAAGAAATCATATTATCAATTTCATCGCTTATCTGTTCATCTATATTGGAGGTTTTGTTACTGAATTCTGCCGTGCCGTTTGCAAGCTCCTTTGTTCCGCCGTACAGCTTGCCTACGGCGCCGGTCATTTCCCCTACCGATATTTTCAGCTTGCCTGTGTTGGTATACAGCGCGTCCATATTCAGCTTTAATTCTTTTGCCCCCTGTGCGGCATTGCTTACGGCGCCTGTGTAATCAAGAAGTCCCTGATAAAATTCGCCGTAGCTGTCAAGCTGTTCCTTTAGTCCCGAAATCTGCTGTAATACTGTTTGATACGCCGCCTTGTGCGCTGTATCGGCATTCATTTTTTTAAGCAGCTCCATAAGCACTGCCGAATAGTTGGCGGGGTGAGCGTAACGGCAGCCATACCGTTAGCTTCCAGCTGACTGTTCAGCGCCGCAGCAGCCGCGGTGCAAAGCCCCTCATACGCCGTGTAAGCCGCGGCGGTAAGCTGGCCGTTTTTTGCCGTAATATCGGGTAAGACCCGAATAAAGCTCGCCCGCACCGCCTATAAGAGCGGCAACGCCCGAGTTAAGCTCGCCCACCTTGCCGTTAAGTGTTTCGGCGGCGCTGCTCAATTTGCCTGTTCCGTCGCGCACCTCTTTAACGCCGTTTATAGCAACCGCGTCCATTTCAAAATTCGTAACATCGGCTTTAATAACCGTTTCAATGCCCTTGCCCGGCAGCACAGTGTAGGTAAGCTGCTTATTGCTGCCCACGTTTGCAGCCGTTGCGCCGCTGCTTACAATATTTTTGCAAAGGTCGGTATTAAGCGTAAAAGAAGCCTGCAAAGCATAATCATCATAAAAGCTGCCCTTGCAGTTTTCATTTTTACTAACCGAAAAGCGAATTTCCAGCGCGCCGCTTTTTCCCGCAATATCCTTAGCGGAATACTCCTTACCGTCCAAAAAGTAGCGAACCGAGATATTCCACGGTATAGCGGTTTTTTCAGCGTTCCCTGGTAGTAAACCTTATCGGCGGCAGACGTTAAGGTTATTTTATCGCCGCTTTGTGTAACTTTATCGGTCGTGTTAAGCATTTTAACGGCGGTGTAGTCGCCGTAATCGGTAATATTACCGGAGCCGCCAAAGAGCCTAAAAGCAATACGGATAATGCCGCCGCGGTAATTTTTTTAATGTATTTCATTGTGAAACAGCCTCCTTAGATTTTTTAACGATATTTTTATTACATAAATACAGCAGACCCGGCAATACAAACAGCACTATTGCAAGCGAGCAAAGCGTGCCTTTACCGAGAAAATACCCCAGCTGCGAGAGCAGCCCGTGGGTTGAAAACGCACCGAGCAAAAAGCCGACTGCGGTTAAAACGCTTGCCGAGGTTAAAATTGAAACAGCCACCGCCGAGACGGTTTGAATTATTGCGTCGCGTTTGGCGTAGGTTTGGCGCATTTCTCTGTATCTGTCGGTAAAGAGTATAGCATAATCTACCGTGGCGCCCAGCTGAATTGAGCTTATAATAAGGTAAGCAATGTAGAAAATAGCCTGATTGCTGAAATACGGTATGGAAAGGTTTATCCAAATAGCGGTTTCGATTGAAAGCACAAGAATTATAGGCAAAACAAACGATTTCATTGTAAACAGCAGCACAACGAATACCGCGCCTATAGCCACCAAATTTACCTTTGCCATATCGGCGGTTGCGGTATCCATAAGGTCATAGGTAGATACGCCCTCGCCCGCAAGGTACCACTCGCCGGGGTAATATTTTTCCGCCGTTTTGCGAATATTTTCCACCAGCGAAAAGGTCTCATCACCCTCATAAGCGGCGTCAACCGTTAAAACCATTCGGGTGTATTTTTCGCTGTTCAGCTTAGAAAGCGTGCCGCTGTCCAAATACTGCTCGGGTATTACCTCGCCCACTGTATCAACATATGAAAGAATACTTTTAATCTGCGGAATACCGTGCAGTTCGCCCGATAATTCCGCCTGCGTTGCAGTGCTGTTTTTCGGCACCATAAGCACATAGGTATCGCGTTTGCCGAAAGCATTTTCTATTTTTTCGGTGTCCGCCTCAAGCTACGTGGCGCTGCCGAAAATGGGCGAGGCGCCGTAATAAAAGCTGTTCGCACTTGAGGCTAAATAGCAGGGCACAATTAAAATTGCAAATATAATTACAAATGGTATCATTACACGGCTTACGAATTTGCCGAAGCCCTTAAACGAGGGCATAAACGAGCGGTGCTGCGTTTTATCTATCAGCTTATAGGTGCTAAGTATCAAGGCGGGCATAAAAACAAAAACGGTAATAAGGCTTATTGCCACGCCCTTTGCCAAGGCAAGCCCTAAATCGGGGCCTATTCTGAACTGCATTAAGCAGAGCGCCAAAAAGCCGATAACGGTTGTAAGCCCGCTTGATAAAATTGAGCTTGTAGACATGGTAAGCGCCTGCACCATAGCGTCTTCGGGGTTATCGGCCGTTTGCCGGCACTCCGCAAAGCGGTGCAGCAGGAAAACCGAATAGTCAAGCGATACCGCAAGCTGTAAAATATTCCCCGCCGCATTGGTTACAAAGGAAATTTCGCCGAACATAAGGTTGCTACCTGCATTTATTATAATTGCAATTTCAAGCCCTCGAGCACCAAAAACGGCTCTGCAAACGAGGTGGTGGTGAGTATAAGCGCAAAAAGCACAAACGGCAAATAAAATAAGAAATACTGCAATAATTACTTTTCGGTGACTCACAATGTGTTTATAAAATTTCGTCATCAGTATTAAACTCCTCCCCGGAGACCGGATAATATGCGCCCGGCGCCGTTTTTAAATTCAACAGTATTTTGCTGCCGCTTACCGTTCCCGCAGCCGTGTAATACACGGTGCTTATAAGCGTTTTAACAGTGCCCGAAATAGTCAGTGTTCCGTCAGCAGATAACCTGCCGGAAAATGAATTTTTTCGGTTCATAACCTCCAGCCGACCCTCTACCCTGCCGCCTGTTTCTTTAATAACCATTGTTCCCATACGCCTGCCGAGCGGCGCCGATAAACAAACGCGGTATTTTTTTCGCTCATATTTCCGCTCCTTTCCTTTATTTCGCTAACCAGTATAATAAAGCGGCGCGGTAAATAAAACGGTCAAACAGGGGCATTTCGGGTAAAAAACCGTCAAATCGGTGCTGATTGTGGGGCAAATGAAATTCTGTTTTGAATTTTACGGACAAATATCCGGTATATGACCGTTGGATAATTTACCGGTCAAGTGTATAATGAATTAAAAGGAGCGGAAAAATTATGAAACACGAGGTTACAAGTCTGAACACAAAAAAACACTGGCGGCATCTTTAAAAAGATTTATGGAGAAAAACCTCTTTCAAAGATTACCGTCAGTGAAATTATTACCGATTGCGGCGTGAAACGCAAAACCTTTTATTATCATTTTGAAGATATTTACGCTTTGCTTAAATGGATGCTGGAGGAAGAAGCTATTGAGGTTGTAAAACAGTTTGATCTGCTTATGGATTACCGCGAGGCGGTGCTTTTTGTTCTTGACTATGTAAAAACCAATAAGCACCTTTTATGCTGCGCTTACGACAGCATGGGTCGCGACGAGATGAAACGCTTTTTTCACTCTGATTTTATAGGTATTATAAAAAATATTATCAGTAATACCGAGCAGCAGCTCGGCATATATGCCGAGGAACAGTACAAAGAGTTTCTCGCCCATTTTTATACCGAGGCTATCGCAGGAATGTTGATTGATGAATTCACTGATAAGGAAAGTCACAACCCCGAAAAAGCGGTAAAGTACATTTCCGTGGTTCTGAGAAACTCCTTGCCGAGCGTTTTAACCGCCGCCGAAATCGCGCGGTAAGCACCGTCAGTTTCTTATTGACCGATGCTGTTTTCTGAAAACCGACGGGCTTACGCCTTTTCTGATTTTAAAGTTATCGTCAAACGAAACCGTACATGAAAATCCCACCTGCTGCGCTATGGAAGAAATGGAATCGTTGGTTGAAATTAAAAGCTGCTCCGCCATTGTTATTCTGTAATTAATAACATACTGGTGCAGCGTTATTCCCTGGGTTGACAGCCACACCCTGCCTAAGTAATACGGGTGATACCCCACAAGCTCGGCAAGCTCGCGGTTGCTTATGGTTCTTGAATAGTTATTTTGTATATACCGCATAACCATATTGATTTTCTGCAATATAGCGGATGAAATCTCCGGCGTTGAAACAGCGCGGACTGCCTTTAAAATGATTTTTTTAAGAATATTTCCCGCAAATTCGCTGTAAAACATTTGCTGAAAGCTGCGTTCAAATACTATATTTTTCAAATCGTTATAATATTCCGATGAATTGTACATAATCAATTCTTTGTTAAGTATCGGGCAGTCTTCAATTTCATCCTTAAAAAACAAATCGTCAAATTTGTAATCGGGACCTATCATAATGGGGTTTATATTCTGATCGGTATCCGAGTATTTTTGCGAATAATCAAAATTTATAGACAGCAGGCTTATTGTCTCATCGCATAGAAACTGATATTTAAACCCCGCAGGCCAAATCATGAGCGTACCCTCGGAGAAGGAGTAAACCGTATCGTTTATAACAATTTCCCCTTTCCCCCGACTTACATAAAAAAGGCGGTTATCTATCGCCGTAAAGCAATTTTTGCTCGGAATGAATGAAAATTCCAATGAAAAACGCACAAAAGGACAAATATCAATCAATTTCAATTTTACTTCCCCCTTCTATGTAAAAAAGTATATAACATGTTATTCAATTAATCAAGCGTAATAATTCCGCCGAATTTTTCGTTTTTCCGGCGACAGGTGCGGCGGAAAAACACATTATAAGCGAAAAACCGCTTATAATGCGGTTTTCGGGGGGGACTGTGGTGGTTATGGCGCCGCGGTCGGCAGAAAAACGACGCTCCAAGGAAGTTTTTCGCCGAGCACCGCAAGAGTAAGGAGTGCAGTCCGAAAATCCGTGATTTTCGAGCGAACGGCATTCCCGGTGGGGAGCGTGTCGAAAAAGTCGACACGCTCAGACAGCCGTATTTTTTATTCGCGTATTGCAGGCTTGCTCAATATTCCCGTAGGCTTTAAAATATATGAATCGCTCCAATTGTCGCCCGTAGTCCGCCAGTAATTTGGTCCGTACCATATATCCTTTTTATTTGAATTATGCAATCCTCCGAAAGTGTTGTACCGATTACCGTACAGGGTAATTTCCAGCCTGTGCCTGCCCGCCGCGGTATTAATTTTGAGCCTATATGGGTCAAAAGCTATAAGCCCCTTTTTCTCACCGTCAACCGAAACGGAAATAACAGAGCCCCTATAATACGGTATGTTCACCTCAAATTCTCCGCATACGGTTTCAATATCGCATATGTATGTAATATTTCCGCCGTAAAACGGCAAGCCCTGCCGCGTTATATCGCCGAATTTTATCAGGCTTTGTTTTGCGGCAATCTGCGCTTTTTCACCGACAACCTCTACGCCGAAATCTCCTAAAAGATAGCAGTACTCAACATTTATATGATTAGCATACGGCATGGCGATAATCAGCTCGTTTTCGCCCGGACTTACCGTAGGCAGATTTACGGTTTTTATATCCTTATCCACATAAAACCCGCATACCTCCGATTTTACGGCGGTACCGTTGAAATATATTTCCGCAGTTTCGGCGTTTTCCAGCGCTATTAACGCGTTGTCAACCTCAATTTTGCTGTCAATAACAAACCTTAGCCAAAGCCTGTGGGTTACTTTTTCCTTTTCAACCGCCCACGGCTGCTCAAGTCTTTCGTATCTTAGCGGATAAGACAGCTTTTTACGGCAGGAATTATCAAGCCTTAATATTTCCTCTTTCGGGTTCCACGGTTCGTCATCCAGCTTATACTCCGCGTAATCCAAAAGTAATACGTTAGGCTCCTCAAGCCGATATTCTACCGCGTCCGCCGACTTTACCGTTTTTTTCTTTTGAGCAACGCATACGTCTTCGAAAGTCTTCGCTTCCGATACGGGGCAGAGCCTTAACAGCAGACTGTCATAAGAGTAAACGGTACGGTTTATTTCGGTAAACCCGTTTTTAACGGTCACAGGAACGGCGTATATTTCGCCGCTCAGCGTATCGTAAAGCTCGGCACCGTACTCTCCACGCAGCTTAACGGTTATATTTTGCGGGTTTAAGGCGTCCTTGTTATCGGGCTCCTTTGAATGGGCGACAAACAGCCACCTGAATTTTCCGTCTTTCCTAAAACAATGAACCAAATTATCGGTTCGGTTGCCGTCGGAATTAAGAATATCGACCCGCCTTACCTCTTCAACACTTTTTATAACGGCATTTTCCTCAAAGGGTATTTCTTCGGCAGAAGCCAAATATTCGTCCGCCGCTTTTTCGGCGTCGATATATATAGGCTTGTGTCCCGCGAATATTACGTTTCCGCCCTTTGACGAAAAATCTTTCAGAATTTTCAGCGTTGAAGACCTTATTGTATCGCAGCCCGCCACTATAACCGTTTTATAGCTTATGCTGCCGACTTTCAGCCTGTCGCCTGTTTCAACGTCCTGTGTTGTTAAAAGCGCCTCGTTTATATAATCGTAATCGATTAAATTACCGACCAACCATTTCGAAAGCGTCCCGAACATACCGTCAAGCTCATTGCGCCTTTTCAGGGTCAGATCGTTTGTTCCGAAATACAGCCAATAGCTTTCTATCGGGTGCACCACCGCAACGTCAACCAACGGTTCGCCCCTTACAAGCGCGGTGTTGATTCTTGCAAAATGGTCCTCAATATAGCCGTATTCCTTATACCAGGGCGACTGGTAGCTTATGGAAGCCGGATAATCCCTTTTTGCTTCCCCCGCCATAGTCATCATGGAAAGGTGCGGCACTCTTACGGTAATTCCCATTGCCGCCTGCCAATCACCCTGAAATTTATGCCCCCTGAAATCGAAATCCCAGTTTGTCACGCCGTACAGCTCGGATAAAACGCCCTCTCTGCCGTATTGGTGCGCGGCAGACTGAGCCTGCTTGGCTGTTGTGAAAAACACCTTGTTGCACAGCATATCCATTCCGGGCATTTGGAAAGAACGGAAGCCTCTCATGGCGTCGCCCGAATAATTGTTCTGCCCCCTGAGCGTATCCTCATCTGCCATGTGCCCCGTAAGCATAATTCCGTTTTGTTCGCACCAATCGCCGCAAACATCCGCCAGCGCCTCGGCAAAGCGCTCGGCGGTATGGTTGTGGTAATTATAGCGCACAGTGGATACGCTGTCCCTCTTTTCAAGGAAAAGCTCGGGTATTCTGTCGCTTATACGGCAGCCGCAGGCTTTAAAAAACGTTTCCTCAAGATCCATGCTCCATGGCAGAATTCCCGCCTTGTCGCTTTGGGCGGTATCAAGCGCCAGCTTTCTTGTAAACTGCGGTTCGTCAATAAATATTGCGGGTATAACGGTTGAAAACTTATCGCCTGCCGCCTGCTTGTATTTTTCGTGCGTGAGCTTTACAAATTCCTTTATTGTATCCCGGCTTAAAGTATTTGAGTAGGTTTGATTATTAAACCAAGGGTCGTTTTCGGGGGTGCATACATACGCATATTTTTTAAGCCCCTCTGCCTTACCGTCGGCTGCTATTTTTTTATAGCTTTCCATAAATCCGTCTTTCAGGATTATATCGTACGCTCCCAAAAGATAAGGCTTTCCGGTTATATATGCCTCCTCAAATCCGACGGAGTTTTCCATAGCGGAGCTTGTAAAGCACAAAAAACGCGCCCTGTGCTTAGGGTCCTTTGTGAGCAGACCGCCCGCATAGCCCGAGGGCCATCTGTCCTCATCGTAAAGCCATGTAAGCATACCCTCTTTTTCGCTTATTCCAGTGCAGTGGCGTATGCAGTCCATAAACTCCGCGCCTAAATACTCGGTATCAAGCCCCGTTCTTGAATGAGCGTGAAAGCCGCCGAAGCCCATTTCCTTAAAAACCTTTATCTGCTCTGTAAGAGCCTCGCGCTTCAGCTTTCCGTTCCACGACCAAAACGGCGTGCCTCTGTACTCGCGGGTGGGATTTTTAAACAGCTCCGAATCAAGCCGTTCTTCGCTTTTTCTTTGATACAGCATAAAAATTTAACTCCCCGATCCGGCGCCTTAAATACCGTAAACGAATATCGGCGAACCCGATACCTCAATTTCAACCTTGCCGTTTTCAACCTTTAAAACGGTTTCGTTACCCATAATGTCAACCACCCTTACGGTATCGCGGTCGGACTCAAAGATTCTTGTTTCCTTTTCTTTCCAGCGACTTTCCCATGCGGGCATGGGAATTCTTTTAACCCTGTTTACGCGCCCTTTCGCAGTTGTATTGGGCTGCAAATAAATGTTTGACCAAAGAACGGTAAGTTTTTCGCCGTTTTCCTTTTTCACGTCAAACGCTCTTAGTGTTCCGTATTCGTCTTCCTCGTATTTTTCGTTGTGAACGCACTCCTTGTAGCCGTCCAGTCTGCGGGTAAGATTAGCAAACGCCGCCGCCCACGGCTTCGGCATGTATACCCCGTTGTAATCGTAATTGTAAAGCGCGCCGAAATACATTTCGTTCCATTCGCTTGTGCCTATAAGTGCGCCCGTGCGGTCGTACATGCAGTAATAGTAGACCGATTCCGCCTTACCCTCAAGGAAAAACAGCGCTATTCGCGTATTGAAATCCGCCTGAGTACGAATATCTATCTCGGTAGTATCGCCGAACGCGGGCGTGGTTGGGTAGCCGGTTTCGGTTATAACAAGTCTCTTTTCGCCGTAACGCCTTATAAGTCTTTTCCAGCGCGTTATCGCATATTCATTGGAAAACGTATTTGCGTACATGCTTTCCATTTTGTTTGAAAATACCTTATCGGGGCCCGACGGACTGCTGTATGAATGTATATCTATCAACTCCGAATTATCCCACATCCCCGTTTCGTGGAATGCTTCCAGCCATTCCGTTGTTCCGTGGCAGTTGCTCTGCCAGATGACCTTATCCAGCATATCGGGATAATTTTTCGAGATATAATCGTAGGCTACATTATATGTGTAGGGAATATACTTCTCCTTTAAGAATTTCAGGCTCGTATCGTAATTTGCCTTGTAAGGCGAATCGGTTTCGTTTGCCATTACGAAATATTTTCCGCCTTTTATAAACGTTTCACAGGTCTGTTTAAGATTTTCCTTAAATTTATCAACCGATTCTGCGTTCAGGGCGCAGCCTGCACCGCCGAAATAGTCGGTGATATTATAATCTTTAAGGCGCTCAAGGAAGCCCTTTGTATCAAATGCCTCGCCTATTCGTATGCCGGATACCCCGAGCTTATCGAGTATGGAAAGCGTTGAGGTAGCCTGATCGTAGGTTTCGTGGTGCGGCGCGTCTATACCGAACGGGGATTTTTCCCTTGCGGTGAACTTATAATCCTCAAGCATTGCAAAGGGGTAGCACTCTCTGTACTCTTTCTTTCCGTCGCTTACATAAAGATTCAGGTAGTACATACCGTACTTTTCAAGCGTTAAATTAATGTTATGATCGGCGGCTTCCCCCGCGGATAAAGCGTTGTTGTAATAAATATTTGAAACAACGGCGTTATTGTAGTAATCCATTATGTTGTATCTTACGCTGTAACGAATGGGGCGCTTTGAAATATTGGTGACGTTGATATTCAAAGCAAGTTTCTTTCCTACAAACATTGTGTTGTTGTCATTTTTATCAATCGAGGCAATTCCCGCCGCAAAATCCATATCTCTGCCCGAAAACAGCGCTATGTAGCTTTCCTTTGCGCAAGCGGGGGTAAACACAAGCTCAAAATTATATTTATAGGATAAATCCACGGTATCCTTGGGCACCACTACGGGCAGTCTTGAAGTAGGCGCGCTCAGTCTGTAAAACTTGTTTGTGGTGTTTTCATCGCGGATAAATGTATAAAACGCGGTATCTCCGAATACCTCCGAGGTTGAAAGCGCGTCGACCTGACGGTATGCGAAATCGTTATTTTCGGGATAAAGCCAGTTGTAGCAAACACGTTTTTTAACAACCGGGCTTGTGTTTAAATACTTTCGCGCAAAGGCGCAGTTAACGGGCTGCTCTTCAAGCCCTATACAGTCCGCATAAGCCTCAACGGAAATGCAGTTTTGCCTGAAAATATATTTGTTCCTTGCCTCGCGCACCAATTTGTTGGCCCCGCCGGCATTGTAATATACCGTTACAGTTTCGTTTCCGTCTTCGCAGCCTGTAACAAAATTCCTTACGCCGCCGACTTCTAAAAGAACCTTTTTCTCGCGCGAGCTTAGAAGCATGCCGCCCGCGCCCTCAAGAACGGGAATAAGGCTTTCGCCCTTGTCTATTGCTATCAATTCGGTGTTTTCGTTTGTAATACCGTAGAAATATCCGCCCTTGGCGCATATGAATTTATAGTCGCCGTCTACCCGCTTAATGCTTTTTAAGTCGCCCGCCGTTTCATTTTTTATTTCAAAGGCGGAATCGCCGCGCTGACCTGGGCAAACGCCGAATTTCTCCCTGTCGGAAACATTGTTGAAATCCCCGACCGAGATATTCTCCACATCAGCCAATTGCCAGTTTTTCACATTGTCTATGGTCTTCATTTTAATTTCTCCCTTGCTCAATAAATATTGTATATGTATACCGGCGACCCGGTAAGAGGAATTGTTACCTTGCCGTTTTCTGCCTTATATACGGTTTCATTTCCCATAATGTCAATAACCCTTACTTCTTCATTATCGGTATCGAACACCGTATTATCGTATTTTTTCCACTGACTGTTCCACGGTAAAGTCGGCGTGCGCATGTTGGTATTGCCGTTTATATTCTTCTTACCGTTGGAAAGAATCTCGGAATTGGAATAAGCCACGAAAACCTTACCGTGTAAATCGGTATCGTATGAAAACGCCCTTACTCCGCCCGTATCGTAGCCCTCGTCATATTTCTCGGAAATCCTGCCGCTGTCTTTCCTTATGCTTTCAAGATTGCGCGTCATAACGGCAAAAGCAATTCCCGCGGGCTTTGGTTTTATTGTTCCGTAATAATCCTGTTTATAAAACAAACCGTAATTATACTGGTCGCTGTAATTGTCAAAGCCGCCGTTATACGAGGTTCTGTCATAAAACTGGTAATACTGTATTCTGTCCACCCCGTATGCCGCGCCGAGAGCGCCTATTCTCACGGTGTAATCCGCCTGTGTGCGCAGGCAAACCGACGTTTCGCTCAGCGGAGCGGTAGGATAGCCCACCTCGGTTAAATAAAAATCCTTTTCCTTTCCGTTTGCGTCCAAATGCTCGGGAGCCGATAAGCAGGATTTTATTCTTTGCAGACCCGCCTCAATATTCCACAGGTCTCCGCCGTAGCTCGGCTTGTTCATACCGTAAACGTCGGGCATCCACGGATTTCCGTAGATATGCGAGGTCAGCACCTTTATTTCATCCCAAATTGACGGAATATCCCCGAACCCGAAAAACTTCTCTATCCAGCTCGTCTCACAGGCGGACGCCTGCGTGGGAACGTAGGTTATATCAGGATAGTTCTGCTTTAACGCGTCATATGTCGGTCTGTACATGCAGTTGTAAAAAACGGGGTAAAGCTCATCCGCCGGTATATATGCGGGGTCGTTTTTATCCTTTAACGAATAAAGACTCATTTCGTTGCCGCATTCCATAGCGTCTACGTATTCCTTTTGCTTTTCCGCCGCGCTCAAAAACTTTGCAACATAATTGTCAATGTTTTGCGGGTCGGTATTGTTATCCGTTATGCCGCCGTTCATTTTTGTTATTCCGTTGCTTTTCAGCACGCTCATCATCTGCAAATATCCGTCTTCCGCACCGCCGCGTATATTTGCCGTTCCTATTTTAAGCATGAGCTTTGCCGTATCCGTATATTTTGAAAGCGTATATTCCTTTCCGTTTGCGGTAACCTTTCCCGCCGCGGCCGACGCTATTCCGAACGGGCTTGACGCGCTGTATTTATACTCATATTCGGGCAAAAGCGCAAACGGCCAGCACTCATAATATACCGTACTATCGGTAATAACATATAAGTTGAGCCAATAAATACCGTATTCGCCCGAAACGGTTACCGTTCTGTTGGCGTCAAGACCCGAAAGAACGGTGTTATCGGTAAACAGTCCCGCGGCCGTAACGGCGCCGCTGTAGCTTCTTATATCGTAGCGCAGACTGAATTTTATACTTCCGCTTTTCAGATTGGTGACGTTAATATTCAAATCAACCGAATCGCCCGTAAAAACGGTCGAATTGTCGTCGGTGGGCGTTACCGGCGCTATTCCCGCGGCAAAATCGGAATTTTTGCATTTGAAAACGCCCAAATAATCGGGCGACTGCCTTTCAGACAGCAGGTTTACAAACGAAACCGCATACTCGTATGTAAACGAAAGCTCCGTTCCGTTATCAAAATAAATCGGAATGTTATTGCCGCTCATGTTTTCGGTCATATTCCATTCGGTAGGCAGGCTCTTATCAAACAGAGAGGTATACATACCGATATACGGGGTCAGCCTGTCTATATATATCAGGCTGTCAAATTCCTGATACGGGTAATCGAGGTTATCGGGGTACACCCACTTTGAGCTGACCTGCGCTCTTGAAGAAGTATATCCGTTTTTGTAGGTGCGTACTATTTTCGATTTCGCGCGGTTGAATTCGGCGGTGCTTTGCGCTTTGATATTGTATTTTATCAGAATACGCGCGTCTTCAAATGTATAGGATACCCCCGCCTCGGATGAATTCTGCGCCCCGCCGGACAAATAATAATTAACGTTTAAAACCGTGTTCCCGTTTTCATCGGACGTTTCGGTAAAATTCTTCACGCCGCCCGTTAAAACCAGCGAATTGCCGTTGGTTCCGTATAAATACAGCTTTCCCGCTCCGTTAACGGCGTCAAAAAGCCCGCCGTTAGACTGTCTGAAAGCAATTGTTTCGTTTCCCAAAGAGTCTATGCCGTACGCGTAATCGGTTCCCTCATAATAGTATTTAAGGGATTGTCGGTCCGCCAAAGCGGATTCGGGAAAAGCCTGACCCGCCGCGCCGTAAAAATTATTCCGCGCACCGGGCGTTGCTTTTGATTTGCCGTTTTCAAGCTCATCCTCATTCGCGGCCATAAGCCCGTTCCACAGCGACACCGTTTCACCGTAATTACTGCTTTTAAGCACATATGCGGAATCGTAATCGGCTTTTACGCGGTTATTAATAAACGGCAGATTAAGCGCAAAGCATAAGCATATAAATAAAACAGCGCATTTTTTTAATATTTTCATACCGTTCCCGCCTATCCCAGTTTATCCGACATAAAATCACCTATCCACTTTTTCATTTTTACAAGGTCCTTTATGTCCGTTTTGCCGTCCGCATTAATATCCGAAACCGTATCGGCGTTTTCTGTTCCGCCAAGCAGAAGCTTTTTCATAAGCGACAGGTCGGATACATTCAATTTATTATCGGCGTTCATATCTCCCAAACAGACATATTTCGCCGTAAGCGTAACGTCTGCCGCAGTTTTAAATTCTTCGCCCGCTTTAATAACGCCTGTTTCCTCATTTGCATACCAGCCGATGAATTTCATACCTGCCACATGCTCTGCCGCAGGCAGGCTTATACCTACGTCAGCCGCCGCCCGAACGGTTTGCGAAAGCGACGTATATTCGTTTAGCAGCCGTATATTTTTAAAGGTTCCCGTAAGCTCAACGACAGGCGAACCCATATATTCAAAATGCTTTCTTCCGTCCCTGCTTTCAAACAGCAGCGTAACCCTATCGCCCTTTTTAAGCGCGGGCAGGCTGACGGCGGCTCCTGCGGAAATATCGTTTGTATAGCTTTCGTACAGAGTACCGTTCAGATATATTTTTGTATTCAGATTCGAAATGCTGCTTTGACCGTCGGTCAACGTCAGCCTTGCGTTCGCGTTCATAGGCGAGGTAAACCGCATATATATGCCTATATTCTCGTCATTTCCAGTATAGGCGTTTGTAAGCGTGCCCACGCACCCGTAAAATTTGTTTCGCTTATACAGCGGCTTTACGCTCTCATCCTTTACGTTGCTTCCGTATGTTGGGTACAGATTACCTATAACCCCATATGTACCGGTCACCAATTTCCCGTCAGCACATACGCAGTAGGGCAGCGCGCAATAGAAAAATCCCGATCGCATTATGCTGTAAGGCTTTAAATCCGTTTTTTCATCATTTGCGTTATAATAACCGAAGCTCCATGCAGGCTGCACTTTCTCCGCCGACGAAATATTAGTGTAATCCTTATAGCCGTTTGCCGTTTTGTTTTCGGCATAATCGGTGGCAATATATTTATACGAGCTTATTCCGCGCACGGTATTCGGCTGTTTCAGAATAAATTCGGGTATTCCTATGTTAATTTTACATTCGTCCGCCGAATACGCCTCAAACCAAACGGTATCGCCCTTGTTGAGCGTTGCCTGCTCTGTACAAAAAGCGGCTGCGGTTATATATTTCTTTTCTTCGCACAGCACGGATGTATCGCCGCCCGATTCTATAACCGTGCGGTATGTTACCGATTTCCCGTCGGTTTCAAGCGGTGCGGATATTTCATATTCTCCCGAATACGGGGCGGTAAAGCCGAAACGCATTTTCTCGCCCGCCACCGCATTGAAGACTATTTTTCTTTCGCACAAATCGTTTAAGCTGTCGGTTCTCTTTCTCGAATAATACAGCTCGTAGCATGAGTCCGCGTTTTCACTGTAAAGCTTTATATGCGCGTCCGTTTTTCCTTTATTTACAGACAGGGTTTTATCGGTGAAAATATTGTTTTCCGTCAGCTCCGTCTTATTTGTATTACCGTAAAGCCTGAAAACGGCTGATATATCGGTTGCCCTGCACACCTGAACGTCAAACGGCAGGCAAACATCTGCTGCGGGAACGGTAACGCTCCCGTCCAGCCCCAGATAGCTGAATGTGCCGCCGTCCTTGAAAACCGATACCACGAGCACCTCGCCGCCGCTGTTATCCGCGGTTATTTTCACGCCGCTCCCGGTTACCGTATAATCAAACGGCAAATCGCCGCTCGGCTTTTTGAAATTCGGGCAGAAATCCTTTTGAAGCGAAAACTTCCATACGCTGCCGGCGTTTGATTTTACCGCCTTGTCGGTATCGTATACCGAATCGAGAACAGAATATACCCCGTAAGCCGATTTTCCGGTTTTTTCAATCGCCGCCGCCTCGGTATCCGCGGCGCCGTCATCAAGCGTAGAAGATGTCAGACCGCTGAAAATTCCGCGCATAAACGCCGTGAGTCGCGCAAGAATACCGCTCCCGCCGTATGCACTGCGGGAGGCTTTAAGCAAAAAGGCGGGATTCCATGTAACATACAGAGATTCTCCCTTTTCTATTTCCTTATCGGCAGCCAGCTCAAAACGCACTGTATCTCCCGCCGACGCCTGAAATTCAAGGTCCTTAAAATCGGCGGACTCTCCGTTTTTAAGCGTTATCCATCCGCTTTCGGGATAAATAACCTCCCCGTTTTTGGTTATTCTGAGTTTCGCGTTATAGGCACTGTTTGTTGATACCGTAACGGTCGCCTTGCTGTTATACATATCGATAAACCCGTCCCGTTCGGGAATAAACACATAAGCAACCGCGGGCAATAAGCCTGTTATGCCGCCGTCGTTGTTTCTTATCTGCATGCTTCCCTTTTGCGATATACCTATATACCCCAATCTCGTGCCCGTGTTAGGGTACCAATTGTTCCACGCCCATCTGTCGGCGCGTATCCAATCGGGATTATTTATATCGGTGGTATACTCATAGTACCAGTAAGGCCCGACCTGCTTGTTATTGCTTATATCGGTTCTAAAATCGCATACGGCATTAAATAGCTGCGGGGCTTCGTCCGCCTCGCTTACGCTCCCCGTTACGGCGGCTGCCGTAACGCCGCCCAAAACAATTGCCGCGGCAAGTATTATCGCTGTCAACGCTTTTTTCATACGACATTTCCTTAAAGTTCAATTATTTAAAATCATCTATGCCGAACTTCCATTCTTCCCTATCCCTGAACGGGCGGTTGAATTTACGTTTCAGCACTCCCTTTTCCTCTAAGTGGCAGTAGCAGGCGGTATCGCAGGCTCTGCCGCAAATCGAGCATTGATAGGCATGCTGTGCCGGAGGATAAAAGTAAATTTCGTCAAGTATTTTTTTCGCGGTTTCGGCGGTTACTTTCGCCTCGCCCGCTATTATTTCTATGCGGTTATCCATATCCGCAAAAGCGTCGGGCGGCATAAAGGGATTTTTAGTGCCGTTAGCGCCATTGTAGTAAACCGCGCACTGCCACCTGTCAAGCTCGCCGTCGGGGGAGATCGCCTTTCCGGGGCATGCCTTTACGCATTTTCCGCAATTATCGCAAAGGTGCGGGGCGATAGTTTCGTCCGTCTCAATTTCGGCGTTTGTAAGAATAAAGCAGTACCTTACAAAGGGTCCGAAATCATCCGTAAGCAAAGCTCCGCTGAGCCCCTTTTCGCCAAGCCCGCATTTAACCGCGGCGTCTGTAAAATTCATCTGTGTTTCGGCGGTTCTGCCGCGGTATACCGCGTCGTAAGCCACTTCAGGGTTGGTGCTGTCATACTCCGCCATAATTTGCTGATGTCTGCGCTGCGGAACGGCAATATACCCGTTTTTCTCAATCAACGTAGCAATTTTCAGCTGCGCCATGGGCATTATGGTCTCTTCCATATTTTCAACGCCCATTGTTGTGTATTGGTAGTAGGTGGTTCCCTCTTCCGTACCTCTGTAAATACCCCTTAATACCCTGAACGCCAGCCCGATAACGGTTTTGGTATCGGGGTATATTTTAAAAATGGGGTCGTCGGGTGAAAAACGGCTTGACGGCGCAAAACCTATAATATCCGCAAAATTATCCTTTGCCAGCCTGATAATACTGTCTCTCATTACTCGATTTCTCCCTTCAAATGCCTATAGCAGGCAATATCGCACTTTCTCCCGCAAAGGCACGGCGCGTATCCCCACTGGGTATTCGGCAGAAAATTCATTTTTCCGAACAGCTTTCTCGCGCTTTGGCTGTCGAACCTTTTCTCACCGTTTAATATAGCCTCTCTTTCGGGGTCGTCCTTCAAAAATTCGTCAGTAATAAACGGGTTGGAACGGTGCGCGCCCTTATAGTACACCGCGCACTGCCATGTATCCAAGCCGTTCTCGCTTACGGCGCCGCCGGGACATGCCTTTATACATTCGCCGCATTTATCGCAGATATTTTCCGTAACAGGCTCATCGGGCTCAAGCGGCATATCCGTAATAATAAAGCAGTAACGCATAAACGGACCGTATTCCCTGTTGATTATTTTTCCGTTCAGCCCCGCTTCGCCGAGTCCGCAGCTTTTTGCCGCTTTTCCGAAATCGATAATAACATCGGGCGCGGGCTTGCCCGCCTCAACCGCCTCGGCATGAATCAGCTCATATGTATCAAGCACTTCGGGATTTGTGGTTTTATCTCCCTTTATCCGCAAATTGGGAATCGCCTTTTGCAGGCATGCGTCATAACCCTCGTTCTCAATCATACCGCCGATTTTAAGCAGAAAAATCTCCGCCATTTCCTCGTCGATATATTTTACGCCAACCGAGGTATATGTATAAAACTGCGATTCCGCGTCCATTGTGAGGTAAAGCCCCTTCGGAACGGCAAAGCCGAAGCCTATTATACATTTCGCGGCGGGTAATATCATTTTAGGGTCGCGCTGAGGGTCGGGCTCGTCATAAACCGCGCCGATCCCGCAAATACTCGCGCCCAGCTCCTCCGCTGTTCTTTTAATATCTTCCTTAGTAAGCATTAAACCATCTTCCTTTCGGTATTATCCTTGCAGGTGTTTCTGTTTTCAACCACCAAAACGGTAGCCCCGCGGCTTACGGTAATATGGTGCCAAACTGATTTTTTTACATTGTATACCGTGCGTTTTTTCATTTTATAGGTGTGAATTTCATCGGTTTCGTCGCATAAATACAGCCGTGCTCTGCCCGTCAGCAGCACAAAAGCCTCGTCTGTTTCCGTGTGGCGCTCCAAAACCTTAAATCGCGAAAAGCGCTCGGAATATTTTAAAAAGCCTATCTTCCACTCGCCGTGCTCGCATAAAACCTTGAAATCACCGCCGTTATAGCTTTTAATTTCAACCATAATTAACCCTTAATTCCGGCTTGACCGCACCGCCGGTTTTCGGCCTGCGCGCGGCAATTCCCGACTTTATCCAAGATAAATCAACGTGTATAAATGAAATAAAGATAGCGAGAATAGCCGAAAGCGCGTCGCATATTCCCGCGGGGGAACGGTAAACGCAGTTATACATTAACATTCCCGATGACTGGGCTATAAGCAGCAGCTTCATTTTCTTCACATCGGTGCAATAAAACGCAAATGTTGAAAAAACCGAGCTGACGGCGGGCAGCAATCCGTATATATTTTTCATAGTAAGCAATGAAGACGATAAAAACATCAGCGCAAACACGCCTATCCAAATCTTACCGTCCGCCCATTTTTTGCCCCTGTTATAGAAAACAAATTCTCTTCCTATTGCAATTGAGGTTGTAACACAGGCGGGAAAACTGCCTATCAGGTAAAAGCTTATAACCCAAAGAATATCCGATAAAAATTTAAAAAAGAGTATATGACGTCTTACATGCTGCAAATTTGACAAAATCGAAAATGTCATTGCAACAAAGCCTAACATCTGACCGAAAAAATGCATTGCCAATCCTTCTATCTGTCCAACTTCCAGGGTGTTTTACGGTTGCGCAGCGGCTCTTTGAAGCGCCCCTCCATGCAGCCGCCCTTTTTCTCAAGCATGCTTACGCACGCCCTTATACAACCGCCGCATTTTGCCATATTGTAGCCTACCCAGCTGGGGAAATACTTCTGAAGCGCCGTATATACTTTCATAATTTCGTGCTCGTCTGCAACGTCGGTTACGCCCTCCATTAAATCAAGCGCGCCGTTTTCGTTTTTATCCCATACCTCTTTCGGCACAAAGGGGTTGTAATATCTGCCCGCATGGGTATAGAACGCATAGCAGCGCCACATGTCTATATCGCCCCATTCGCTGATTTTTCCCTCAATATCAACCGTAATCGTATGTCCCGAATTAATCGCGGGAATACATCCGCCCGGGCACTCCCTTACGCACGCGCCGCATTTACGGCAAAGGGGCTTACCCGAATACATTTCGTCGTATTCATCAAATTCGGCGTCGGTAAAAATAAAGGCTACGCGCTGTAAAGGTCCGAATTCGGGCGTGAGCAGCATTTTGCTCCAGCCTATTTCACCGAGACCGCAGGCAACCGCCGCCAAACGGAACTGAAACTGTAAATCGGGCGGCACGTTTTCCTCTCTTGTAGCTCTTGTAAACTGAACGTTCCTGTGGTGCGCGGTCGAGGTTTTCGCGTTCTCGTTAACCTCTATCTGCTCCTCGGGAGAAAGGGTATTACCGGGGGAACCGTCCATATCCGAAACGCAGCCCCTGGCGCCTGTATTACGGTAAACAAACGCTTCGTAGCCGTTATCCTCAATCACCTTTCCCACGCTGTAAAGCACGGCGGGGGCGAATATCTCGTTAATTCCGCCGTACGCCATAGAGGGGTACTGGTAAAACTGTGTTCCCTCTTCTATTCCCCTTTGCACGCCGCGCGGAATACGGAACACAAAGCCTATCATGCTTTTAACCCCGGGAAACAGATACATGGGATTCATTTCATCCGGCGCGCCTTTCATGCGCGTAATCGGCGCTATGCCACAGGCGTCCGCACCGGCGGCTAACGCAGCCTCTTTAATAAGTTTGTTTTTAAGCATATTAATCTCTCCTATTCAAGGCAAAGCAATGCGTTTGCCAATGCTTTCTCACAGTACCCGCATTTTTCACACCGCTTATCGCAGCTTGCGGTTTTTACGCCGAAATCATCGGGTATTTTTTTATTTTCTATTACGGCGGGGTAAAACAGCGCCGAATGGTCGGGCTCAAGTAGCCCCGGCAGATTACCCGAATACGAGCCGCAGCAGTAGGCTCTTATTACACCCGCAGCATTTCGGTTCACCCGCGTTGCGAGCTTTAAGCCGTCAAACAGTCCCTCGTAAAGCGCAGCGTCCTCGGGTCTTATAAAGTTAGATATACTCAGCCACTTTTTCCGTTTTTCCCCGTTTTTTAAATATATACGGCACTGCCCCTCAAACTGATAGGCGTTATCCATTTCAGCCGCCTCGTTCTCATGCGCAACCAAATTATCATGAAAGGTATGCACAGAGCAGTAATTAAGACATCCGCTGTTTGCAAGCCCGAAAAGCCTTTTCCCGTTATCGGCGCACCAGCCTTTAATTTCGGCAATTTTCCCGAAATCCCTGTTATATTCTCTTTTTAAATAAAAGCTGTCGAAATATTCGGCAATGTAATCCATACCGACGGCGGTGCCTATTTCCATATTGACCGAAGCTCTTACATCCGTTTCGGGAAAATTCTGCTTAAAAAATTTGGCTATAAGGGGCGAGGTGGTCGTTATCGATTTTAAGCCGTAACGGGAAATAAGATAATCCGCGGTATTTCCTATATTATTGAAAAACGCCCGCGACTGCGCGTGCCTGCCGTAGCATTCGGCATTGAGCAGCCAATTAAACGGTATATTCAAAGCCGAAAGCTCGCGCAGCTCGGTCTCCATACGTTCGCGGTACTCATAATCGGTAAGCTCGGTTTCAACGCTTCTGCCGTTTCTGCCGTTTGCAAACTCCGGCAGCGCGAAATAAATTTCACCGATTTTATCTCTGTTTTCTTTAACCGCAGCCGTAAAACTGCCGTTTTTTGTAAGCTGATAACCGACTGAAAATTTCATACCCGCACCTCAAAGCGTTATTTCCGTAATTCCTGCGCCGCAAACACAGCTTTTGTGTTCCGTTTCCAAAACGGCGCTTTTTTTAAGATTTATGCAAACCTTATCAATATCCTCGGTTTTAACAAGAGTGATTTTCCCGTTTTCCGAAAACGCCCTGCAATTGTAGCATAGCAGCGTTCCGTCGCCGTTCTGATATATAAACGCCCTTTTCAGAACCGTTTCTTCAAGGCATTTGAATATCTCGTGAACATCGTTATCGCAGCAGCCGCCCTGCTTATCAACCTCAACCGTTTCCGTCTCGGTAAACAGTGGGCACCAATAGTGCCCGCCCGTTACGGGTTGGGTATCGGCAGTTTTGAACCAGCCCGAAATCATACTTATATATTCTTCGCCTATAATCCGTTTTTCAAATTTTTCACGGTAGCCCGCGTCCCCGAACACGCCCCTTACGGGCTTTGTATAATCGGGGCAGGCGCAGCTTTCCGCAATAACGCAGGGGTCGGTCGCAAAGCCCCAGCGCAGCTCGCCCGTATCCGATACCAGCTGAATACACGCGCCGGTCAGATTCATAAGCTCGGTAAGATAATTCTTTTTCCCCGTTAAGAGGTAAAGATAATAAAGCGCGTAGGAAAGCCATGCGCTCCAGCCGTGGGGCGATGTTTGCAAATTGCGAAGAATAAGAACGTCGTACTGTGCTTCCCAATATCTTATTGTTGCGTTTCTCATTCTGCAATCGGGATTTTCAAGCTGCTCAAGACATCGGTGAACCGAAATCATATGCTCGGCGGCTTTTATGTATTTACCGCGTTTTTCGGGCGGCAGGGTCAGCGCGTACATTGCAATTTGTAAAGCCGAGCAGGTAAGCATTCCGTCCTCAAGAGTCTGCTCGCCCTCGGTCTGAATGTTTTCAAGCCTTTCCGTAATATCTTGTACCGCAAGAGCCGCCGAGCGGTAGTGCCTCTGCGCGGCTTCTTTAAAATATCCGTCCTTTTCCCCCGCTCTTTTTTCGGCAAAATACAGCTCCAGCATTGATTTTGCGGGATAAATAACACAGGTATAAAGCGTTTCGTTTCTGTAATAGCCGCCGTCGGAATGCTGCCTTGTAATAAGCCAGTCGGCAAATTTCGAAGCGCACAAAAGCGAGCGGTAATTTCTCTTTTCGTCCAGCTCGTAGTGATCGACAAGCAGACTTATAAGCGCGGATACATTTTGTATTCTTTCGGTCAGGAGCTTAGGTTTTGCGTTTTCAAAGTCAAACATATAAGGCATTATTTGCCCGAACATATTCTCCGCCGTTTTATCCGCCGCCACGTTGGGGTAATGCTTAGCCGCCGCAAACGCGGAAAACAGCCCGTACCAGCTCTCGCAATGGGTGGTGGCGTGCGGCGGGCATGAAACAGCCGCCCCGCGCGCCGCTTTCATATATTGCTCAAACGGCTTTCGGCAGTAAAACGCGGCTGTTGCGCTGTATCCCGCCCGATTTCTTATTTCAAGTCTGTAAAGCCCATACTCCTCCGCCTTAAAGCAGTCGGTTTCCCTGCCGCTCGGAGCGGTAAGAATTATATTGTACAAGGATTTTGATTTTACCGTCGGCTTTATAATCCCGTTTTTTTCAACGGTGAATTTCTCGGCGGTAATATACGGGAATCCGTATTTTTCCGTCAGCAACTCCGCCCATTCTTCACGGCTTTTGCAGTATTCAAAATTAATAATGTAATTCTTTTTTTCGCCCGGGCGGATAACCCGACAGTTTTCGGGGTGATGATATGGCTTCCGCAGACTGCTCAGCAGCACAAGCTGCGCCGCTTTGATTCTGTGACCGTAGCTGTTAATATCGGGCTTGTTGTACTCTAAGGAATAGCTCGCTGCCGGGCTGCCGCAAAACACGCCGAGCATTTCGCCATCGGGCCGCATAAAATAGCCGTAAAAATGGCTTTTTTCACACCGAAAAAACGACGGGAAATACTTTTCGTTCCACTCGGGGTAGCTTTCCATATATGTATCCACGCCCATGTCCAAAACCAGCTGCTCGGGCGCAAAATCGCACGCTCCCGTGTTTTCCGCTTCTATAACGTATGAAAATCCGTTTGCCGTTTCGGAAAATTTAAAATTTCCTTTAACAGCCCCGTATTTGAAATTAAAGCCGCCTGACTCCCGTTTAACCTCAAACCCGATTTTTATGCCGTTATTGTAAACGTATAATTCCGGTTTTAAATTGTCGCCGTAACGTAAAGGCATAAGCCGCGTCCCCCGAAATCAGCCCTTTGTAATGCTGAATGTTTTATTATTGTAATCAACCTCAACCACCGCGCCGTTTGAGTAGGTAACCTTATAAACGCCGTCCGCCGTTTTTTCATGCTTATCCATAAAGGCGGTTTGCAGCGGCGCCAGCAGTTTATTAAGCTCGTAGCCTTCCTTTATTTGCGCTACGCTCTTTTCAAGCTGAGCGCGGTCGTCGCAAATTAAATCCTCATCTCTGTTGTCGCGCCAGTTATCCCTGAAGACGGAATAGTAATAAAACGTCGGTCTTCCGCCGTATTCAATAAGTTTAAGCCTTGCGTGCACGCTTTCCTTTCTGCATGAAAAGTTCATGCACTCGCACATATCGGGATTGCTTAAAATAATTCCGTGGTAAACCAGCTGCCAAAACGGAATTTTCTCATCGCACATCGGGTTGGGGCATGTATTCCCGTAATAATTGAGGTTCAGCGCAAAATCAAGATATTTTGCCCCGAAGTCGTAGCCGCCCTCGGAGGAATAACCACCGAAAAGCTCCTGCGCCAGCTTCATTATTTCTCTGTTTTTCTTTATGCTCTCGCCCATATTCAGGGGGTGCTTTTTGTTATGGCAGGTGCGCGGCATAACAATATTGAGCACGTCTATATAATGAATACCGTGAAAGCCCAGCCCCGCCACCTGCGGCAATATTTCCTTTGCCTGCTTCAGGGCAATTTCGGGGCATATCTGGTACATCTGACCGCCGCTCCACGGGGCGTCCTTCGGGTATGAGCCGTCGCTCTCCGTTATAAGGTCGTCCTCATTCCAAAGTTCCGAAATTCTGTAAGTGTCCGTGCTGTTTGTATGGCATGTTATCTGATAACCCATATCACACGCCTTTTTTATAAGCGCTCTGAGCTTTTGCTCGCCGCCCAGCTCCTCGGAAACCGGAAAACACTGCGGCCATCTTCCGTCGTGCCCCTTCGTATTCCAGCCCACAAGGCAAATTTCCGCTTTATCTATTCCCTGCTTTTTAAGCTCATCTACTATTTCGGACACCCTGTCAAAATCGCATGCCGAATACATAGGAGGTTCGGTTTCGGGCGTTTGCTCCAATACCTCGGGCGCGCAGGGCTTCCAGCCCTGCCTTATGCGTATCATAACCGAATCCCTTGCGTATTCAAGCTCGGGGCGCACCGCCGCTCTTTCGGCAAGCGGCAGGCACTCTCCCCTTTTCAGCTGATAATTTCTGTAACAGCGCGCCATTCCCGAATAATCCGCGTCTTCCCCGCTCAGATAATGATATGCAACCGAAATGTTTTCATACAGCTCCTCGCCGTTAATCAAAAAGCGCGGATATATATAGTATCTGCCGTTCTTCACACCGGAAATCAGCTTGTAATTATACGCCATTCCGGTTACAATTACCGCGAAACATTCACGGTCTGTTTTTACGCCGAAAACCGGCATTGCGAATCTGTCGGAAATATATTCCGTATCCGGCATTTCCTTAAACCCGCAAAGCATACCCTCGTTCGGAATTATCATATACCCGCCGTCGCCGGCAGTCGCAATATTTTCGATAAATTCAAAATCGATAAATTCTATTTCTTTGTAATCGATTTCCTTTAAAACCGTAACAGTGACCGTATCGCCGCTTTTTTCAATTTTCGGCATTAATTCAATTTTTTTGCCGCTGTATAATATTGCATATATCATTATGAGGTTCTCTCCAAATTAAAATATAAATGTTATTTTATGCCGTAAATATATACGGGCGAGCCTGTAAGCGGAATTGTGACCTTTCCGTCCGCGTCCGCCTTATATGTTACGGAATTTCCCATGGTATCCACAACCTTAACCGTACTGCCCGCGGCGTTAAAGGTTGTTTTATCGGTCTTTTTCCACTGGTTTTCCCATGGCAGCGTCGGGTTTCTGTCGCCCGCTCTGCCGGTCGAGTCCTTTTTGCCGTTCGGCAAAACCTCGCTGTTTGACCACGCAACGGTCACCTTGCCGTTTATTGCCGTATCAAGCGTAAACGCCCTTACGCCTCCGACATCCCAGCCCTCGTCGTACTGCTCGTTAATATAGGCGCTGTCCTTTTTGTAGCTTTCAAGCTGCCGCGTCATAACGGCGAACGCAATTCCCGAGGGCTTGGGCTTGATTATACCGTAATAATCATGCTCGTTAAACAGTCCAAAATGGAACTCCCCGTTGGTGCTGCACCCGGTGGAATACGAAATTCTGTCATACATACAGTAATAGCCTATAACATCCGCGCTGTACGCCGGGCACATTGCCCCTATACGCACAATGTAATCCGCCTGTGTTCTGTAATCTACCATTGACGGGTTGGAAGGTCTTGCCTGATAACCCACCTCGGAAATAAAGAAATCGGTTTTTGTAACATCGCCGTCGTTCAGTCTTTCAAGGTTTGATTTCATTCTTTGCATTCCGTTTTCAATATTCCAAAGCACGCTGCCGTACGCCGGCTTATACGCCGCATACGCGTCGGGCATAAACGGAGGACCGTATATATGCGTATCCACCGCCTTAACCTTATTCCATACCTGACCTACCTGTTCGCCTACCTCTTTGTCCCAATACCCGTTTACAAACTGGTTTAACCAGTTCGGTGAGCAGGCGGAATCCGGCGTGGGCAGATAAATAAGATTGGGATATTTTTCGGATATTGCCTTGAATGACGGTTCAAAAACATACTTATACCACAGCGGATAAATTTCCTCTTCGGACGGCCCGCCCGGAGTCAGGCACTGTAAATTGAATTCGTTGCCTATTTCTATATGGGTAACATACTTTTCTAATTTTGCCACGATCTTTAAAACGTTTTCCGTCCATGATTTCATAGTAGCGTCGGTAGCCATTGGCAAATTCGCGCCGCCGTAAAATCTTGTAATACCGTTTTTAATCATTTCATCCGCAAGGAACAGCTGCGTATCGTCGGCGCCCAGTCTGTATGTTGCGGAACCGATCTTTGCCAGAAGTCTTGCAGAGCCTATCCATTCTTCCTTATTGTTTTTATTGCAGTTAACCGAGTTTATGCCCCAGGGGGATGTGGATAGATATTTGTAATCGTACTTTTCAAGCAGTGCAAAGGGATAGCACTCGCGGTAGCTTGAATGTTCCGAAATCGCGTACAGATTCAGGTAATATATGCCGTATTTGCCCGAAACGTTTATAACCCTGTTGGCGTCTGTGTATTTATAAACTGTGTTATCTATGAAAATACCCGCGTCTACCACATTGCCGTAATAGTCCATTACATCATATCGCAGACTGAATTTCAGATCCTCGTTTAAAAGATTAGTGAAATTAACGTTTAAACGTACGCTGTTGCCGAGGAAAACCGTTGAGTTATCGTTAGTTGCCTCTATCGGGGCAACGCCTACGGCAAACTCGGAGTCGAAACCTCTGAACAGACCCAGATAATCCGCTCCCTGCAAATTATCGGTAGAGGTATCAACAAAGCTCATATCATACTCAACCGTATAGTTAAGCCCCTTTGAAGCCTCAAAATCCATAGGCAGCACCGCGCCGGTAAGCTTTTCGGCCTGCACAGCCTGCTCAAGACCTTGACTTCTTAAAAATGTATAAGCATATATAGAATCGGTTATCTGATTTCTGAAAGATATGCTTTCAAAAACCAAATACGGCTCGTCACCGTTTTTAGGATAGTACCAGTCCTTATTTACCCGCGTTGAGTAGCTTTTCATATTATTTATGTAGTTTCGGTTAACGGTACCCGACGCTATTTCAACGCTGGAATTTACAATAACCTTTGCGCTTACCGAAATACAGTTTTCCTTAAACACATAGGAAACCGTAATGTCCGCGTTATTAACGTTAAACGTATTAAGCTCATATTTAACGTTAACCGCTTCCCATGAGTCGAGCATGGTCTTTTCAAAGGATTTCAGCTTGCCCACCGATAAAACGGTAGCCGACTCCGCGGTTTGCAGAATTATATTTCCGCATCCGCCCGTAACATCAAGCATATCGCCGAATTCGTCCATAAAGGCGATGTATTCATTGCCGCCGTTCGATATTCCGTAGGCATAGTTCTTGCCCTTGTATAAATATTGCAGATTTTCTTCTTTCATAAGCGGAGAATACTTCATACCGCTTGCGGTAACCGAGCCGCGCGCATTTTTATCTGGCTTTTTAATATCTCCCGTCGGGCGCTTTACGTTTACGACCGTAGTTTGGGTATTTGAGCCGGGCGTAGGAGCTTCCGAAACCTTATCGCCCTGATCGAATTTGCCGTCCTGTGTGTTATCGCCCTTTGTACTTTTCCAATCGGACACGGTAGAATTATAGTCG
The DNA here is from genome assembly GCA_900547305.1 of uncultured Oscillospiraceae bacterium. Lineage (GTDB taxonomy): Bacteria > Bacillota > Clostridia > Oscillospirales > Acutalibacteraceae > UBA737. The sequence continues at coordinate 15,028 of URGH01000003.1, read as the reverse complement.
TCGCTGTTTGTACTGCTGTATCCGCTTGAATTATCCGACGAGGGCTTTTTGTTTCCCGTGCCGCCCTTTTTGTTGCAGGCAGACATGCCGATTACCAACACAAAAGCCAAAACAACCGAAGCAACCCTTTTAAGTGTTTTCATTTATTTTCCTCCTGCTTAATAAAATCTAACCTACCAGCCCCGAGCGCTCTACGCCCTGAACAAAAAAGCGCTGTGAAAATATAAATAAAATAATTAACGGAAGAACCGTAAAAAGACCGCCCACGCTCATTAAATGCTGTGAACCCGTGCTTCCCCTCATTGCCCAGCCGCCTATGTAATCGCTTACCACAAAGCTGAAGCCGCTGAATTTAACGGCAAGGGTATTTACCTTTGAGTAAAAATATTCGGTATACAGTAAATCGTTCCAATGCCATACAAACGAAAGAATAAAACACATTACTATAGTCGGCACGGCGTTCGGCAGCATTACCGACCAAAAGGTTCTGAACATTCCCGCGCCGTCCACCTTTGCAGCCTCCTCTATTTCTATAGGAAGCCCGCCGAACGTTTGCTTTTCAACATAAATATACAGCCCGCTGCGTATTCCTACGCCGGTTATATTAAGCAAAATAAACGTCCATATTGTGTTTATTACATTTATTCCCTTGCCGTTTATCAGGTGTATGATGCCTAAAATATCAAAGTACTGAAACTGCGTATACAGTGTTACTATGTAGGTCTGCGGCGGAACCAGCAATGTTGCCAGAACCACTCCGAACAGTATTCCCTTAAAGCGACTTTTGTACCTTGCAAAGCCGTATGCCGACAGTGTGCATATTGCAACCTGTATAAACGCCATAGATCCGCAAAACGCAATCGTTTTGAATAACGTGGGAATGTAATCCATTAAATTGAAAACAATTTTTATGTTTTGCAGGGTAAAATGCTTCGGCACCCACTTAACGCTGAAATCCGTCAGATCCGCCGACGACATGAATACCAGCGCCAATTTTGAAAACAGCGGAATCAGAATTGTATAGCTGATACCTATAAGCAAAAGCAATCTTGCAATTGAAATAAGTAGGGGTATTCCCCTTTTTCTTAAATTGGCTTTTGTAAAATGAATATTTTTCGACTTCATTTCAATTCCTCTCAGTCATCGTATCTGAAAACGAACTTTTTGAATACAACGGCAACTATACCGAGTAAAACCGCAATCATTAAGAAATATATCCAGCCCATTGCGGACGACAGTGAAAACTGCAGCTTTGTAAACGCCGTTTCGTAAATCATGGACATAACCCCGTTGTCGCTCGCGGTAAAGCTGTCGATAATCGTATAAATGATGCAGGTCATTATCATGGGGCTTACCATGGGAAAGGTTATTTTCCAAAAGCTCTCCCAACCGGTCGCTCCCTCAACGGTCGCCGCCTCATAAAGCGACGGAGAAATTGACTGCATGGCAATGAGTAAAATTAAAATCTGAATTGCGGATAAATTAATTACGCCGTACACGCTGTTTACAAGCGAAATAATCCTGTCGCTTAACGCTTCGGGAATTCCCGCGCCCGTCATCCAGCCGGCAAACTGATCGGTAAATGAAATCGCGGCGGCGTCGGCTCCGGAGCTTTTATATGAGGAAAAAACACCCATGGCGCTTTCAAGGGAATTGTTTTGAATAAACATAACCTCTAATATTACCGGCATGAAAAGTATAACTCTGAAAACCGTTTTTCCCCTGAATTTCTGATTCAGCACCGACGCCATAAAAAAGCTGAAAATAATTATTAACGGCGTAGTACCCAAAACGCTCAGAATGGATTTTACCACCGTTTGGCGGTAGCTGGTGTGAACGTTAAGCGCCTCGTAATATGACGAAAAGCCTTTAAGAACCATTTTGTAGCCGCTCGGTCCGCTTGTAACGTCCGAAACGCTGAAAAGCATGGACTTTACAACGGGAATGATGAAAAAGAATATCAAACCGAAAAGTAACGGAATCAGAAATAAATAGCTTTTCATAAGGGATTTGTTTTTCAGATTAAGTTTCAAAACCGAACCGTATTTGTTTTTTCTCATTCAAATTACTCCTTAACCGAAAAGCCTTTTGCCTTAATACTTATTCCGTCCGCCGATTGCTCGGTATCGGAATAATTTACATAAACCGTTATTCCGTTATCCCACACGGTTTTCATAAGACTGTCGGATATTCTCAGGTGCTCCGCAATTTTATGACCCGAAAGTTTTTTTGCCAACTCGGAATATTCCTTAAAATATTCTACCGCCTGTCGGAACGTGCTTTTATAATCGTACCCGTAATAGTTTTCATAGGCGTTTACCGTATTTTCGGGCTTTTCCGCGTACCATGTGTACTGCAGCCTCGCTCCGGTTTCAACCGCCTTTAAAAACTGATCTCTTGCCGACGCCGCCGAATTGAGCGGGGAAACCGAATAGTTTATTTTTCCGCTTACCGCTTCCTGATAAAACGGAACGGCGTAATCTTCTATTCCGTAGCCGCTTGAGGCGGTGGGAATACTGCTGATTTTTGAAAGATATTTCAGTGAGAATATACTCCCGCGCTCCGCCGACAGATCTGCCGAAGCAGCCAGCTTTTCCATATACTTCTGAACCGCCTGCTTGCTGCCGTACCTATCCGTATCGGAATTTTCGTTGAAATCGCTTGTGAGCATATACCCTATGTCAAGCAAATTAATGCCGCTTATATTGTTTTTCTTTGCGGATTTCGCAATTTTTTCCGCATATTCCGGCAGCTTACACGGCGCCACAAGATAGAACATTGACTCCGCCTTTTGCCTTGACACAATATCGTACCTCAGCGCTCTCGCCGTGCTGTTGCCCAAGGATATAACCCTATCGTTCTTAGAGAGCTTAGCGGCAGACTGCGCATAGATTGAAAAGCTGAGAGAATTTACGGATTTACCGAGCTTTTCAAGCGAGCTCTTACCGCCCAGTACCGATGAAAGATTGATTTTGTCGGCTCTTTCGGGCCTAGCCCCGCCTTTAAGCGCGCATAAATAGTTAACGTCGGTCTTTATGCCGTCAAGCCCGGTTACAATATCGTTTGCCTGTTTGAAGGTCGTATAAGCGGCGGTAGACTTATACGGTATTCCGAGGAATTTTTTCGTAACGGCGGCGCTTCCTATAAAGTTAACGTCCAATACCGCCGAATCCACCGTGTTACCGTCGGGCAGGATATTGTTTTTCTCCAAAATACCCCGGTACAAATCCGCAAATTCGCTGTAGGTTTTGTATGTATCCGTCAGGTGATAGTCTATACTAATATCGCTTGAAAAGATTTTCTTATTGTAAAGAATGAATTTATCGAACGAATTGCTTGTAAGCGCAACCTCATCCGCCGAGTAAAGATTAAAAAATGGATACACAAAGTTATAATCGTTTAATTTTCCTGAAATATCGGCGCTTATTCCCGCCGCTTCATAGCCCTTTTCAATCGAAGCCAAAAAGCCCGCGTTGCTGTTTGATAACGCAAACATAGGCAGAACCGACGCCTCGCTCTCATAATCGGCTGTTGCTTTTGTGTAAACCCGGTCCTCACCGAAAAATTCCTTCCAGTAGCCTTCCTCGCGCGTTTTGCCGTTGTTGAACTCAATCACGGCGCCGCACCCGTCGGGAACCAGCATGTATCCGCTTTCCTTGCTGTTTGCAGCCCCGAAGTAAGGAAGAATACATATCCTTACCGGCTTATATGCCTCTTTATATACAAATTCGCCGGGGTTTGCCGTAACGTTAAAGCCGTCCTCGGTAAGCGTATATTTTAAGGCAATCTCAAAGTGCGGACTTTCCTCATACTTATTTTCCACGCCGTTTTCATCGCAGTCCTTTTGCAGTTCCTCTGATGTATAGCCCGTTTTCTGAAATATTTCATACAGACTCTTGATTTTATAATTAGGAATACTCTGCCTGATATATATATCGTGCTTATCTATTACGGGCAGCGTTGTCCGTATAGATTCAAGAAGATCCTTACTCATTTCCTTTTTTGAATAGAGCTTATATCTTTCGGTTATTTCTTCTTTATCGTAATCGTCGAGCTTTGACAGAATGTCCTTTTCCAGGCGGTCTTTTGAAATGACGTACGGCAGCATTTCCACAGTCACCTTTTCCTGACCCATAGAATAAAGAACCGATACGGAATCGCCGTCCTTTGTGATTTTTATTGAGTTTTCATATGGCACGCATGCCGAATAGCTGTCCATTAATGTAATAACATGCTCTTTATAATAGTAAACGAAAAGCTGGCTGTTCAGCTGGGAGGATATGTCGTCCGCAAAATTGCCCTCCGCCTCGGGGGGATTTGAATACCGCACGTAACCGGTGGACTTGTTTTCAAGCCTGAAAGAACCGTCCTTTTCGTTAAAGGACATTTTATATTTACCGTTTTCAAGCACGGCCGCGGCACTGTCGCCGCTTCCGGCCGCACTGTCCTCGGGAAGCGCGCCGACCCCGACGCAGTTGCCGCTCAGGCATAAAACTATTGAAAGTATAAACGCAAAACAACTTAATAATTTTTTCTTCATTTCAAGCTCCATTCCCGCGGTTAACAAACGGTTTAAAAACAGTTTTTATACCCTGAAAGAAATTTCCCTTACTATTTCCGCAATCCACAGCCAAACCTGCTGTATAAGGTTGCCCGCAAGAACCGAAAGCACCGCAATGGCAACTATTCCCGCAACTGTCAGAATCAGTGTGATTATGCTTTTTATTCCGCTGTATTCATGAATAGACATATTGCCCACAAACAGCAGAAATACCGACCAAATAATCGAAAAGTAGTTTATAAGCGAGTAGAATGTCGTTTCCTCCGCGACAAAAATATACGACAGCGCGGTCAGTGGTATGTTTATAAGAATAATAGGGCAAAGAGCGTACATAAGCATCATAAAAATTTCACTGAAACTGCCCTTGCCGTCCATTAATGTAGTCAGCGCCCAGTTAGATAAGCAAAACAAAAACACTATTGCGAAAATCGCGATCATTAACAGTAAAAACGAAAAGCTCGAAAGACGCTCGGACTGAAAATAATACTCGGTTCCCACAATTCTGTACGCAAGCGTTACGGATAACAGGAGTAAAATTATAAACGCCGATTTTACATTTCCCTTTTTCTCGCTTTTCATAACCCAAAAGCCGTCAATGGGATGTGAAAAAATATAAAATATATGCTTTAAGCCCGCTGCTGTTTCAGACATTCAACCATCCCTCGTTAATTCTTAAATGTTTGCTTTGATTTCTTTTCTTTTGAATAATCGTGTATTTTAAGTCCGACCGACACTACCGCGATCAACAGTATTACAAGCATTACTATCCATGCGTTTTTGTAGATCCAGTTGCTTCTTATTTCACGTCTTGCGTTTGAGTATAGCTCCTTTGAATCGCACTGTTTAAAATACTGCTTTGCGGTTTCGTAATCGCCCGCCTCATAATAACGGTTACCTATCATTTTAAGGGCAAGGGAAAAGTTTGAATTCATTTCCAAAACCTTTTTCCAGTTTTCGCTTGCCTCATCATAATTCAGCTCGTTTCCGAATTTTGTGGCTTTATGTATAATATCGGCATATTCCGTGGTATTGAAGACCGTAAAGGAAGCTCTGTCCGTATCCAGCACGGCTATTCTGTAATCGTCAAGATATGTAAGGGAAACGGGGTTTTTAAATCCGCCGTTCTGCGCCGCAATAGCACCGAAAGTGTAGAGCAGATATCCGTCGTGGTTATAGCAGAATATTCTGCCCGTTTTTTTATCGAGGCAGGCGAATATTTTATCGGGACCCGATGAAATATCCGAAAAGCTGCTGTTTTTGGCGCCGTCGCCCACTATATTTACCGACGAAAGCGAACGGATAACGTTTGAACCGCCCGAATTGACCCTTTTTACCATAGAATTATTAACGGGCGTATAGGTGGAAATAAGCATAAAACCCTGTCTGTCAATATCAATGCTCGCAAAATCCTGCGGTATTAACTGAGTCATTGTTTTTCTCTGCTTTTTGGTGGAAAAGTTGCGCCAAAACAGATCCCATGCGTCGGATGTAACCTTGTTTGCCGCAAAGAAAGTAACGAAATCCCCGTTCGGCTTCAGGTTTATTACGCCCTCATAGGTACCGCTGCTTACTATATACATATCGCCCTTGGCATCAACCGAAATACGCACGGGCTTGAAAATAAAGTCGTCGTCAAGCGCATAGGATTTCGGGGCGTTTACAATCTGTTTCAGCGCCGCGTCGCTTTTGCTGTATATTAAAATGCGGCTTTTATCCGTATCGCATATGTAAACGGACTCATCGATAACCGTAAGTCCCTGAGCGGCGGATAAATCCACCGCCTTGCCGTCAACTTCACATTTGAACTGGGTTTTATAATTCAAGTCCTTATCAATAACAACTATTCTGCTGTTGCCCGCGTCCAAAAGATATATGTCGCCCTGCGCGTCTGCGTCAATATCCGTAGGATACGAAAACTCGCCTATTCCAAGTGTGTTTCCGTAAACAACCGTTCCGGGAATATATGCCTGCGACCCCGTTACAACCGAACCGTCCGCCTCAGAATATGTATAGTTCACATACGGAACCGTGCCGCCGGCAGCGTAAACCGAAACCGATGAGCCTGCCGCTATAATGAAAATAAGCAAAAATAATATTATCTTTTTCATCGGACTATCCTTTCAGACCGGCAGAGCTCATTGTATCTATCATTTTCGATTGCATTACAATAAAGCATATAAGCGGAACCGCCATCATTACAACCGAGCAGGCGCCCGCCACACCCGTTCTTTCAAGTCCTCCCGTTGAAATCTGCGCAAGTGCCTCGGGAAGAGTTTTAAACACCTCGCGGTATGCGTTTGCCGAAGTTTTTCCCCATAAATTCTGTATAGAAAGTATTACAAGCGTATACCATGCCGGTTTTAAAAGAGGCATTACTATTCTGAAAAATATCAGTAGCTCTCCCGCTCCGTCAATTCTTGCAGCCTCCAGCAGCTCGTTCGGTATATTGGTCTGCATAAACTGTTTCATAAGGTAAAAGCCCATTGTGGATACAAGACCCGGAACGATCATACCCCAGTAGGTATCGATTATGCCTATTTTGGAAAATATTATAAAGGTCGGAACCGAGGCTACCGATGTGTTTATCATCATGGAATAAACAATCACCTGAAATATAACGTTGCTCCCCGGGAAAGGTATTTTCGCAAGTGAGTACGCCGTCATAGACGCCATGATGATTTGCGCCGTCGCAACGGTTGCCGTAATAAACAGAGTATTGAAAAAATACCTGAAAAAGGACATGTTTGTTTCGCTCAGCAATCCGAGCATTAATCTGAAATTCTGCAATGTAGGATTCTGCGGAAAAATTGTAGGCGGAAACTTAAATAACTCGTCAACCGGTTTTAAGGAATTTCCTATTACATAAACACCGGGCAAAAGCATCAAAGCGCAGAACACCGCAACAAAAAAATATGTGACTCCCTTATTGGCGGCGCTTCTGGTTACATGTCCGTCCTTAAACCTTCGCTTGTTCTTCATGCTTTGTTACTGTCCCACCTTATTCAAAAACTTCTTAAAAATCGTGTTTGAACCAAACATCAATATAAACAGTATAACCGTGAAGCAGGACGCCACGCCCAGCTCAAGTCTTACATTCTTATAGTCTTCCATGTGCATTATAAGGGTATGAACCGTGTAATTCGTACTCGGATTTCCGAACATGGCGCTGCTTGCCGTAAACCCGCCCGATATTGACGTAAGGGCGGTAAACATAAGCTGCGGCTTCATTATAGGCAGCGTGATATACCAAAGCTCCTGAATACGGTTTTTAATGCCGTCCATAGCGCCCGCCTCATAAAGAGATACATCCCTGCCTCTGAATGCGGCTACGAATGACAAAAAGCCTGTGCCCATACATCCCCAAAGGGATACGAATATCCATATCGGCCACATATAAGCCGGATTGGTAAGCCACTGCTGCGGCGAGGATACAATGTTAAGCTGCATTAAAACACTGTTTAAAAAGCCGTATGAGTCGCCGCTGAAAATCAACGCCCAGATTGCCGCTAACCCGCCCGTGAGCGACGGCGCATAGAAAATAAAGGTAAGCAGCGCCCTGGTTTTAGGTGAAAAATCGCTTATAAACCATGCTCCCATAAGGCATATGATCATTGAGGCGGGAGCGTAAATTATTCCGAACACCAATGAGTTTTTCAATGCCTTGAGGAAAATCGCGTCATGCAGAAACAGCATAAGATAGTTATCAAGCCCGACCCATTTGGGCGACTGATACATATCATATTGCGTAAAGCTCAGAAAAAGCGCGACGGTTATGGGAACCACCATGAAAACAAAGAACAGTATTAAGAACGGAGCCGCAAACAGAATGGAAACCCTGTGTCTTTTCCAACCCGATATAAATTTATTTTCCTTCAATTCCGTTTCACTCCTTCTTTATTCGCTTTCCAACCCGAATTCACGGCACTTTCTCTCAATTTCAAAGTTGATTGATTTTATCTGTAATTTAAGCGCGTCTGCCGGAACGGCGGAATTATAAACAACATTGCTGAACGCAAAGTTATAGTTACGGGTAACCATATAAGAACCCGGCACCGCAGGAACGGTAATCAGGCGGCCGTCCTCATGTATCCTTGCAAGCTTCAGCATTTCTTCGGGCCAGCCCACCTTATAAAACGCCTCAACATTGGCGGGGCATGTACGGACCGTTTCATCCATAGCCGCCACATTGAGCTTGGTGTTTTCAACAATCACATCCGTGCTTGTTATCCATTTTATAAACTCCCAGCAGGCGTTCTTTTTTTCTTTATTGAGAATAAACCAGCCCTCGCTTGCCGAGCAGGTGCTGTGATCGTATGTTCCGTCTTCTTTTTTCGTACAGGGAATTTCGGCAACAGCCCATCTGCCCGATATTTCGGTTGCGAGGTTCAAAAGCGTGGTGCTGAAATTAAAGGGTGCGAAAACAATGGGCATTTCGCCCGTTCTGAAACGGTTTAACTGATTGTATGTAAGCGGCGCGCTGTACTCGGTAAAATACGAGGTATACTGTGTGAACGCTTCTATTGCCTCGGCAGAATCCAGTGCGCATGCCGTAAGTTCCTCGTTATAGTATGAACCGCCGTGCTGATACAGAATATCATTAAAATATCCGTTTACACCCATTTCAAGGTTATTCTTTTGCAGGGTCGACATAACATAAGTTACATCATCCCATGTTTTGGGCACTTCAAGCCCCAAATCCTCGAAAATATCCGTGCGGTAATATGTAAGGTTAATGTTTTGTGTAGTCGGAAGAGCGTATATCTTTCCCTTGTAGCCGAGCGGAAGAATTGCCGACTCCCTGAAACGGGATAGCACCTCGTCAATATCCTTAAATTCCGCAAGATTGACAAGGCGGTTGCGGAAAGCCAGCGTCATGGGCTCGCCCGACGATACATCGGGTCCTCTGCCCGACAAAACCGCAAGGTTAAAGTCGCCGGGGGATAACCGCAAATTAACTTTAATTCCGCTCTTTTTCTCAAAATCCTTTTCTATAAGCTGCTTTAAAATACTGTAGCTTGTGGAGTTTCCGGCAGTCCATACCGTAATTTCGTTTGCATTTGAGCTTTTTGCCACGGCATTCTGATCGTACTCGGAAGAAAAGGTAAAGAGAAAGGATTTTATATGGTACCCGACCGTTCTGATAAACGACGGCTCGGGGCTTTTCACCTTACCGCCCGGAGCGGATAAAACGAAATAATCAAGCTTTAACGGCTGTGATCTCGCGTCTACAAGCCATGCGTTTACAGAGGAAATATTTGACTTTATACTGCTTATATTTTTGGTTATATAATAGCCGTCTTCACTGCAGCTTATAAGCTGCCCGGCAATGGTTCTTATGGTTTTTGTGCCGTTTGAGTTTCCGCCCATTGCCTTTTCCAACCGATTTGCCATTTCCGACAGGTATTCGCCCTTTTCCCTGAAAGAGGTCAAAACCTCGGGTATCGATTTTTCAAGGTTGTAATCGCGCAGCGGGTCAACGGTACTGCCCGTTATCATAATAACCTTGCGGTAATCGTCGGACAAAGCGTTTATGGTAAGGTTAAGATAGGATAATATCTCGGACAGCTCGCTCAGAACTATCTGCATTTTAAGGGTGTGCTTTCCCTTTGTAAGATATATTTTTATCGGTTTGCCGTCAGCCGAAAGGGTTTCGTTTAAATATGTGGGAGTATAATTAAAGGCGTATGTTTCCAGTTCGCGGTACGGAACCGCGCCGTCTATAAGTATGCGCCTTGAGCTGCTCATGCCCACAACGTCGCTCTGCCTGTATTTGAACGTCAGGCTGTAGTAAGCGTCCTCCGGTACTTCAAAGCTCCATTCCACATATTCTCCCAAATTTTCCCAGTAAGAGCCGCCCACCGAGTTTGAATATTTTTTAAATTCACTTGTCGGGCTGACGCCGGGAGACGACGAATCGTTTATCGGATAAATGCTTGCGGAGGACTTGTAAAGCATATTCTCCGCCTCGAAATATATCGCCTCGCCCTTATAATCGGGGGCGTTTTTCATATCGGCGTTTTTATATTCCTCCGCCGCCTTGTATGGGCAGAATTTTACCGATTTAAGCGCGATTTTGCCTATTAAGGACGTCAATTCCAATGTCTTTGTATCGGTATCAAGGTAAAAATAAAGAATTTTACCGTAATAACCCGATGTATCGTAAAGATAATCGTCTGTATAGCGTACAACCGCCTTTTGCGACGGAATATAATCTACCGTGCGCTTTTCGTCGTCCGATAAATCGGTATACTCGTCAACATAGGTCTGCTGGAGCGAAACGTTATATGCCTCGTAATAGGGCGTTTCGCCGTTTATCGAAACAGAAATCGCGGGTGTTTGCGAGGTTTCGGCAGGTATTGCGTATTCAATTTTCAGCGCATAGAATCCGGGCTTGCCTACCGTAACGGGCAGTTCGACTTTTTGAGACGGAGAAAGAACGGTCTCCGCCATATCGGTCGTTACGGTACTGTCGGGATAGTCTGCGTCGGGATATTTTTTCAAATACTCGCTGAAAATATCCAAGCTACCGTCTAAACGGGCAGCAATACTCGGCGTCGCGGTTTCAACCGTTCCCAAAGCGTCGTTTGCTAAGCAAACGGGAGCGGCCGCAGTAACGCAACCTATTGCCGCAAAAAAACTTAAAAACACGGCTGCGGTTTTTTTAAATTTACAATTCATTTATTACCACCCGTAATCATTTAATATGAATAAGCCGTAAAAACGGCTTATTCATATGCCCCTGAGACAGATTATTTCTGCTCCCAGAAAGTATCAAGCTCCGCCTGAGCCGTTGCCTTAACCGAATCGAAATATGCCTGTGGAGACGTCTGTGAATTTATACCGTAATCGCCCCAGTTTATGGTTCTGGAAATATATGTGTAGAGAGGCTTGAGTTCCAGCGTCTGGTTGCCCTTTTTGGTGATTTCCATAAGCGTTTTTACCGATTTTTCATCGCCCGCGCAGCTTTCGCACTGTGCTTTGAGGGTCTGGCGCCATTTATAAGGATAGTTATAGTCGCGCAGTATCTGTGCATAAGCCTCGCGCTTGCTTTCATCGGTAGTGGCAGGAATACCGAAGCATGTTGTTTCGCTTACGGATACGATATGCTCGGCAACGTTATCGCCGCGGGGGCCCCATGTTGCGCCGAGATTGTCTGCGCCTATGGCGTCCATTGTTGACTGCGCTCTAAAGCTGTCGTCAAGCGCCATTGCAACGGTGCCCGATGTGAGTGCGTCATGTGTATTCTGTATCGGTCCGGCAACCGCGTCGTTCCAAATAAGGTCGCTGCAGAACTGCACCGCCGCTATTGCCTTTGCGTCCGGCTCGTAGCGGTACTTGCCGTCAATTACCCTGATCGTCTTGCCGCCGTTGTACGATATAAAGTTGCCTACCGTAACGCCGTCGATCGCGCAGCCGTAATACTGAACGCCGCCGGATTTCTGAGTGAGCTTTTTCGCAACCTCGCGGAATTTTGAGAATGTCCATTCGTTTCTGTCTACATATACGTCGGGCGTTTCCACACCGAACTTATTGAATAAAGCGCGGTTAAAGTAAAGCGTCTTAGGCGTATACCATCTGTTCGACATAATCACAACATAATCGTGACCGTTATACTGCATAGCCTTGCGGCCGTACTGGTTGAAGCAGGTATCCGATGTGTCAAGATATTTATCAAGCTGAGCGTAATAGCCCTGCTTAAACTGCGCGCGGTAGCAGTTGGAGGTTGCGTTCTGCATAATATCGGCAAACTTAACGCCCGACTGCGCTGCGGCAACCCAAGCGGAATAATATCCCATTGAAGAGGCTGTCGCTCTGAATTCAAGCTTACAGTTGTATTTCTTTTCAATATCCTTGCGCAGCTTCATTATGTTTTCATAATTCTCGGTTGCCGGTGTAGGCTCCGAGCCGTAATACGTCCATACAACGGTTTCGCCTTTAAGATCGAACTTTTTCTTTGAACCGCCGTTATCGTTAATTCCCTCGGCGTCGGTAAGATTGGTATTTACCGAGGCGGTTGTGGTGGTTGTGATTGTGGAGCCTTCGCTGCCGCTTGACTTTTTAATTGTTGAGGTTGTGCCTTCTCCGTCTTCCCAGGTGGAGTATTCAACAACTTTAGAGCCACAACCCGCAAGCAATACGGAAACGCCCGTTAACACAATTGCCATACATCTGATCAGGCTGCTTTTTTTCATTATAATTGCCATCCTTTCAATTACTCTTGTTTTTTCTTTTTACGGAATAAATGAATAACGCCTTTTTTCTCCAAAATAATAACCGTAACTATTCCCGCCGCTGCCACAGCCGAAACAATAATTATAATAACCCACGGTATATCGCTTCCTACAACCTTGCGTATGGTCTTTTTAACCTTTTTACCGGGTACATAAACGTCCTCGGTCCACTCCTTATAGTCACCCGGAGTCGTTACGGTGGTTGTGGTGCGGGTTATCGTTTGCTGTGAGTCGTCGGTTCCCGAGTCTTCAATAACCGTCGGCGGGCCTGCCGCGGCTGCGGCGGCTTTGCGTGCCTCAATTTGCTCCGAGAGCTTTTTGGAGGCGCTCATATCCGGATTCATAATTCCGGGCTTCATGCTCTTGAAAAGCGAAAGCATATCGGAGCTTAAATACGAATATATATCGCCGGTATCGGAATAGTAGTTTGAGTATTTGCTGAACTGGAACGAGGGGTTCCAGTTTATGTATATCTGCTCCCCGCTTTCAAGGTGCCTGTCGGACGACATTTCAAAACGAACCTCATCGCCCTTTTTAACCTCAAATTCAACATTGCCGAAGCTCACGGGATTATCGGCGTCAATTTCCTGCCAGCCCGATTCAGGGTATACGTTATTGCCGTTAACGGTTATCCTTACTCTTCCGCAATAGCCGTCCTTTTCCCTTGAATACAGCGTTGTAGCCTTTTGAGCCGAGCTCATATTTATGTATCCGTCAAAGCTCGGGGTAAACAGATAGGCGGCTGACGCTCTGTCAAATGCGTCCATAGAGCCGTTGTTATTGCTTATCCAGCTCTTTTGACCGTTAATAACGGAAATGCCCACATAGGAATTAAACTCGCTCAGCCAGTAATTCCATGAAAATCTTGTTGTGTATTTCCAGTCGGGATTTTCCGAATCGTAAGCGTACTGAACTTTCCAGAGGGAATCGTATGTCAGGTCGTCGAAAGCCTCTTTCGCGCTGTAATTGATTTTTGAGGAATCAACATATTCGGTGGTGTACGCTACCGCCGCAACCGACGCGGAAATCTTAACGGTTTTAGTGTTTTTAGACGTAAGATATGCCGAAATATCGCTGTCCGACGCGTCCAAAAAGCTTTGCAGAATAATTTCATCGCCTGTTTCCGCCTCAAAGTGCAGATCGTAGCAATCGGATAAATTCTTATCAGCCGATAAAATTTCGTAGTCGCCGTTTCCGTCCTTGGGCCAGATAACGGTTTCTGAGGAATCACTGATACTGCGCCTGATAACGCGGTATTTTACAGTTGCACCGGGAATTTCGATTTTACCGATTTTAAGCGGAGCTTTCAGCCTTAAATCGCCGTCTGTCGGGCTTATAAACGAAATTTCGCTTCCTGTTTTCTGCCCGTTCGTCACTATGTAATTCCAGCTTATATCCTTATCGCCTATAACATATTCCGGATTGCCCTCAAGGCTTGTTGACCTTAAAACAGCCCTTGTCGATGTCTTTTGGTAGTAATCGGGGTTATACACATTTAAGTCTTTATCGGTAAACATAAGGTTCCAGCGGTCGGTCATGGGAATATACGCGCCGTCATACCCGTTTAAAGCGGCATATGGCTTTGCGTTTACGGAATTGTAAACCCCTATTCTCTGACTCGCGTTTTCAACCAGCTCGGAATCATTGACCGTAAAACCGGGGGACGCAAGGTTTACCCTCAGCATATCCTTATTGCTTTCCTCGGCGTATACCTCAAAATAGACCTTATCGCCGCTGTTAAGCTCTACGTTAATAAAGGGAACTTTCAGGCTTTCGCCGGTTTTAACCTCCTGCTCGTACCAATCGGTTTTGGCGGGCCACACGGTTTCCGCCGAAGAATCGGTTTTGATTTTAATGAATCTCGCCTTTAATTTTGCGTTTGCGCCCTCGGTTTCAAGCTGAAGACCTGTTTTAAAGGTGAGCGCGCCGTCTTTATCCGCCCTGAAGCCCAAAGCTATGCCGTTTGACTGAGAGTCGGTTTTGTTAATATCGGCTGAAATTGAATTCTGACCGAAATAATAGGCTATATCATTCAGCGAATGGCAGTAAAGTCTCGGCACAGCCTCGCCGGCATAGTTATCCGCCGCGACCGTTTTATCCTTTGACCGATTATAAAAATCGTAGAACCAATACGAAGCCTCGGACTGTTTGAATTTGCCCGTATACAAATCCCCTACCGACGCATTGGCGTTAATAGCGTAATATGTGGTGTTTTCAACAATATCGTCGCTGGTGG
>URGH01000002.1 GCA_900547305.1 uncultured Oscillospiraceae bacterium | reverse complement strand
AGGCGCTGTAAAAGCTAAAGCTTGATTGAATACCCCTCAGTCGTGCATACGCACGCGAGCCGCTGACGGCGGCGGTCCCCTCTATTTGAAAACGCAAAAAAGGAGCCAAAGGGGTGCAGTGCCCGCCGTATAAAGCCGCAACCGTTACCTTTGAAATAAAAACGTCACGATTATTAACGATAAATTCATATATTTGAATAATGAATGTAATAATGCCGTTTTAAAATATAATCAAACCAAAGGAGGAACGTTTTATGGACGATTATAATAACAAACAAAACGGCGAGCTTAACGGCTTTGACGAGGCGACAAACGAAAACGGCTACACCGTAACGCCGGACGGCGGATTTTACACAAAGAGCCGCGAGGACATAATTCAGGATGAGGCATATTCGGCACCCGAACAGCCGAAAACCGAAACCGAATCCGAATCCAAAAATGATGAACCGCAGGGCGGAAGCAATGCCGGCGGATATTATCAGAGCGGCAGCGGCAATTATAATTACGGCGGGTACAACAGCTATGGCGGAACCACATTTTCGGTAAAGCCGCCCAAGCAGAAAAAGGCTAAAAAGAAAGGCAGATACGGCGCGGGCGTGGTAGTTGCGGCGGCGTTGCTGGCGGCGGTTGTAGGCGCAGGCAGCGGCATAGCGGCGGTAACGCTTACGTCAAAGAACAGCAATACCTCAACCCCCATAACCTCGAATGTTTCGGGCAGCAATGTAAATATAAACATTGACGAAACGGCGGAATCGGTAGTGGAGGCGGTTGCCGAAAAGGTGACCCCCAGCGTTGTGGGAATAAGAACCACCACGTCGGTTCGCAGCTTTTTCGGCGGCAGCAATGAATCGACAGGCGAGGGGAGCGGCGTTGTTTACTCGGCGGACGGATACATTATTACAAACTATCACGTTATTTCCGGCGCGGTAACAAACAAGAGCGGCTCTAAAATCGAGGTGTTTACCGATACGCTCGATTCAAAATCATACGAGGCAACCGTGGTAGGGTATAATATTTCCACCGACTTAGCGGTTATAAAGATTGACGCTAAGGGCTTAACCCCCGTAGAGTTTTCCGATTCTTCCAAACTAAAGGTCGGGCAGTATGTTATAACCGTGGGCAACCCGGGCGGCCTTGAATTTATGGACAGCGTAACCTACGGCGTCATAAGCGGGCTTAACCGTGTGGTTTCTTCAAGCTCCGATGTTAAGCTGATTCAGACCGACGCAGCCATAAACCCCGGCAATTCGGGCGGCGCGCTTGTTAACACAAAGGGTCAGCTTGTGGGAATAAACAGCTCTAAAATAGTTTCCGAGGAATTTGAGGGCATGGGCTTTGCGATTCCCTCAAACACCGTTGCCGAAATATGCAAGAATATTATTGACAAACAGAACGACCCCGAGCCTTATGTCGGAGTTACGGTAAGCGAGAAATATACTTCAAGTGTTCTGAAATATTACGGGTATCCGTCGGGCGCGGTAATTGCGAGCGTGGCGGAGGGCAGCCCTGCCGACAGCGCGGGTCTTGCCAAGGGCGATATTATAACCGAGTTCGGCGGCACCGAAATCACCGAATACAGCATGCTTGAATCTCTTTTGCAAAAGTGTAAGCCCGGCGATCAGGTAAATGTTAAAATCTACCGCAACGGCAGATATTATACAACCACCGTCACAATAGGCTCTAATAACGCAGTTGGTTAATATAAAATAAATAAAGCAATCCGTCAAAAAAGGTCAGGTTTTTACCGGACCTTTTTTGACGGATAATTATTTTTTCTTTGCCGACCCTGAAACAGGGCTTAAATCAACAAAGAATTATTCCTCTGTGTTTTCAGCGGCTGCGCCGTTCTCTTCTTCTTTCATTTTCGCAAAGCACTCGCTGCAATATACGGGGCGATCATCACGCGGGATGAACGGTACCTTAGCAACGCCTCCGCAAGCGGCACATACTGCCTCGTGCATTTCTCTCGGAGCTCTGCCGGCATTTTTACGCTTATCGCGGCAGGGCTTACAGCGCTGCGGTTCGTTTACAAAGCCTTTGGATTCGTAAAACTCCTGTTCTCTTGCAGTGAATACGAATTCCTCGCCGCAATCCTTGCAAACTAACGTCTTGTCTTCAAACATGTTTTCTACCTCTCTGATGATTAATTTAGCCCCGGACGGAATCGCACCGACATCTTTGGTTTCAACGCTCTGCTTTAAGCTACATGGGCATATTTATAAAAAGGGAATACGGTTATTTTCCCTGTTTATCCTTTAATTTTTTACGGATTCTCAAAAGCGCGTTATTTACCGATTTTTCGGAAATACCGAGCTCGTCCGCAATATCTATGTATTTTTTCCCCGAAAGGAAAAGCTGTAAAACCGCAAATTCCAAACCCGATAATTCAAGGCGGATATTGTGAGCAAGCGCCTTGTAAGCCTCTTTATCGAAAAAGATTTTTTCCGGGCTGTTGCAATCCGGAATACTTACATCCTCTATCGGCTCCAAAAGCTCTTCGGGAATACTTTTTTTTCTGTTCGTCCTTTTCAAGCAATCAATGACCGAACGCTTTATGCAAAGCGAGGCGAAAGAAGAAAAAGCCGATTTGCTTTTATCGTAATCCTTTACCGCGGAATACAGCGCAAGGCTTGCTTCCTGCGATGCGTCCTCGCGGTCGCTTTCGCGGCAGTACTTATCAACATAATAACGTATCTGTTTTTCATATCTGCCGAAAATTACGGATATAAGCTCATAGTTACCGCCGCGTATTTGAGCGACGATTTCTTCGTCTGACACATTCTTGTAATTTTCGACAAAAATATTCTTCATTACTGCACCGACATAGTATTACTTGCTAATATAATAACCTATTATTCCCCAAAAGTCAAGAAAAAAATTAAAATTTTCTGTAATTTTTGGTAAATTGTGAAAACTGACAAAAAAAGACTGCTGTATTTCTACAAATAAGCCTTGTGTTTTTTCACAAAACATTTCTAATTAATTTTATCTGTGATTACCACTGCCTGTTTTCCGAGCTTATTATACCTGCTTTCGGCAAGCGCCTTTGGGTATTTTACCGTCTTTCCGACATAGGGGTCGTTAAAATAGCAGCTTTCGCTGTCGTAGCCTATGAGCAGCATACAGTGCTCGTTTGCGGGCCAGTAAAAATCCTTTCCGTTTTCAAGCTTCCACTTTTCAGCCGGGTAGGTATCAAGCATTGAAATTGTTACCCAGGTTATTACCGGCATACCGTTTGAAATATAGCTTTCGCAAAGCTCGGTCAACGTCATATCGGTGGCGTTAATAACCGCTTTACTCTTTCCGAGATAATCTGTCAGCGCTTTTTCAATAACCGGTGCAAAACAGCCGTAGCCGCCCTCGGAGCGCGGCGAGCCTATAAATGTTTTTTCGGGGTCGGGACCGTAACGCACCCCGTCTTTTTCATTAAAGCCGTCGCTTTGTGGCAGATAATTATCGATAAACTGCACCGCCGTTATATTATATCCCGCATATCTCAGCGCCATTATCGCGCTGACCGTCTCGCAACCGGTGGGATATTCGGGCATTTGGGAAAACGTCGGCACATTTTTTATAATATGCGTTTCCGTCTTTTCGGGCGTTTCGCCGTTTGCTTCGGTTTCAGTCTTCGTCTTGCCCTTGACCGACTGTTTTTCAATACCGTTAATATCATATATCCCGAAGTTAAAATCTTCCTCGCCCTTTTCGGTTACAATAATTCTGTCGTTTTCGTCGCCCGCACAGTTTAAAAAATTGCCGCTTGTTCTTATTTCGCGAAAGGCGTTATCTCGCGCACCGTATATACGCAGAATGTCGGTATCGCTTGCCGAAAGGTAGGTTACAATCCCGTTCGGAATAACGTTTACCACCGTTTCGTTTATGTTGCGGCGATATATTTTCTCGGTTTTGTCGGCGTGCTTTCCGTCAATATACAAAAGCTCTCTGCCCGTGCCGCAGCCAACACCGCCGTTTTGGGTGGCAAGGCTTATATCAGTAGAGTCGAATGCGGTTATAAGCTGTTTTTTTCGGGTATTTACCGAAAGCATACAGCTGCTCCCCGAGCGTATGTAAAAATTCCCGTTGCTGTAGCCTGCGGATTCGGCGCTGTCGGTAAATTTACCCGTAACGTATTTCTTACCGTTCGATAATTCATAAAGGTATATTTCACAGCTTTCGGGCAACGCGTACATTAAATATTTTCCGTCGTAGCTGACGTATGAGGTCACGAAAAAATCCGCGTCGGTTTTAATTTCCGAGTTATAGGTTTCGGTGCCTAAAAAATCGAAAAAACGAACGGTTTTCTTTGTCTCATCCACCGCGAAAAAACCGTTTTTAATATTTCCCGTGCTGAAAGCTCCGCTGCCGAGGTTCACTCTTGCGGTTTCCTTTTTTTCTGTAAGGGAATAAATAACCGCCGTAATGTCCGCCGCGTCAAGCCCCGGGTTTATTAAATCAATTTTCGCGTAATCGCCGTTCAGCTCTGCCGAGGCGGTTTCCGTTTCGGCTTTTAGGCTGAAACTTGCGTTTTTTACCGTTGCGGTGCTTTCGCCGAAACAGGCGGAAAGCGATATACAAATAAGCGCCGCGCACAAAATAAGCGCCGTATACTTCCTTTTCATTAATTTACCTCTTTCATAAACGCCCCTTTCCGACCGCACCGACGGTCAAAAAGGGGCTCTTTGCAAATATTTTCAGCTGTTCTGTTTATTATATTCTTCCTCGGTAATAAGCATACTCGAAACGGCATAAAGCGTTTGCCCGTTGTAGGAAAGGCGAGTCCAGCCTTTGCCGCCGTTGGTTGCAAGGCGCTCGGCAAATTCGCCTTTTTTTAGCTGACAAACCACATTATCCTCCTTACCGTTCGGCGAGGAACGCAGGTTGACAATATCCTTTGCGGTAACTTTGCCTGTTGCGGCAACAAATTCATCCGCCGCGCTCGGTGTTTCGCTGCTTGCCGCAGGCTTTTTAACCTCGGTTGTAAGCAGGCTTGTTTTTGCGTACACCGTTTGTCCGTTATATAAAAGCCTTGTCCAACCCTTGGGGCTTTCGCCCGTTTTTTCCACAAACTCGCCGTTTTTAATGGTGGCTATCAGCTTTCCGTCGGTCGAAGGCTCGGCGCGCAGGTTTGTTTCGTCCTTAGCCGTAACCTTTCCCGCAGCGGCGGTAAAGCCGTCGTCGGGCTTACTTTCAGGCGCTTTTGCGCTTAAATCTGTGGTTAAATAGCTTGTTATGGCATAAACCGTTTTGCCGTTGTAATTTATTTTAGACCAACCGTTTGAACCTATGCCCGTGCGGTTTAAAACCGTTCCGTTTTTAATATTTGCGGCAACGTCGCTTTTTGTGGTGGCGGCGGTGCGCAGATTTACCTCAATTTTAGGGGTAACCTTATCGTTTGCGGCGGTATAAATTCCATCTTCCTTGCTCGGCGCGGCGGCGGTACCGGGTCTTGCCGATTTATTTTTAGGCTCTGCCTTTTGCCTTGTAAAATACGCTACCGACATATCCACATTGCCTTCAATTCCCGCAACCGTGCCGTTATCGGTGTATTGCCACATATCGTACTTGCCCGAATAATCGGGGTGGGCGGTTTTGGGGTACGGCTCTGCCGGGTAGCGCGCTACCCAAACGGAAAAGGCATTTTCAAGCCTTGCGGTATCCCAGTAAGCGGAGCCTGACAGCTCCTTTACAGCGGAATACAGCATACCCTCATAGCCCTTTGCTTTAATGCGGTTAAGAAAAGCAAGGGCGTTATTTGTGCGCTGTGCATTGGTAACGCCGTACATTCGGCTGTTCGAATCTCTGAAGCCCTCGCAATCGTATACCACGGGGTAAGAAATCGAATAGCCCGCAACAGCGGCGGCGGTGAAATCCGCTTCTTCCTCCGCCTCTTTTTCGGAAAGCGCGGTTGAAAAGAAATAGACCCCGCAAAGCACGCCTGCCTTTTCAGCCTGCTGCAGGTTATAATCGGCGGCAGAGTCCTTATAAATCGTTCCGTTTTCTCCGCGAAAGCCTATTCTTATAATCGCAAAATCCATGCCGCTTTTTTTAACGGCGGTCCAGTCTATTTTGCCCTGCCATTTTGAAACGTCTATGCCGTTTGCCATACCCTCTTTAACGGTAAGGCTTTCAGCATCTGCTTTCGCACCCTTTTCATCGGTAATATCGGTGTTTTCGGGGTCTTGCTTATCGTCCGCGGTAAGCGCTTTTACCGTCGGCGCAGGTGCGGCAGACGAGCTTTCGGCAGCCTTCTTTTTACAGCCGCAAACGGAAAGCAGCAAAGCCGCTACCGCCAAAAGGCATAAAATATTCCTTGATTTTAACTTCATAACCGCGTCCCTCCATATAAATAACGAAAAAGCGGTAAAAAAGGGTTACAAAAAATCAGTTTTTGCCCGAAATGCAGTCGGCAACGTAAATACCCATAGCGCCCGACTGCGATAAGCCGCGGCAGATACCGCTGCCGTCGCCTATTATATATACATTATCGGTAAGCTCAAACTTTTCATTCATAAATACCGGGCGAATTGAGTAATACTTGCTTTCGCAGCCGTAAAGCAGCGTATCGTCGTTAGCGGTGCCGGGGGCTACCTTATCAAGCGCGTAGATAGTTTCTATAATGTTGGTAAGAATACGGTGCGGCAGCACAAGCGATATATCGCCCGAGGTGGCTCTCAGTGTGGGTATAACGGTGTTCTGACCGAGCCTGTGATCGTTGGTGCGCCTGCCGCGTACAAGGTCGCCGAAACGCTGAACAAGCACGTTACCCTTGCCTATCATATTGGCAAGGCGCGAAATGCTCTCGGCGTACTCGGTAGGCTGGTCAAACGGCTCTGTAAAGCGTATGCTTGAAAGAATGGCGAAGTTGCAGTTATCCGTTTTCTTCGCGGGGTCGGCAAAGGAGTGACCGTTCGCGGTTATAATTCCGTGGTTATTCTCAGCCGAAACAAGCCCGCCCTTATTAAAGCAGAACATTCTGCAGCGGTCCTCAAATGTCTTGGTTCTGTAAAGAATTTTCGGCTCGTAAATACGGTCGGAAAATTCGCGCCAGATAATATCCTTCATTTCAACGCGAACGCCTATATCAACATAATTCGAGCGCATTTTAACGCCGAACGAACGGCAGAAATCGGCAACAAAGTTAGCGCCGCCGCGACCTGTGGCTATTATCACCTTTTCGGCGTCAATTTTCTCACCGTTGGTGTAGTAAAGGGTGTAGCCGCCGTCATGCTTTTCGACCCTTTCGCAATCGTAAAAGGCGAGCATTTCAACCCCGTCGTCAGCCAGCGCGTGTATGAGGTTTTGCATGGTGAGGTAGTTTTTATCCGTTCCCAGGTGCTTAACGTTCATATCAAGCAGTCTTAAATTGTTTTGCAGACATTTAAGTTTCAGGCTCTCGTTTGATTTATAAACTGTAGGCTCGCCCGAGGTGCAGTATTCATTGAGGATCTTATCAACCTCATCAATATATTTATTCGCGGTATCATCGCCCAATTCTTCGCCCAGCGTGCCGCCGTAGGCGGTGCCGAGGTTGAACTTACCGTCCGAAAATGCGCCCGCGCCCGCATAGCCGCTGGTTATAGAGCAATGCTTGCAGTGAACGCAGGTGTTATTTTTTCCTGCGGGGCAGTGCCTGTTTTCAAGGGTATTGCCGCGCTCGGTTATTACTATTTTAACATTCGGTATATTGCGGCAAAGCCTGTAAGCCGCCATAAGGCCGCCTATACCGCCGCCGATAATCGCAACATCATATTTAGCGTTAGACATAATAAGCTCATCCTTTTAATTTCATTACGCAGAAAATCAGGCTGCGTTTTCCGTTTGGAAAACACAGCCCTTACTGCTTATCTATTTTATACTATAAGCGCACGTTTGTCAAGTTATTTTATGCTTGGCAGACAATAACTGCCTCGCTTGTGTCAGACATTAGATATTAGACGATAGATTTTAGAAAATACCCCTCAGTCTCGTTTCACTCGACAGCTCCCCTCTGTTTCGGCAGAGCCGAAAAGAAGGGAGCCTATGGGTGCTTATTTTATGCTTTCGTCCTTTGCAACCTTTTCCACGTGCTTTAAGATTTTATTAAGCGCCGAGGAATTTATTTTGCCCATTTCAATGCCGTCAATGCTGTACTGGTATTTAGCCGCGCCCGACTTTATAAACTTAACATTGGTTTTGGCGCGCGAGGTATCGGAATAGGTGAAAACAATTGTCATAGCGGGTTCGCCGCTCACCTTATCCACCGTGAAATCGGAGCAGGAAAGGGAAATACATTCCTGATAAAAGCTCTGGAAGTTTTCGGCGGTGAGCTTTTTGCCCTCATAGGTTATAACGTAGGTTTCCTCCGCGTCCTCAGCGTCATCATAAACTATATCAAAGCTATAAGTCTTTTCAGGAGTTTTGATAGTGAAATTTGAAAGTTCATTGATAGATTGCAGGCAGACCCACGAGGCGTAGTAATTATTGACCTTATAGTCAATAAAGCTGAGACTTGACGCTTCAACCTTTTTAATAAGCTTTGCGCCCTCGTACCAAACGGCATAGGCCCCGTCCTCCTGCTTTTTAAAGCTGTAGGTTTGATTTACAGAGCCTACCTTAATTTCGGCGGTAAGCTCGGGGTTATCAAGCCCCAGCTTTTTACGAGAAGCTGCGGAAGTATCAAACGAATATGCTCCGCTGACTGAAACGCCGCTTTTGAAAAACCCGAAAATACCGTCCACATTATCGGCAATGCGCTTTGTGGGCGAGGTGGTCATAAACGCCGCATAGGTTGAAAGGTTTTTATCGGTGTTCGGCGCTATTACCAGCTTTTCGGGGAAATTAGAGCCCGTAAGGGTTATTGAATCGAAAGATGAAAGGTCGCCGTTGTCATCCTTATAATCTGATGATAAATCGGAAGTGGGCACACCCGCAATAGAATCGGTTGCGGCAAGGCTTAAAGCGTCAAAATCAAGCGACGAATCAATCGAGCTGTCGTTAATATATATCTTTTCATCGGTTGAAAGCTTGATATATATTCCCGTGCCGTCGGGCGATTCTCCGCCTATAAGGAGCGAAAACTCCGCGCCGTCCTTTGTTACAACGTCCGCCTTAACCGTCGGTTTTTCAAGCCCGCACTCGGCGGCGGATTTAGCAGTAACCTCTCTTGAAGCGGTAACGCTTGCGACAGAGCTTACAATGCTTGAAACAGACGAGGAATTTATAACGTCCTTTGCATAGCCGTCAAGATACCATACTGTTTTAACGGTACTGCTTGAAGTGTCAGAAGAAGTGGAGCTTTCGTCCTTTTCCTCCTCTGAATAAAGTTTAAATGCGCCGTTTTTATTTGTAACGGTAACGGTTTTAAAATCGTCCGAGCTTTTATCGAGAACCTTAATTTCCTCAATTGAGGGGGTGGAGGTATCGTCCTCACGCTCGGGGATAAGTTTTATTACGGCAACCGTGCCGCCCGCAAGAATTGCCACAGCCAGTACAGCCGAAATAATTATGGGTAAAAGCGAGCGCTTTTTTTTGACGGCGGTCTTTTTGTGGTCGACGGGGTCGGAGAAGACGGTGGAGGCACCGTCCTCTCCCACATCAATATTTTCTGTATTTTCGTTTAAATTATTATCCTTTTCGGGAAGGTCACTCATTACGCATTCTTTCTCCTGATAAAGATATAAATACCCGCGGCAATGCACGCTATGGGAAGCAATCCCATAAATATAATTCTTATAATTCCGGCAGAACTTTCGCTTACGGAATCCGCAAAGCTTTCGTTGGTTATCGTCTTTGAAACAAAGGATATACCCGTATCCTCAGCGCCCACCGCACGCTCCGCGCAGGCAAGGGTCAGGTTTTTATTGGAAACCGACGACTGCTCGTTGTATTCCGACTGAATAAACTGCACGCTGTCAAACGCGAAAACATAGCTTGTTATCTGCTTATTGTCGTCGTCATATTCAGATTGCGCCGCCTGAAGCACCGCAGGAAAGCTTTTCTTGGTGTAGTTATCCGCTCCGTTCCAGTTTGCAGCAGTGCCCACGGGGGCTGCCACAACCGATTTAAGCGAGCTCATAAGCGAGGTTACGGTTATGCTGTTTTCGCTTTCAAACGCGGCTGACATAGGAACATTGTAGCCCGTAATGCAAAGCTGCATACCGCTTGTAAGGCTCTCATCGCTGCTTGTGGGATAAATTCCCATAGTCATGGGGTCATCGGGAATATGGTTGTTTGAATTGGTTTCAAACAGTATACCTTCCTCTATTGCAATACCCCACTGGCTCAGGAAATCGTAAAGATTGGTAAGGTAAGGCGCCGATGCGTCCGCAAAGAACAGCAGACCCTTGCCGAGCTTTCCGTCGTTATCGAGGAAGTCGGAAAGATTATCAAGCTCGCTGCCTATAAAATCGGTGGTGGGTCCTGCGATTATAACCGCGTCAAAATCAGACGATATTTTACCCACGATATTATCCGAAATAGTTTCTATTTCATAGTTATTAGCCTTTAAAAGCTTCTGATAATCGGCTGTGTAGTCGGTCTTGGAGTGACCTGTGAGCAGCGCAACCTTCTTTGTTTTGCTGCTTGTAACATACGCAATGGCGCTTGTAACCGCGGTTTCAACGCTGTTTCCGCTCACGGTTGACTGGCTGTAGCCGTAAGCGGCGTAGGTGCTGTCCTCTGAGAGCTGATAAACGTCCTTAAAGCCCAAAACCTTGTAGCGTTCGTTATTATCCGAGCCTTTAGCGGAAACAATTATATCGCCGTAGGCTAACTTTTCGTTGGAATATTTCTGCGAAATCTCGGTAAATTCCGAGCCTTGAGTATCAACATATTTCAAGGTAATCTTGTTGTTATACGCCGGGTATTTATCAAGAAGCTTTAAGGTCTGCTCAAAATACTTAGATGCGTCTGATGATACACCGTAAAGGTTCTGCGCGTAATAGTTCATATAGCCGCCGGTATATCCGTCCTTTTCGGCACAAACGGTTATATTTACCTCCTTGTCAAGGTCCTTTAAATATTTGATATTGTCGGCACTCATTGAGTTTTCCTTTTCGGTGGACATATCAAATTCCAAAACAAAGCGGTTTGAAAGCGCGTTTACCAATACGTTCAGCACAATAAGCCCCGCAAGCACCGCGGCGGTTATTGCAACGGAATAGCCGCCCCTGCGCAAAAGTGCCTGGTTTTTAAGCTTTTTAGGCTTTTTCGCCTTTTTTTCTTTTTTGGCTTTCTTTTCTTTTTTATCACCGGTCTGCTCTGCGGCGGTCTCCTCGGCGGGTGTATTCTCCGCAGCGGTTTCTTCCGCGTTTTCCGTTTCGGGAGTTAAATTCTTATTTTCTTCCATTTTGCTCACCCTCCTTTAAGCCCATCTTCTCTTATCAAGCGAGCGGATGCACAGGAACAAAAACGCCGCGCTTATGCTTACAAAGTAGAGAATATCCGCAACAGACAGTATATTTTCGCCGAAATTTTCAAAGGCGCTTATAAACGCCGCTTTTTCCACT
The DNA here is from genome assembly GCA_900547305.1 of uncultured Oscillospiraceae bacterium. Classification (GTDB taxonomy): domain Bacteria; phylum Bacillota; class Clostridia; order Oscillospirales; family Acutalibacteraceae; genus UBA737. The sequence continues at coordinate 79,001 of URGH01000002.1, read as the reverse complement.
ACCGTAGCTATCCATGAAACCTTTATCATACTTGCAAAGTTGGACATATAAAGCACAAGTATATTGATTACAAGGGTGAGTATAGCGGAAATTACCGGACTTTCGGTAAGCGATGATATAAACATACCTATTGCAATCAGCGCGCTGCCCAGCAGCAGCATACCGAAAAGCGCGTATATATACGACATAATGTTTACGCTGACATATGAAGCTACGATTATTTCAAAAATAACCGTGGGCGCAAAGCCGATTGCGAAAACCGCAAGCGCCGCGAAAAATTTGCCCAGCACAATGGATGTAAGGCTTACCGGCGCCGTAAGCAGCGCCTGATCAACCTTTTGCCGCCTGTCCTCGCTCATAAGGCGCATTGTAAGCACCGGCATGGTGAAAACAATAACGGTGGACATTGCAACGATTACCATTGCGGTGTCGGGGCTGCCGTAGCCGTATATCATTGAAAAATACAGCCCCAAAAAGAAGTAAAACGCCGCTATAACAATAAAGCCTATGGGCGTTGTGAAATACGCCCTGAATTCTCTTTTAAATACCGCGCTCATTGCTCTGCCTCCTCTGCCTGCTCTGTCTTCACGGTAACGCTGCCGTCATCCGCTATTTCAACGCTCGGTTTTTCCGCCGTTTCCGTTTTTTCGGTTATTCCGAGCATACGCTTTGCCTCGTCGTTATCGGCAGCCTCTGTAAGCCGCAGGAATATCTGTTCGAGTGACACCTTGTTGCTGGTAAGCGATAAAAGTGTCTTCCCGCGGGATACTATGCGCTTAAATACCTCGGCGCGCACATCCGCACCATGCTCCGGCTCTATAAGGAAATCGAAAGAGCCGTCTTCTTTTCTGCCGAGGGATGTAACCGATTTTACGCCTTTGACCGTGCTTAACGCGTCAATCATTTCCTGCTCGCCAGCAACTATGCGCGCAATAAGGGAGTGGTCGCTCGATAGCTTGTTTGAAAGGTTTTCGGGCGTATCGTCGGCAATTATCTGCCCCTTGTTTATAATTATTACACGCTTGCACACCGCCTGAATTTCGGAAAGTATGTGCGATGACAGAATAATCGTGTGGTTTTTACCGAGACGTGCTATAAGGTTTCTTATCTCGATTATCTGCTTGGGGTCAAGACCGACGGTAGGTTCATCGAGAATAAGTACGTCGGGGTTGCCTATAAGCGCCTGGGCAAAGCCTACACGCTGGCGATAGCCTTTTGACAGGTTCTTTATAAGACGGTTTTGCACATTGTCTATCTTAACAAGTCTTAAAATCTCGTCAATATGCGGTTTTTTCGGGAATTTAACCTTTTTAAGGTCATAAATAAAGTTTAAATACTCGCGCACCTTCATATCGGTATAAAGCGGCGGTATCTCAGGCAGATAGCCTATTCTGCGCTTTGCGTCCTCGGGGTATTCGGCAATATCGTAGCCGTCAATTTCCACCTTGCCCTGTGTAAGTGAAAGATAGCCGGTAAGTATATTCATTATTGTGGACTTACCCGCTCCGTTTGGACCCAAAAAGCCGATAACCTCGCCCTTTTCGATGCTGAAACTTACATCCTTAACAGCGAGATAAGTACCGTACCTTTTGCTGAGTCCGGTTACTTCGATCATTTATATTCCTCCAAGCATAAAATTTGGTTCTAAACCATAATACCAAACAAATTTACAAAATTATTAAACAAATTGTGAATAATTGCAATTGCTACGCCAAAATCTGCGCCAGTGTTATAACCGCCGGCATTGTAATAATTGATAAAACCGTGCTGAGCGATACCATATCGACCGAAAGCGCAGTATCGCCCCCGCCGAATTTTGAAGAAAACATCGTTGTGACTGCCGCAACCGGCGCGCTTAACGATATTATTACAGAGACGAGCAGCGTGCCGCGCACCCCCAAAAGGTACAAAACCCCGAGAGACACCAGCGGATAAACAATAAGCCTTAATAAAACGGCAATTATGCACTGAAAATCCTTAAAGGCTTTAAGCACGTTTGTTTTGCTTAAATGATAGCCGATTATAAGCATGGGCAGCGGGGTGTATATTGCCGCAAGGTAATTTACGGTAGATGAAAGCACCCGCGGCACCGGAACGGAAAACACGAAAATTATAAGCCCTATAAGCAGCCCCGCAATACCGGGGTTTACAAAAAGCTTTTTCGGCTGTATGTAGCGCTTGTCGCCGCTTATAAGGTAAACGCCGTAGCTCCACACCACAAGGTTGAACATTATAACATAGGCAGAGCCGTAAAGCGTGCCGTCATCCCCAAGCATTACCTCCTGTAAGGGTAAAGACATAAACCCGCAGTTTGCGAAAATCGAGCCGAAGCGCAGGGTTCTCTGCCGTTTTAAATCCTTTGAGCGTAGAAGCAGCGTGCCGAGGGTAATCATAAGCACCTGCACCAAAAGGGTTAAAGCAACAGCAAGCAGCAGCGATTTCATAACCGCCGCGTCAAACTTGCGCATAAGCGATTTTATAATAACGCAGGGCGTTGCAATTATAAGCGCAATATCGGTGCAGCAGGCGGCTCCCGCCTCGGTCATAATTCCCGCCTTTGCCGCAATAAAGCCCACCGCTATCATAAGCATTAAAACGGACACCTGGGTGAAAACGGTTATGAACATTTATTTACTCCCGCGGCGAATTTCAAAAATGCGTCTCTGCCTTCATCCGTGCGCTTGAAAACGCCGGCGTGCTCAAGCACGCGCGAGAATACAAGACCTATTTCGTCCCTTATTATTCCGCTGATATTGCTGTCGTTCAGCTCGCCGTATTTTCGGCATATCTCGTCTGCCCAGTCCGCGTGCTTTGCAAGCGCCTTGTCTTCCCGTATATTTTTATTTTCGAGCATTGCCCTTTCAAGCAGCGCCATTTCGTTTTTAAGGCGCGCGGGCAGCACCGCCAGCCCCATAACCTCAATAAGACCTATATTTTCCTTTTTAATGTGGTGCAGCTCCGCGTGCGGATGGAAAACGCCGAGCGGGTGCTCAGCCGTTGTAATATTGTTGCGCAGCACCAAATCAAGCTCAAACTTGCCGTTTGCCTTTCTTGCTATCGGGGTTATTGTGTTGTGGGGCGTGCCGTCGGTTTCGGCAAATATAAAGGCGTCGGGGTCGGAATATCCGCGCCAGCAGGTAAGTATTTTATCGGCAAGCTCAACTAACCTTTCGGTATTTTCCGAGCGCAGGCGTATTACCGACATAGGCCACTTAACAATACCCGCCTCAATATCCGAAAAGCCGTCAAAATGCAGCTCGGTCTCAATCGGCGCTTTCGCCATTGCAAAGGTGTGGTTGCCGCCTTGGAAATGGTCGTGACTTAAAATCGAGCCGCCCACAATAGGCAGGTCGGCATTTGAGCCTACGAAATAATGCGGGAACTGCGTTACAAAATCGAGCAGCTTTTTAAACGACGCGCGGTTTATAGCCATAGGCGTGTGCTTTGCGTTAAATACAATGCAGTGCTCGTTATAGTAAACATAGGGCGAATACTGTAAGCACCAGTCGCTGCCGTTTATCGTAATGGGTATAACGCGGTGGTTCTGCCTTGCGGGAAAGTTTATTCTGCCCGCGTACCCCTCGCACTCGCGGCAGAGCATACATTTGGGGTAGCCCGCCTGCGGTGCGTTTTTGGCGGCGGCTATCGCTTTCGGGTCTTTTTCGGGCTTTGAAAGGTTTATGGTAATTTCAAGCTCGCCGTAGGGCGTTGCGGTCAGCCACTTAATATCCTTTGCCACGCGGTAGCGGCGTATGTAGTCGCTGTCCTGACTCAAGGTATAAAAGTAATCGGTAGCGGCCTTGGGGGATATAGCGTAAAGCTCCTTAAATTTATTCGTAACCTCGCTCGGCCTCGGCATTAAAGCCCCCATTAGCTTTGTATCAAATAAATCGCGGTGGGTGGTGTCGTTTTCCGTCAGTCCCTTTTCGGCGGCGTAATCAAGCAGCGCTTTCAGCGTTTCTTCAAGGTCAACAGCCGAAAAAGCGGTATCGCAGTTATATTCGTCAAGCTGCAAAATTTCAAGAATACGGTTGGTAACGTATATCTCGTCACGCTCTGTGAAAAGCCCCCTTTCAAGCCCGTAGCAAACTAATTTTCTAACCTGTTCGTCTATCATTTTTTATCAGTTCCTTTACTGAAAAGTAATATTGCAGCCTATCTGCTGCTGGCACTGCGTGAGCCCCGCCGCCACAATAGCCTTGGTTCTCTCGTAGGATTTAGCCGATTTCGTCGCCGCGGTGCCCGAAAGCCCGAATTTCGCCGCGCCGTCGTTTGCGTTTTCAAGCGGATATATGGTATATAAAAATCCGTTATGACCCGTTTCCTTATATCTGTTCACCCAGGTCGGCACAATTTTCAGGTCTGAAAGAGCCACGCCGTCCTTATTCTTTTTAAGGGTGAAATCAAACAGCAAGCCGTCCTCTGTGTGACCCGAGGGGCAGCTGTCCATTATTTCCTGACGCTGGTTTGAAATGCAGTTTCCGGTTGAATAAAGGCATATCGTGTAGCCCTCGCCGCCCTCGGGGTGTATAAGCTCCACCGGCTGAATAACGTGCGGGTGACTGCCTATTATCATATTAACGCCCAGGTTTGAAAGCTTTTGCGCTATAGTTTTTTGCCATGTGTTGGGGCTTGTCTGGTACTCGTTGCCCCAGTGCATATAAAACACAATAAATTCGGCGCCCTGCGCCTTCATTTCACCTATCACCTTTTCAGCCTCGGTGTAAAATTCGTCTATTCTGTCGTATGAAAAGCTGTTTATAAGGTTATTAGCCTCTTGCGCGATAATAGCACCATTGAGGTATTTCCTGCCGGGGGTCTGCCCCGAGGTTTCGTAGGTGTAATCAGCAAGCCCTATTTTTATGTTGTTTATCTCTTTTACGGCATAAGCGGGGTCGGTTTCAACCTCTTTTGTGCCTATAAACTCAATTCCCTTTTGCTTTAAGACCTGCGCCGTGCGCTTAAGCCCGAAAAGCCCCGTATCGTAGGAGTGATTGTTCGAGGTCACAAGGAAATTAAGCCCCGAATCCTTTATGGTATCGGCAAGGCTGTCGGGCGTGTTGAAAGCGGGATAACCGCTGTATTTACCCGATTCTGTGCCGCCGAATGTAACCTCAAGGTTTGCAACGGCAAGATCCGCCGCCTTAAAGTACTGCGATAAATGCTTGAAATAGGGGCTGAAATCGTACTCGCCCGATTGTGTTCTCGCCCCGTCTATCTGGGTGGAGTGCGCCATAATATCACCTGTTGATATTACCCGCGCGGCGGTTTCGGGTATTACAACACTTTCTACCTTTGAAGAATCGGTGCTCTGCGAATTTTCGGGCTTCTTTTTATCGCCCGATTTTAAAACCGCGTTTACCGAAAACGCCACAAGCGCCGCTACCGCCAGCAGCACCGCCGCGCAGCAGGTTAAAAAAATTCGCCGTTTTACAATCGCCTGCTGTCTTTTTGTTCGTGTTTTTGCCATTTAAACATCACCCTTATTTTTATTCTTTGAAAAGCCCTTCAATTTCCGCCCGCTCGGCGCACACAGTGCCCTGCCTTATGCCGTTTCTGCCGCCGCCGCGGGTATTAAACGCGGCTTTGAATTTCGCAAAAAATTCCCCGAGCGCGGTTTCTCCGCCGCATATTGCAAAGGCAAAGCTGCCGCCCGCTCCCGAAAAAGCGCCGCGTATGCCGCCCGCCTTTTGGCACAGCGCATCGGCTAATAATTGCAGCTCCTTAATATCAAGCCCGTTTTCAAAAACGGCGGTTTTATCGGTATCGGGTGCAAAGCCCGCCGCCTTTTCGGCAATAAGGCGCTTTTTAAGCGCGGCTGCCGCCGCTTTTTCGGCTGATAACTGCCCGTTCAGCCGCACAACCGCCGATGATACCGTGGGCTGCTTGGCAGAGAGCAAATTTGATATTTCCAGCACATTTTTGTACTTTTCGCGGTAATCGCGCAGCGCGTCCGCCCCGCACTTTACAAGCAGCCTTACGCCGCCCTTGTATTTTTCAAAATCAAGAATTTTTATAACGCCTATTTCGCCCGTTGCCTTAACGTGCGGCGCGCAGCAGGCGCAAACGTCCACGCCCTTTATTTCCACTATGCGCACGTTTTCCTTTAAATCCAGCTTGCTTCTGTAATCAAGGCTTTTAAGCTCTTCGTCGGTCGGGTAGTAGGCTTTTACAGGCAGGTTTTCATACACCGCTTTGTTTGCAAGTTCTTCAATTTCGTCAAGCTGACGTCTTGTAAGCTCGCCGTCAAAGTCCATTGTCATTTCCGCTCCCAAATGAAAGCCGACGTTATTAAAGCCGTAAATGCGGTGCACAATTCCCGAAATTATATGCTCGCCCGAGTGGTTCTGCATATTGCGAAAGCGAAAATCAAAATCCAGCTTACAGTCATATGCTTGTCCCACACTCAGCGGCTTATCGGCAAAGTGCAGTATTTCGCCGTTTTTTATCTGCACGTCCGCTATATACGCGTCGCCTATATATCCGCGGTCGCTCTGCTGACCGCCGCCCTCGGGGAAAAACGCGGTTCGGTTTAAAGCTACGGCATATTTTTCCCCCGTTTTTTCGCAGGATAATACCGTACCAGTAAATTCCTTTAAATGAGAGTCCTTATCGTATAGCTTTTCGGTCATTCGGCGTGCCTGCCTTGTATAATGTGCGCCGCCTTGTAAATATCGCCGCCGCCCATTGTAATAACCAGGTCCCCCGGGCGGGCAATTTCTTCAATTTTATCGGCTATATTTTCAAACCCGTCCACTACGCAGACATCGTGTAGCCCTGCCGCTAAATCCTCACTTTTAATGCCGTAGGTGTTTTTCTCGCGCGAACCCATAATCGGGGTTAATATTACCTTATCGGCAATAGAGAGCGCCTTTATAAAATCGTCCTTTAAAAGCGCGGTGCGCGAAAAGGTAAAAGGCTGAAATACCGCTATAACGTTATTGTAGTCAAGCTCCTTTGCGGCGGAAAGGGTGGCTTTAATTTCGGTCGGGTGGTGGGCGTAATCGTCCGCCAGCATAAAGCCGTCGTACTCGCCCAAAAATTCAAAACGTCTGCCCGCGCCCGTAAATTTTTCAATTGCGCTCTTAATTCCGTTTGCCGAAACGCCCATATCAAAGCACACGGCAAACGCGGCAAGCCCGTTTAAAACATTGTGCTTACCCGGTATATGCATTTCAATATTTATTATCTTCTCATTATTCTTTATCACGTCAAACGCGAAACCGCGCTTGCGGCTTTCTATATTTTCGGCACGGTAAAAATTATCTGCGCCGAAGCCGAAGGTAATAATATCCGCCTCAATATCCTTTGCGGCGGTTAAAACGCGGCTGTCGTCCCCGTTTATATACGCCGTTTTTGCCATTTTCAAAAACTTGTGGAAAGAGAGGGTCATATTCTCCATAGTCTTGAAATAATCGAGGTGGTCGTTATCAATATTAAGCAGCACCGCAATATCGGGCGAGAGCTGCAAAAAGGTATCAACAAACTCGCAGGACTCGCAAACCATTGTTTCCGATTTGCCCGAAATACCGTTTGAATTTATAAGCGGCAGCTTTCCGCCTATAACCGCGGTAGGATCCATCTTGTTTAAAATTAAAATTTGTGTTATCATAGAGGTAACGGTGGTTTTGCCGTGCGTGCCGCATACGCCTATAACATTATCAAAGTGACGGGTCAAAGCGCCTAACATATGCGAGCGCTCCATTGTGGGTATGCCCTGCTCGCGCGCAGCTTTAAGCTCGGGGTTATCGGCTGCTATTGCCGCAGAGTACACCACAAGCTCCGCTCCCTTTATGTTTTCAGCCCTGTGCCCCATATAAACCTTTATGCCGAGGTTTTTAATTCTTGCTAACGGGTCGCTTTCGTTATTATCCGACCCCGTAAGGATGTACCCCTTACCGTGCAGTATTTCGGCAAGCGGGCACATTCCGCTGCCGCCTATGCCTATCATATGAATATGCTTTACCTGTGTTATGATTTTATCCTCATCGCGAAGCTGTTTCATAATCGGTCTCCTTAAAAACATTATTACTTACTATTATATTGCTAAACGGCAAAAAAATAAACCCTTTTTTGAAAGGAAAATAAAAATTATGCTATTTTTACCTAGCGACACCGAATATATTATTGAAACCTTGCAAAAAAACGGCTATGAGGCGTATGCTGTGGGCGGCTGCGTGCGCGATATGCTGAACGGCGATACCCCGCACGATTTTGACATTACCACCTCAGCCGAGCCCGAAACGGTTATATCGCTATTTGAAAAAACCGTGCCCACGGGCATAAAGCACGGCACGGTTACGGTTATTATAAACGGTGTGCCGAACGAGGTTACTACCTACCGAACCGACGGCGAATACCGCGACCACCGCCGCCCCGACAGCGTAATTTTCGTAAAAAGCCTGCGCGAGGACCTTGCCCGCCGCGATTTTACCGTAAACGCAATGGCATATAATAAAAAGGACGGCTTAAAGGACTTTTTCGGCGGAAAAGAAGATATAAAGAACCGTATTCTTCGCGCAGTGGGCGAGCCGGAGCGCAGATTTTGCGAGGACGCGCTGAGAATTTTGCGGCTTTTCCGCTTTTCCTCGGTTTTGGGGTTTGATATTGAAGAAAGCACCCTTAAAGCAGCCTTGGAGTACGCCCCCACGCTAAAAAACGTGAGCGCCGAGCGAATTTATTCCGAGCTTTTAAAGACCGTTTGCGGCAAAAACCCCGCCGCATTAAAACCGCTGACCGATATTGGCGGGCTTGGCTTTTTAGGGCTTAATACTGCCCCCGATTACGGCACATTGCCGCTTTTAGGTTCGGCTGACACAAAACTCTTTGCCTTTCTTTATTCGGGCGGGGCGGAGGTTACAGCCGCGCTGGACTTTTTGAGAGTGCCGAACAAAACCAAAAAATCCGCGCGGGATATGCTTACACTTCTTAATATGCCGTTTCCGAGCACGAAAGCCGAAATTAAGGAAATGCTTTATTTAACCTCGCCCCTATCGGTCGAAAATTATTTCGATTATAAGGAGGCTTACGGTGAAAACTGCGAAAACGCGCGAAATATGCTATCGGAAATAATAAAAAACGCCGAGCCTTATAAAATCTCCGACCTTAAAATACGGGGCGAAGACCTTAAAAAGCTCGGCATAAGCGGCAGGGAAGTGGGGGATACACTTGAAGCCTTGCGAAGACTTATAATAAACGACCCTACGCTTAATACGAAAAAGAGACTGACCGAGGCAATCACCTTTGAACAAATTAATTAATCTTCGATTACAGATTGAAAAACAGGGGAAAATAAAGGTCTTACGGTAATAATAACGGGCTGCCGATAGAATTTATCGGCAGCCCGCAAAATTATTTTAATTTTTGCCGTTTTCCTCGGGCAACAGGTCGGTCATGCTTTTTATGCTTATGCCAAGTGTTGACATATTGTGCAGCAGCGCCGAGGTTGTAGGCTGAATTACACCCGTAACGCCGCAAACTATAAGCAGAAAATTAAACCCGACAATAAAGCGGTAGTTTCTGTTTATGCGGGACATAAGCGCCGCCGAAATTTCGCGCAGCTTTAAAAGCTTGAACAAATCGTTTGAAGAAACGGTTATATCCGAAATTTCCTTGGCGATTGCGGCGCCCGTATTTATGGCTATGCCCACATCCGCCTCGGAAAGCGCGGGAGTATCGTTTACGCCGTCGCCTATCATAATAACGGTGTGCCCCGCCGCCTTTTCGCGGCGGATAAACTCCGCCTTATCTTCGGGCAAAACCTCGGCGCGGTATTCATCCACACCCACGGCGCGCGCCACTGCGGCGGCGGTTTTTTCGTTATCGCCCGTCATCATTACAACCTTGTTAATGCCCGCCTTATGCAGCGCCGAAACAACGGCGGCAGCCTCGGGGCGCAGCGGGTCGGCAATGCATATAACTGCCCTTAAAACCCCCGAAACGGCGAGGTAAAGGTGGGAGTATTCATCCGAAATACCGTCAAATTTATCTCTTTCGTCCTCGGGTACGGTGCAGCCCTCATCCTCAAACACGAAATGATAGCTGCCAATAACTACCTTTCTGCCCTCAACCGTGCTTGAAATGCCGTGAGCCACCACATATTCAACATTTGAGTGGTATTCCTCGTGGTTAAGCCCGCGTTTTGCCGCTTCTTCTACAACGGCGTTTGCAAGCGAGTGCGGGTAATGCTCTTCAAGGCAGGCGGCAAGCCGCAGCATATCGTTTTCATTCCGTCCACTGAAAGTTACGATTTTTGCAACACGCGGGGTTGCAAAGGTGAGCGTGCCTGTTTTATCAAAGACAATTGTATCAGCCTTTGCTACCGCCTCTAAAAATCTGCCGCCCTTTACCGAAACGTTGTATTTATTGCTTTCGCGCATGGCGGATATTACGGCTATGGGCATTGAAAGCTTTAATGCGCAGGAAAAATCCACCATAAGCACCGAAAGCGCCTTTACGGCATTGCGCGTTAATAAATATGTAAGCGCCGTTCCGCCGAGGGTGTAGGGTACAAGCCTGTCGGCTAAGTGCGAAGCCTTATCTTCAGCGGTGGATTTAAGCTTTTCCGACTCTTCAATCATATGAACAATGCGGTCATAGCGCCCGCCGCCCATGGTTTTTTCAACCGAGATTACGCACTCGCCCTCTTCAACAACCGTTCCGGCATATGCGTAGCTGCCCGCGCTTTTTTTAACCGGCAGCGATTCGCCCGTCATTGAAGCCTGGTTTACCATAGCGTCGCCCGCTAGCACCTTGCCGTCAAGCGGGATAAGATTGCCCGTGCGCACTATTATTTTATCCCCCGCGGAAATATCGTTTATTGAAACCAGAATTTCCTGTTCGTCGGTTTTAAGCCAAACCTTGTCTACATTAAGCGACATAGCGCCCGCGAGGTCGGAAACGGACTTTTTATGCGTCCATTCCTCAAGCAGCTCGCCCAGTCGCAGCATAAACATAACGGACGAGGCGGTGTCAAAATCACGGCGCAAAAGCGATACGGTAACCGCCGTGGCGTCAAGCACCGATACGGAAAGCCTGCCCTTTATAAGCGCCTGTAAGCCTGCCTTTATATAGTGCAGCGAGTGATAAACCGCTATTGCCGAGCGCAGCGGCAGCGGCAAAAACAGCTTTAAAGAAAATCGTTTTAAAACCGCCGAAACCAGCTTATCCTCAAACTCGCGGTTGAGCGCCCGCGCAGTGTGCTCGGGTATAGACACCTCGGTTTCGGCTTTTGCGGGTGAAAACGCGGCAAAAGCCTTTATAACGTCCGCCCGCGCGCCGCTGTATGCTACCACGGCGTCACATGTGCGGTCGTAAACCTTAACGTCGGAAATGCCCACAACCCCGCGCAGATAATACTCCAGAACATCGGCGGAATGAAGACTCATTCTGTTTATACATAAATGCACGCGCAGTCTGCCCTGCGATTCGTGCAATACCAAGCATTTCATAAAACTGCATCTCCGAAAATTTAATGCAAATAAAAATAATGCTCCCTCCGTGGAGGGAGCTGAGCGTATGCGAGACCGAATGAGAGGGAACTACTCTCAGCTGAAATTATTTTTCGGTTTCTTCCGCGGCGGTATCTTCAATAACCCCCGCTTCCGCTTCGGCAGCGCGCTTTTCGTTAAGCGCCTTAGCGTCGGCAAGAATATCGCCCGCGTTTTCCTTTACGGCGGTAACAACCGTCATAACGTCCTCTTTAGCGCGCAGCGCCGCAGCAGCGGTGTATGTATAGGCTTTTTTAGCCTCTTTACTGCTCAGAATTTTAAGGCCGGCCGTTCCGAAAAGCAGTCCTCCGGCAAATAATCCGAGCTTACCCCATGCACATTTCATTTAAAACAACCTCCTTTTTTCTTTTTCCGCTATATTATAGCACTGTTCGACAAAAAAATCAATTGCGATATGCCGAATTAACAAAAATTTCAAATTTAGAAAAGTCCCGTAATTTTTCCGTTTTCATCAACGTCAATATTCTCTGCGGCGGGGCGTTTAGGCAGCCCGGGCATGGTCATAATATCGCCCGTAAGCACCACTGTAAAGCCCGCTCCGGCGGAAATTTTAACATTTTTAACCGTTACGGTAAAGCCCGTAGGCGCGCCAAGCAGGGCGGGGTTATCCGAAAAGCTGTACTGCGTTTTCGCAATGCAGACGGGCAAGCCGCCGAAACCCAAAGCGGTAAGCCTTTCTATCTGCTTTTTAGCCGCGGGCAATACGGTTATTCCGTCGCCGCCGTAAACCTTTTTAACCACTGCCTCAATTTTTTCCTCTATGCTGCCGCTAAGCGAATAGCTGAACTTAAAGTCGCCCTTTTCTTCGCTGCAAAGCCTTACCACCTCGCGCGCAAGCTCTTCGCCGCCCTTGCCGCCGTCCGCCCAGACAGTGGAAAGCACTGTGTTAACGCCAAGCTCACGGCACTTTTCTATTATAAAGTTTATTTCGCGGTCGGTATCGGTCGGGAAGCGGTTTACCGCCACAACGCAGGGCAGACCGTAAACGTTTTTAATGTTGTGTATGTGCCTTAAAAGATTGGGTATGCCCTTTTCAAGCGCGGCAATATCCTCGGTATCAAGGCTTTTTTTATCAAGCCCGCCATGCATTTTAAGTGCGCGCACCGTAGCCACCATAACCACGGCGTCGGGGGTGAGACCCGCCGCTCGGCACTTTATATCAAGAAATTTTTCCGCGCCGAGGTCAGCCCCGAAGCCCGCCTCGGTTATTGCGTAATCGCCCAATTTCAGGGCAAGCTTTGTAGCCGTTACGGAGTTGCAGCCGTGGGCTATATTTGCAAAGGGTCCGCCGTGTACAAGCGCGGGCGTTCCTTCTAAGGTCTGCACAAGGTTCGGTTTAAGCGCGTCCTTTAAAAGCGCCGCCATTGCGCCCTGTGCTTTAAGGTCTGCGCAGGTTACGGGCTTATCGTCATAAGTATAGCCCACAATTATGCGGGAGAGCCGCTCCTTTAGGTCGCTTATACTTTCCGATAAACAGAGAACCGCCATAATCTCGCTTGCAACCGTTATATCAAAGCCGTCTTCTCTCGGCACGCCGTTTGCAACCCCGCCGAGACCGTCCGTAATATGCCTTAACTGGCGGTCGTTCATATCAACACAGCGTTTCCAGGTTATTTTGCGCACGTCAATATTAAGCTCGTTGCCCTGCTTTATATGGTTATCCAGCATTGCGGCAAGCAAATTGTTTGCCGCGCCTATTGCGTGAAAATCCCCCGTGAAGTGTAAATTTATGTCTTCCATGGGCACAACCTGGGCATACCCGCCGCCCGCGGCGCCCCCTTTTATTCCGAAAACAGGACCTAAAGACGGCTCGCGCAGCGCAACAACAACGTTTTTGCCTATGCGGCTCATACCGTCGGCAAGCCCTATGGTCGTGGTGGTCTTGCCCTCGCCCGCGGGGGTGGGGGTTATAGCCGTAACAAGTATAAGCTTGCCGTTTTCGCGGCGGTTTTCTTTCATTACCGAAAGATCTATTTTCGCCTTGTATTTGCCGTATTGCTCTATGTACTTTTCGTCAATACCCGCTTTTTTCGCTATTTCGCTTATGGGCTTTAATTTGCACTTGCCCGCAATTTCAATGTCGGATAAATATGCCATATACAACACTCCTTTGATACTATTTTCTTAGATATGCCGCGATTTGTCAAGTTTTTTTAATTATATATTGATACTTTTCTTCAAGTGTTATATAATTAATAAAAACTTATATGACGGTGAGGGTGTTCGTGTGAAGAACCTTATTGTAAATATTTACAAAACGCTTTTCTTTTTTGATTTATCAATAGTTATAGTTTATTATCTGCCGAATATCAAAATCCAAAACGCCGCGCTGCTTAATTTATGGCGCGACGGTATGTTTTTTGCCGTTATGCTTATATTTACCCTGTTTTTCAAAACGGCGGTGGAGCGCAACAGGCTTAAAATTTTCAACCCGAAAAATAAGCTGCGGCATTACAGCATAGGGCTTATAACGGGGCTTGTGCCCGTTGCAATTACTCTGCTTTTGCTTATCCTCATACGCAAGGTCAAATTTTCGGGGATAAATCATCCGGGGCATACGCTTTTGTGGCTTGCGGCAATTTTCTTCAACGTATTCGCAACCGAGCTGTTATTGCGCGGCTATCTTTTCAGGCTTTACCGCAAATATTACGGCTTTACCGTAACGGCGGTAATAATAACCCTGCTTTTTATATCCATGAATCCAGGCATTTTAAAGCACGGCGTAATTTATCCCGTAAATATGCTGCTTAACAACCTTATTTTCTGCCTTATTGCGGAGTATTCCTACTCGCTTTTAGCGCCTGTTGTGGCGCATTTTGCCTATAACGCCGTAAGCTCGCTTGTTGCGGGCAGTCTCTCGCTTTATGTGGAAAATCCGTTTTTGCTTAAATTAACGTTCAGCGGCAATAAATATATTTCGGGCGGCAATATGAAACTTGAGGGCAGCGCGGTTATGCTTGCGTGCCAGCTTGCCGTTTGCGCATTCTTTATTTTGCGGCTGAAAAAGCGCAGAAAGTAAATAAGGAGCGTGGCGATTTTTTCGCCACGCTCTTTATTTATTTTTTCTTATTGTTCATATATTCAACGTATTCTTCAAGGCACATATTCAGCCTGTTCATTTCCTTAGCGTTGTTTATACCCACAAAGCGGTAATGCCACGATTCATAGATTATTCCGGTTATTTCCTGCTTATCCTTGGGGAAACGCAGCACAAAGCCGTAATCCGCCGCGTGCTCCTGCATCCATGCAAACGCAGGCATTTTTTCAAACGAATCGTCGGCGCAGTTAAGGTCGGCACAAAAACCGGTGTTGTGCTCGCTGGTGCCGGGGCGGGTAACTACGGTTGCCGCCTTTGCTTCCGCTTCCTCGCTTGAAAGTCCGTCTTCAAGCCATTTTTTTGTTTCTTTGCTGAAAAGCCACTTTTGCGTAGCATAAGAGCGGTATGGCGACCAAACCTTTAAATTAACGCCGTCTGCATTTGCAGCATCAAGCATAGCTTGCAGATAAGGCCATACGTCTTTATCTATTTGCTTTAAAGATCCACCAATATACTTATCGGGTATGGTTGTAAGGTTGCCCTCGTAATCGTAATTTTCGGGCAGCGGGTTTTGCGCGTTTACAAGCAAAAGCTGCGAAAAATTCGCGTCCAGCCCGTTAGGTCCCGTTGCAGGGTAGCTGGGCGTGGGATCCTCGCTCTGCACATCGGATACCGATTCATTTACCGTGCTGCTGCCCTGTGAAGCGCCCGAGCTGCCGCCTTTTTTGCCGCCGAGCGCCGACTTTACAACAAACGCTATAAGCACAGCCAGTGCCAATAAAACGCAAAGGCAAACCGCAATAAAAATTCTGCGCTTTACTATTGCCTTATGTCTTTCTGCTCTTGTCATTTTTTATACTCTCCTTATTCGTCAAGCTTTAATACCGCCATAAACGCCTCTTGCGGAACTTCAACCGAGCCTAAGCGGCGCATGCGCTTTTTACCCTCTTTCTGCTTTTCAAGCAGCTTTTTCTTTCGGGTTATATCGCCGCCGTAGCACTTTGCAAGAACGTCCTTTCTAAGCGCCTTAACCGTTTCGCGCGCAATTATCTTACCCGAGACCGCCACCTGTATAGGCACCTCAAAAAGCTGGCGCGGAATGTAATCCTTCAGCTTTTCGGCAATGCGGCGGGCTTTGTTGTAAGCATTATCGGAATGAACTATAAACGAAAGCGCGTCCACCACGTCGCCCGCAAGCATAACGTCAAGCTTTACAAGCTTTGATTTTTCATAGCCCTTTGCCTCGTAATCGTAGCTTGCGTAGCCCTTTGTGCGGGATTTGAGCGCGTCAAAGAAATCGTAAACAATTTCGCCCATAGGCATTACATAGTGTATATCCACCCTGTCGCCCATATACTTCATATCGGTATACGCCCCGCGGCGCTCCTCGCAAAGCTGCATAATTGCCCCCACATATTCGCTCGGGCTGTAAATATGCACGTCCGCCACAGGCTCAAGCGCCTCGGCTATAACCGCCGGGTCGGGGTAGTTTGTGGGGTTATCCACCGTTACGGTCTCGCCGTTTGTAAGCAGGAATTTATACTCAACGCTCGGCGCGGTGGTAACAAGGTCAAGGTTATACTCGCGCTCAAGCCGCTCTTCAATAATTTCCATATGCAATAGCCCCAAAAAACCGCAGCGGAAACCGAAGCCGAGCGCCTTTGAGCTTTCGGGCTCGAAAAGCAGCGATGCGTCGTTAAGGCTCAGCTTTTCAAGCGCCTCGCGAAGATCGGGGTACTTTGCGCCGTCCGCCGGGTAAATTCCGCAGAACACTACGGGGTTTACCTTTCGGTAGCCCTCAAGCGGAGCGTCCGCCGGGTTTTCGGCAAGGGTAACGGTATCGCCCACGCGCGCCTCGTCCACCGTTTTGATTGACGCGGTAAGATAGCCTACCTCGCCCGCCTCAAGCGTATCGCACGGCTCCATATAGGTTGCGCGCTTTCTGCCTATTTCAACCGTATCAAAATCGGCGCCGGTCGCCATCATTTTAATTTTATCGCCGGTTTTAAGTCTGCCGCTTATTACCCTGAAATAAACCACAACGCCCTTGTAGGGGTCATAGTAAGAGTCGAATACAAGCGCTTTAAGCGGGGCTGACCTGTCGCCCTTGGGCGCCGGAATATCGGTAACAATGCGCTCCAGCACCTCTTCAACGTTAAGCCCCGTTTTGGCGGAAATCATAGGCGCGTCCTCTGCGGGAATACCTATAACATCCTCAATTTCCTTTTTCACCCGCTCCGGCTCTGCCGAGGGCAGGTCGATTTTGTTTATAACCGGCAAAAGCTCCAGCCCGTGGTCAACCGCTAAATAGGTGTTGGCAAGGGTCTGCGCCTCTATTCCCTGCGATGCGTCCACCACAAGCACCGCGCCCTCGCACGCCGCAAGCGAGCGCGAAACCTCGTAGTTAAAGTCAACGTGCCCGGGGGTGTCAATAAGGTTCAGCTCATATTCGTTGCCGTCCTTCGCCTTGTAGTAAAGCGTTACCGCATGGGCTTTTATGGTAATGCCGCGCTCGCGCTCTAAATCCATACTGTCAAGTATCTGTTCTTCCATATCGCGCTCGGCTACCGATTGCGTAAGCTCCAAAAGTCGGTCGGCAAGGGTCGATTTGCCGTGGTCTATATGCGCCACAATGCAAAAATTTCTTATGTTTTCAAGCGGAAAAGCCACTGTTGTTGCTCCTTATAAAATATATTCTTTTATATTATAATACATAGAGTGTATTTTTTCAATTATTTTCGCATAAAAAAGAAGACCCGGTTAATCCGAGTCCTCATTTCGATTCGATATTACAGCCTGCAAACATCCTTTCTCGGGCGTTTAAACCATTTTCCGTTTGTAAAATCGGGCATTATCTGCGGTGCACCGCCCTGCTTTATTGACATTTCCGAAAGCACAGCCACCGCCTGCCACGTAGCGGCATCGTACACATCAATCGGCATTTCCTCACCGTTTATAAGCGCGTCGGTAAAGGCTTTGTAGGCAAACCAATCCATTCCGCCGTGACCGGCTTTCAGCGTTTCCTCGGTAACGTTTTTCCAAATTTCGGGTAAGTATTCGTCTTCAAATTTAACAGCGTTATTAAGCGTCTTTTCGTAATATTTCACCGGCTCAAACGCTTCCTCGTCTCCGTCAAGAAATACCGAGTTTGTATCCTGCATATACAGCCCCTTTGTGCCGCGAACCGTAAAATCACGGCTGTAGGAGCGCGGCAGGGTAGTGTCAAGCCGCAAAAGAACGGTTTCGCCGCGCGCGCAGGTCAAAACGGTGGTAATAATATCACCCTGCGCAAAGTGAGCGGCTTTCATTTCATCGGTTGCGTCGTCGCGGGTTTTAATATATTCGCTAAGCCCCGCGCTTTTTGAGGCAAATGACGAAACAGTCATTATTCTGTTGCCGCGGTTAATGTCAAGCAGTTTTGCAATGGGTCCAAGCTCATGCGTCGGGTAGTTATCGCAGCAGCGGTTAAGGTAGTTGTCAAAGCGATAGTGGCGTGTAACATGACCGTAGGCTATTTCATTGCGCAAATCGTGCGCATAAGCGCCCGCGCAATGCACTATCGTTCCGAAAACATTTTTTCGCGCCATTGAGGTTGCAAGCAGCTCTTCTTTACCCCAGCAGCAGTTTTCAACAAACATATAGGGGGTTCCGGTTTCTTCCCTTGTTCTTACAAGTCTTTGGCAGTTTTCAAGCGTATATTCGCACCCGACCTCGCTTGCAACGGCAATGCCCTTTTTCATAGCGTAAACGGCAATTTCCGTGTGGGTGCTCCAATCGCTGAATATAAAAACGGCGTTAAGCCCCTTAACCGAAAGCGCCTGCTTATAATCGGTAAAGCCCTCGGGTTCGTTGCCGTATTCCTTGATTTTTTGAGCGGCGTGTGCCACCCTGTCCTCATAAATATCGCATACGGAAACTATTTCAATATCCGTATTCTTCAAAAGCACATCGCGTATCAACCCATAGCCGCGGTTTCCAAGCCCCGCAACGCAAGCCTTTATTTTAGCCATATCAAACACTCCTTTTTGAGTATATTACTCCAAACGGAGAAAAAACACAATGTTAAAAAAGAACATAAAACTGTCTTTTTTTATCATTTACTTTTTTTAGTTGTTGTGCTATGCTTTATAAAGAGGTGCTTTATATGTGGAATTTTATCAAAATACCGTCATATTTCGGGATAACGAACAACATCGGCGACAGTACGGTTTTGGGGGTAGGGTATGATAATTTTAAAGTAACCAAGCCGGAAATGCATTTCAGAATACAGACATTTTTTACATGGCATTTTATTATTTCCGGCAGCGGTACGCTTGAGGTGGAAAAAATGAAATTTGAACTCGGCGGCGGGGATATGTTTTTTATTCCGCCGAATGTTAAAATGAGGTATTACCCCAATCCCGCCGACCCGTGGGAGTATGTCTGGTTTTCGCTGAACGGTAACGCTGCCGGACGCTACGGTGAATTGGTTGGATTTTCGGAAAACACATTCACGCTCAAAAACCGATACCGCAAAATAACCGATGAAATATTAAAGAACATTTTTGAGTCGCTTACGGAAAAGCCTAACGAGTATTTCGGCTTGCTTTCGGCATTTTATAAAATAATGGATATATGCGTATCCAAGATTCCGCCCGGCAGCATAAAGAATATAAAAGAAACTATTGATTGCGGCTGCTTTTCACAGTTTTTCTGTATAGAAAGCCTTTGCAGAGACGCGGGTGTAAGCCACGCGCACCTGTTACGGCTTTTTAAGAGGGAATACGGAACTACCCTTATAAGCTATATAACCGAAAAACGGATAGCGCATGCCTGCGAGCTGTTGGAAACAACAGATTTGCCTATTGCGGACGTTGCTTTTTCCTGCGGCTTTTCGGATGAATTACATTTTATGAAAACTTTTAAAAGAAAAACGGGAGTCACGGCATTAAAGTACCGAAAGAGCCGTCAGACCGCTTTACTGCCGGATAACTCTAAATTTTAAGTTAAAAGAGGCACGGATTTTGCTCCGTGCCTCTTTTTAGTAATTGATATTTATTACTTGTTGAAGTAACGCTTGAGCAGTCCCTCAAACGCTCTGCCGTGACGGGCTTCGTCCTTTGCCATCTCATGCACCGTATCATGTATAGCGTCAAGGTTAAGCTCTTTTGCAAGTTTTGCAAGCTCAAATTTACCCATTGTGGCGCCGTTTTCGGCGTCCGCGCGCATTTCAAGGTTTTTCTTGGTGCTGTCGGTCACAACCTCGCCTAAAAGCTCGGCAAACTTTGCGGCGTGCTCCGCCTCTTCAAAAGCCGCCTTTTCCCAGTAAAGCCCGATTTCGGGATAGCCCTCTCTGTGGGCTACGCGCGCCATTGCCAGGTACATACCCACCTCGGTGCACTCGCCGTTGAAGTTTTCACGCAAACCGTCGATTATTCTCTGATCAGCGCCCTTGGCTATGCCTACAACATGCTCAGCAGCCCAGGTTTTCTCAGCTGCCTGCTCGGCGAACTTTGAAGCCGGAGCGTGGCAGATGGGGCACTCCTCGGGAGCGGACTCGCCCTCATAAACATAACCGCAAACAAGACATACAAACTTTTTCATTTTTTATTCCTCCAAAAAAATTATTTTTGTTTTTTACACTCTTCACAGACGCCGTATTCGATATAAACCGAGGTTTCCGGCTCAAAGCCGTGCTCGCGGGCTACATCAGCCAACGGGTCGCCCTGCATCGGTGCGTCGGCAATTTTGCCGCAAATGCGGCAGTGCAGGTGCGCGTGCGGCGCGGGATTACCGTCGAAATGCTCGAAACCGTCGCCCACCGAAAGGGAGAGTATTTCTCCCGATTCGCTGAGAGCCGCAAGATTTCTGTAAACGGTGCCGAGGCTAATATTAGGTATTGCCTCTTTAACCCGCGAATATACCCACGCGGCTGTGGGATGTGTATCGGTAGAGCGGAGAACCCGGATTATTTCTTCACGCTGCCGTGAAAAGTTTTTCATTGTATCACCTAATTCAGTAATGATTACTATTTTATTATAACAGATAATTCTTATTTGTCAAGAACTTTTTTTCATTTACTTGACATTTTTTTCACAAAGTATTATTATAGAAGCAGTAATAACCCGGAAAGGGGAGATTGGAATGGGCAGTAATATTTCGGAGTCGGTCATAAAGCGCCTGCCGCGTTATTACCGTTTTTTAGGTGAGCTTAAAGCGGGCGGAATGACGCGTATATCCTCGCGCGAGCTTTCCGAACGGATGGGGCTTACCGCAAGCCAGATACGGCAGGATCTGAACTGCTTCGGCGGATTCGGTCAGCAGGGCTACGGCTATAATATAGAGCTTTTGCAATCGGAAATTGCGCGGATACTGGGTATCGACGCACCTAAAAGCGCCGTTCTTATAGGCGTAGGCAACCTCGGCAAAGCGATAACCATGCACGTTAACTTTGAGTCGAAAGGCTTTAAGCTCATAGGGCTTTTTGACAGCAAGGAATCGCTTGTCGGTCAGATGATAAAAAACCTGCCCGTTCGCAGTATTTCAACATTGGATGAATTCTGCCGTGAAAACCGCCCTGAAGCGGCGTTTTTATGCATACCCAAAAAGGCGGCGGTTCAGCTTTCCGACCAGCTGGTAAGGCTGGGAATAAAGGGTTTTTGGAATTTCAGCCATTATGACCTTGCGCTTAAATACCCTGATATAAAGGTGGAAAACGTTCATTTCGGGGACAGCCTTATGACTCTTTCTTACAGGCTTCATAACGAATAAATAAAACAATCGGCAGAGACATTTTTGTCTCTGCCGATTGTTTTGCAAATTTTAAACGCGGGCTTTATTTCTTCTTTTTGGAATTCTGGTATTTTTCATTTATCAGGCTGCGCACCTCTTCAAGATCCGCTTTCGGGAGATTGCGGAGGATGGTAAGCATGTTTTCCTCGTTGCGCGTAATTACAAACGGCGGGCGGGAAGAGGGGGTGAAAGTCGGTTCGCGCAGAACGGTGGGTGCCGGTTTTTCGGGGGCGGGTTCTGCGACAGGCGCAGCGGCGGGCTGACTTGACTGAAGCTCCATAGGGTCGCGAAGCAGAACGGCGGGGCTTACGCCGAAAACCTCGGCTATTGCCATAAGTTTATCTACGCTTATATTTCCCTTACGCTCCATTTGCGAATATGTGCTGCACTTCATTCCGAGGCGCTCGGCAGCCTCAGTCTGGGTGAGGTTTGCCATTTTTCTGTATATAGCTACGCGTTGATTAATAGTATAACTCATTTTAAATTCCTCTTTTTTTATTTTTTTCTTGACTAAACCCAAAAAAATTGGTATAATCAATTAATGTGAAGTTGCTGAAGTGGCTCAGTTGGCAGAGCAGCTGATTCGTAATCAGCAGATCGTGGGTTCGAGTCCCATCTTCAGCTCCACCGATTTCGCGGCAAAACTGTTTGCCGCGATTTTTTTATATTAATTTTATGCTTTTATTATACTCCGACTGTCGAATAATGTCAATGGTGTAATTGTAAAAAATTTATGTATTAAAATGTTAAAAGTTTTTCGCGTGGACGGGGAAATTTTTAAGTACAAAAAGGGCATCTGTCATATAACAGATGCCCTGATTTCCTGTTGCTTTCCCGTTAATTGTGCGTTTACCGCTGCGATTGCACCCGAAAACGGAAAGAGCCGGCGGTAAGACAGACACCGAAAAAACGGAATAGTTCCGAATACAGATAAGAAATTCCTTATCTCTTTGAGAACTGCGGTGCACGGCGAGCGCCTTTGAGACCGTACTTCTTTCTTTCCTTCATACGCGGATCGCGTGTGAGGAAACCTGCCTTTTTAAGCTCTGCGCGGAGCTCAGCATCGGACTGGAGCAGCGCACGGGAAATACCGTGGCGAACAGCGCCTGCCTGACCTGTAACACCGCCGCCTGCAACGCGGCAAACAACATCATACTTATCGGCAGTGCCGGTGAGTACGAGGGGCTGACGAACGATGAGCTTGAGTGTTTCAAGACCGAAATAATCGTCAATATCCCTATCGTTAACGGTAACCTTTCCGGTACCTGCATAAAGACGAACACGGGCAACAGAACTTTTTCTTCTGCCTGTTCCGTAGAAATAAGGCTTTGCTTCAAACATTGTTTCTGTCTCCCTTCTTAAAATTCAAGCTTTTCGGGCTTCTGGGCAACCTGAGCGTACTCGGTGCCGCTGTAAACGTGAAGTCTGGTAAGAGCCTTGCGGCCGATTGTAGTATCCGGCACCATACCCTTAACGGCAAGCTCCATAGCGAGCTCGGGGCGGGTCTTCATAAGAGAGGAATACTTAACCTCTTTAAGACCGCCGATATAGCCGGTGTGACGGCGATAGAACTTCTTATCCAGTTTTTTACCTGTTAAAACCGCCTTATCAGCGTTGATAACGACAACATGGTCGCCGCAATCGACATGGGGAGTAAACTCCGGCTTTAACTTTCCGCGAAGAATATCCGCAACCTTGGTAGCGGTACGTCCGAGCGGTCTGTCGGCAGCGTCGATTATATACCATTTACGCTGAATTTCAGCAGGTTTTGCCATAAATGTAGACATAATTCAAAACCTCCAAAAAATCTTTTAATAATTAAACAGCTAAATTATAATACCACAGCCGGGAGGTAATGTCAACATAAAATTTCGGAAATTTTAATTTAATGTTCGCAATCTCTGTTTTTCTTTAAAATGCTCCGTTTTTCTCTTATTTTCTCATTTGCCATTTTTAAATTATTTTAAGCCCAAAATCTTTTTTACCTGGGGCAGACGGAAAATAATTGCTGCGGCAACAAGGGTTATTACAAGCTCGGGGAGCATATAAGAGCCGTTGTAGGCTGCGGAATACAGCCATACGTTGTTGAATTTATCCGCCCATTTTTCGGGAATACCGAAAAGAATAGCGCCCGAGATAAGGTGAGAAACAAATCTCAGCACAAAAACAAGCGTGATGCCGGCAAGCGTTCCGGAATAGCCTTTTTTTGCAAATGCGCCCGCAAAGCCCAAAACGGTAAAGGCGATTATGTAATCAAGAAAAATAGTGCCTACAAGGTATGCGGCGGTAAGACCCCAACCGAGCAGGCCGTCAAGCGTTATTCCGAAGAAAAGCTGAATGAGCGAGTAAACGAATGAAGAGCCTATGCCCCATTTAAGCCCCAAGGAAATAGATATAACTACTATCGGCAGCATGCTTAAAAGGGTTACCGCGCCGCCCAGCGGCAGCTCGTAAATCTTTATAAGGCTGAGGGCGGACGCCAGCGCCACCATAACGGCGCTGAAGGTGAGTTTGTAGACGGGTTTGTTTTTTGTTTCCATTTTTCAACACTCCTTTTATATATCGCAATTACCCGCGAAAAAAGCCGCAGGCAAAGACCTGCGGCAATACTGTTAGCGTATTTCCCTACGACGGCATTATCCGTATCAGGTCATAGGTCGAAGTCATAGCGAAAAGCGGACTTCCTCTCAGCCTGAGTTTCATCAAGCTCCCTAAATTGCAAAGCTATTATAGCATTATGTTATCGGTTTGTCAAGTAAGCGAATATTTTTCGGCGTACATATTGAAATCGTCGACAAACGCGCCGGTTTCGGCGTTTTTGATTTTTGCAAGGTACTTGTGCGCGTCCAGCTTATCGCTCGGCAGCTGCATGGTGTAAACCGCAACGTTTGAGCAATGGTCGGAAACGCGCTCATAGTTGGTTAACAGGTCGGTAAACACAAAGCCCAGCTCAATGGTGCACTCGCCGTTTTGAAGCCTTGCGACATGGCGGGCTTTAAGTTTTTTATTGAGCTTATCTATAACCTGCTCAAGCGGCTCAACGTGAGAGGCAAGCTCTATATCGTCGTTTATAAACGAATCCACCGTCATATTGAGTATTTCGGTAACGGCGTTTGTTATAACGGCAATCTCTTTTTTTGCCTCATCCGAAAAATGAATGTTTTTATTGTGCATTTCTTCGGCAACCTTGCAAATATTGAGCGCGTGGTCGCCTATTCGCTCAAAGTCGCCTATACTGTGGAGCATACGGGCAATTGAGTGGGAGGTGTTTTCCGAAAGCTCGTTGTTGCTGAGCCTTACTAAGTAAGTGCCGAGCTTGTCCTCATATTTATCAATAAGCTCCTCGTTTTCGCGGATGTATTGCGCGGTTTCGGCTTTGTAGGACGATATAAGCCCGATAGCCTTTGTAAGCGAGTCTCTTGCGTGCTCCGCCATTTCGTTTGTAAGGCGGTGACATTCGGATACCGCAAGAGCGGTGTTGTTGAACAAACGCTCGTCCAGAAAAACGGTATGCGTTTTATCGTTATCGCCCTTAACGGTAAGCTCGCACAGCTTGTAGATAGCCTTTTTAAAGGGAACAAGCACTATTGTGTTAACAAGGTTAAACAGCGTGTGGATAATTGCAACGCCGAACATAGAGACGGTCATTGATAAAACGCCCACGCCCACGGCTTTGAGTATGTAAAGAATTATCATACATACAACCGAGCCGAGAACATTTACGTATATATGCAGCGCCACAACTCGTTTTGCGTTTCTGTTTGTTCCGAAGCTTGAAAGAAAGGCTGTAATGCAGGTGCCGATATTGGCGCCGAGCACCAGCGGTATTGCCATTTCGTAGGTTATGGCACCCGTAAGCGCCAAAGCCTGAACTATACCTATAGTGGCGGCGGAGGACTGAATTATTCCGGTGAAAAGAATCGAGATTAAAAGCGCTATTATCGGGCTGCTGAACGCCGTAAGCAGGCTTTGAAAGCCTTTCATATCTTGCACGGAGCTCATAGAGTTGCTCATAAAGTCCATGCCGGTCATAAGAATGGCAAAGCCTATGAAAATAAGCCCGATATTTTTCTTCTTTTCTTCCTTTGAAATCATTCTGAAAAGAATACCGATAAACGCAAGCAGGGGGGCAAAGGTCATGGGCTTTAGCAATGTCAGGAAGAAATTGTCCCCGCCTATTCCCGCAAGGCTTAAAAGCCACGCGGTAAGGGTGGTGCCCACGTTTGAGCCCATAACAACGCCGAAGGTATCGCAAAAATCCACTATGCCCGAGTTTACAAGACCTACAAGCATAACCGTCATAGCGGATGACGACTGTATTGCAATGGTTATGCCTGCGCCGAGGAAAAAGCTTAAAAACGGGTTTCGGGTGACCTTTTTCAAGGTTTGCTCCAAGGTGCCGCCGGTCAGATTTTCAAGCCCGCCCGACAGCATTGACATTCCGTAAAGGAAGAACGCAAGCCCGCCGAAAAGCTCGGCTACCATTAAAAGTATAGTAGTTGAAGACATATTTTTACCCCTGTTTTAGAATTTAACAGCCTCTGCAATGTACGCTTTAAGCTCGGTTATCGGTATGCGCTTTTGCTCCATTGTGTCGCGGTCGCGAACGGTAACGCAGTTGTCCTCTGCTGAGTCGAAATCGTAAGTTATGCAAATAGGCGTGCCTATTTCATCCTGGCGGCGGTAACGCTTGCCTATTGAGCCGGCATCGTCAAAGTCAATCATAAAGTCCTTTGAAAGCTCCGAGTATATTTCGGTGGCTTTATCCGAAAGCTTTTTAGAAAGCGGGAGCACCGCGGCTTTAAAGGGGGCGAGCGCCGGGTGGAAGTGCATAACGGTGCGAACATCTCCCTTTTCGTCGGTTTCCTCATCGTATGCATCGCAAAGGAAGGCGAGCAGCACGCGGTCAGCACCGAGCGACGGCTCTATAACATAGGGTATATATTTTTCGTTGGTTTCGGGGTCAAAGTAATCCATAGGCTGACCCGAGTGCTCAGAGTGTTGGGTTAAATCGTAATCGGTACGGTCGGCAACGCCCCACAATTCGCCCCAGCCGAACGGGAAAAGGAACTCAAAGTCGGTAGTAGCCTTGGAGTAGAAGCAAAGCTCATCCTTATCGTGGTCGCGCAGCCTTAAATGCTCTTCGTTTATTCCCAGGTCTAAAAGCCACTTGCGGCAGTAAGCGCGCCAGTACTCAAACCATTCAAGGTCGGTGCCGGGCTTGCAGAAGAACTCAAGCTCCATTTGCTCAAACTCGCGAATACGGAAAATAAAGTTACCGGGGGTAATTTCGTTTCTGAAAGATTTACCTATCTGCGCCACGCCGAACGGTATTTTTTTGCGGGTGGTGCGGGCAATGTTCTTAAAGTTTACAAAAATACCCTGCGCGGTTTCGGGGCGGAGGTAAAGGGTAGATGTGCTGTCCTCGGTTACGCCCTGAAAGGTCTTGAACATAAGGTTAAATTTGCGTATATCGGTAAAATCATGACCGCCGCAGTTGGGGCAGGCAATGCCCTTATCCTTAATATACTGCATCATTTCCTCGTCGCTCATAGCGGCGGGGTTATCGCTGAGGTCGTTCTCTGCCACATAGTCTTCTATAAGTTTATCGGCCCTGTGGCGGGTTTTGCAGCTCTTGCAGTCCATAAGCGGGTCGGAAAAGCCGCCTAAGTGACCCGATGCCACCCATGTTTCCGGGTTCATAAGTATCGCGCTGTCAAGCCCTACGTTATAGGGACATTCCTGAACGAACTTTTTAAGCCACGCCCTTTTAATATTGTTTTTAAGCTCAACGCCCAAAGGGCCGTAATCCCACGAGTTTGCAAGCCCGCCGTAAATTTCACTGCTGGGGTAGACAAACCCGCGCCCTTTTGCAAGAGATACAATAGTATCCATACTTTTTTTTGAGTTTTCCAAAGTGAATTCCTCCATAAACCCGAAATTTCTACAAATACTATAGTAAATGAATTTTGTCAAAATGTCAACACTTACTTGACATATTTATTTATATGGATTATACTTTTAATATAGCATTAAGAGGAGGCTTGTAAAAATGGATAACGGAAAAATTCAACTTCACAATGTGGACTTTGACGATTTTATAAAGGCAGTTGACGAATGCAAGGGCGATGTTTACCTTGAAACAAAGGACGGCGATGTGCTGAACCTTAAATCAAAGCTTTGCCAGATGTTAGGACTCAGCACCATTCTTAAAAACACCGAGGTGACCGAGGCGACTATTCGCTGCACCAATCCCGAGGATGAGACCATGCTCTTCCGCTTTAATCTTTACGGCGAAATTCCGGGCGAGGATAAGAAATAAGGAGTAAAAATGGCAGAAAACAAATTTTTGAGTTATAAGGGCAAGCCGCTTGTGCGCAGCGGGAAAGAAATTTTCTACGGCGATATGGCGGACGCTTATGTGATAAAGTTCACGGTGCTTACGGAAACAAAAGAGGATAAAATTCCCGAAAGGGTCACCGTTCAGCTGCTTAAAAGCGATACCCAGCTACCCGATAAGGACAGAGTGGTTAAGGAAACGGTAAAGGAAAGTTTTTTTGACGCGCTTGATTTCGGCTTTGTATGGCTTGAAAGAGCGCTGAAAAATTAAGGGCTTGACATTTTTTAACCGCAGCGTTATTATATATGTGTTAAAACGTTGAAAAGGACAGTAGCTTTTTCAAAGCGAATTTAAAAGAGAGCGCGAGCCGTCGGCTGAAAGCCGCGTAAATTCCGGAAAAAGCGAACACCGCCTTTGAGCGCCGTGGGTTGCAACACGGACGTTTTACCCGCGTTAAGGGTAGTAAAGTGCCGTTTTTAAAAAAACGGAATGCGGGTGGAACCGCGGAGTACAGTTTAAATTTGCTCCGTCCCTCTTAACCGAGGGGCGGAGCTTTATTTTTTCGGAGGTATAGGTTATGATAAAGGTTACTTTAAAGGACGGCAGCGTAAAGGAATTCCCCGCCGGAATTTCCGCTTATGAAGCCGCAAAGGAAATAAGCATGGGGCTTGTGCGCAACGCCTGCGCTGCCAGAATAAACGGCAAAAACGCCGATTTGCGCGATACGCTGAACGAAGACTGCGAGCTTGAAATTTTAACGTTTGAAGACGATTACGGCAAATGGACATTTCGCCATACCGCTTCGCATATTATGGCGCAGGCGGTAAAAAGGCTTTACCCCGAGGCAAAGCTTGCAATAGGCCCCGCAGTTGACGACGGATTTTACTATGATTTTGACGTAGAAACCAAATTTACGCCCGAGGACCTTGCGAAAATTGAGGCGGAAATGAAGAAAATAGTAAAAGAGGATATAAAGCTTGAGCGCAGCTATAAAAGCAGAAACGATGCGGTTGAGTTCTTTAAGGAAAAGAATGAGCCTTATAAGGTTGAGCTTGCAGAGGATATTCCCGAGGGCGAGGATATAAGCTTTTACACGCAGGGCGAATTTACCGATTTGTGCGCGGGCGCGCACCTTATGAGCACGGGTGCGGTTAAGGCGTTTAAGCTTACTTCCGCCACGGGCGCATACTGGCGCGGAGATTCCTCAAAGAAAATGCTCTGCCGCGTTTACGGCACGGCTTTCCCGAAGGCGAGCGAGCTTGAAGCGCACCTTAATATGCTTGAAGAGGCTAAAAAGCGCGACCACAACAAGTTGGGGCGCGAATTGGAGCTTTTCACAACCGTTGATATTATAGGTCAGGGCTTGCCGATATTGCTGCCCAAGGGCGCTAAAATAATTCAGATTTTGCAGCGCTTTGTTGAGGATGAAGAGGCGCGCCGCGGCTGGCAGCTTACCAAAACCCCCTATATGGCAAAGCGCGAGCTTTACAAGCTTTCGGGTCACTGGGATCACTACCTTGACGGTATGTTTATTTTGGGCGACCCGAACGACGAAACCAAAGAGTGCTTTGCACTGCGCCCCATGACATGCCCGTTCCAGTATCAGGCATATTTAAATCGCGCGCGCTCTTACCGTGACCTGCCTCTGCGTTATAACGAGACCTCAACGCTTTTCCGCAATGAGGACAGCGGCGAAATGCACGGTCTTATAAGGGTTCGTCAGTTCACAATTTCCGAGGGTCACTTAATGTGCACCCCCGACCAATTAGAGCAGGAGTTCCGCGGCTGCCTGGAGCTTGCAATTTATATGCTCAAAACTTTGGGGCTTTATGAGGATGTTTCCTACCGTTTCTCACAGTGGGATCCCGCTGACCGCGATAAATATATAGGCACGCCCGAGCAGTGGGACGAGGCGCAGGGAGTTATGAAAAAGATACTCGACCACCTTGAAATCCCCTATAAAATAGGTATCGGCGAGGCGGCTTTCTACGGACCTAAGCTCGATATTCAAATAAAGAACGTTTACGGCAAGGAAGACACGCTTATCACCATTCAGATAGACCAGATGCTCGCAGAGAAATTCGGTATGGAATATGTCGACCGCGACGGCGTGAAGAAAAACCCCTATATTATTCACCGTACCTCTATCGGCTGCTACGAAAGAACTCTCGCGTTGCTTATTGAAAAGTACGCGGGCGCGTTCCCGATGTGGTTAGCCCCCGTTCAGGTAAAGCTTTTAACTATTGCCGACCGCCACTGCGACTACGCGTGCGATATTAAGCGCCGCCTTGAAGAAAAGGGTATTCGCGTGGAACTGGACGACCGCAACGAGAAGATAGGCTATAAAATCCGTGAGGCAAGGCTGCAAAAGGTGCCCTATATGCTCATAATCGGCGATAACGAGGTGGAAAACGGCACGCTTTCGGTTAGAGAGCGCGGCGAAAACGGCGACCTTGGCTCTATGACGGCGGATGAGTTTATTGAACGCGCAGTTTCGGAAGATAAAAGCCGGGTAATAAAATAATTAAAAAACTAAAGCGGCAGAACCGAGTTCTGCCGCTTTAGTTTACTGCCTTTTCGGGAAAGGCATATTTTCGGGCAGACCTAAAATATAATCTGCCGATACATTATAATACTTACAAAGCGTTACTAAATGCTCCAGTGGCAGGGGTCGTTTTCCGTTTTCATATTCGCTGTAGTACTGTTGGCTTGTACCGAGAATTTTTGCAATTTCCTTTTGATTTGTTTTTGGTTCTTTATCTTCTCTTAATTCCCTTAAAATCTCATAATATTTCTTCATATTTCCCTACCGCCTTTTTTTAAAATTATATCATACATCATAAATAATGTATTGACATTACATCATATGTAGTGTATAATTTAATAGTAAATATTATTAAGAGAGGGTAAAGATATATGGAATTTTCAAATATGTTAAAAAGGTGTAAGTTATCTGAACTAAGCGATTATTTTTTAGACTTAGGGCAAAGTCTTATTGAAAAGGAAGACCTTGACTATGAAACCGCAATAAGAAATATGGAGTGCCGCACCGAAAGGCTTATAAATTCTTATTTTAAAAATGAAGATGAACGCGATAGATTTTATAAGGAAATTGCAAGCCGCGATGCTGTAATAAGAGATACATACTTTCAGCTCGGATTTATTGCGGGAGTGAATTTTATGAAAGAGCTTGAAAAACGGGGGCAGGAGCTTAATAAACAACTCCGCCGCGGTCAGCGGTTAGCGCCGCCGGGCGACTGAGGGGTATTTATTTAAGGTCTAATATCTAAGTCTGGCTTGTAACAACCCCTCCGTCATAGCTCGCGCATGACACCGTCTCGGCTGCCGCCTCGGTCGGTGCTTCTGCTTTGCAGAGGTGTCCCCCGGACACCCGCACCCAAACACCGGGGAGGCAGGGTTTCTGCAAACCAAAGGCTCCCCTCTTTTTATAGAGGGGAGCTGTCAACGAAGTTGACTGAGGGGTATTCAAACAAGTCTTAGGCTATTGATTAGCTTTATTTTTTTACAATCCCTCAGTTTCGCTGCGCTCAACAGCTCCCTTTACACAAGGGAGCCGATTTTGTCGCTGCGCGACATTTTCTCCGCACTGTAGGAAAATAGACCCCTTACACAGGAGAGGCAAATCGGCTTCCGATTCTTATACTTATGATTTATTAAATACAAATCTTGCCGAGCTTCCCGAAAGCCACGAAGACTTAACATCAAGATCTATCTTTGACCAGCCTGACGGTACTTCAACTGCGTACCACCCTTCCATTCTTTTTCCGGCGGCTATTTCGCCGTCAAGAGTACCGCCGCCGAAATCCGCGTTTGCGGTTATTGAATATTCGCATTTCACATCATCCGCGTACGGATCAAACAATAATAAACTGCTTATTGACTGACTTTCATCGGATATATTTTCTATTACAAATTTTACACCTACAAAAACATTTCCTTCGTCCGGTCCGAAAAACTCGCCGCCGTTGGATTCTTTTATTTCCGTTGCGGTAACCTTTATGTTTTTAAAAACCGCGGTTTCGTTTAATTTGTAATCTTCCGGTTTTGCGGTCTGTACCGTAACTGATGAACTGTCGTAAGGCTCTTTTTGCGGCGAATCTTCAATATCGCATGCCGAAAGCGCAAAGCAGAGAAATGTAACCAATAAAAAAGACAGAATTTTTTTCATGAATTTAACCCCCGTGTTTAATATTTTAAATACATTATACTCAATCTTTGAGTATTTGTCAATACTCAATTTATGAGTAAATAAAATTGAAATATATAATTAAGGGGGTTATTATATGGATTACCGCACAAGAATAAGAAACATACGGGAGGATCACGATCTGACGCAAGCGGAAATAGGCAGGCTTTTGCAAAAAAGTCAACAGGGATATAATCATATAGAAACGGGACGGGCGGAGCTCAAAATTGAGGACCTGGTAATCCTTTGCCGTTTTTATAATATATCTGCGGATTACATGATTGGCCTTTCCGATACTCCTACGCCCATTAAAAAATAGCAATCACACACGGACGTTTCTTATATTAAAGCATTTCCCCGAGCTTTGGTACTAGTCAAAGCTCGGGGAAATGCTTTATTTCTGCTTATTTTGTACCGAAAATACGGTCGCCCGCGTCACCGAGACCGGGGACTATATAGCAGTGGTCGTTAAGGTGGTCGTCAAGTCCCGCGCAGTAAACCGGCACGTCGGGGTGAGCGGCGGTGAATGCCTCAATTCCCTCGGGAGCGGCTATAATGCACATAAACTTAATGCGCTTGGGGTTAAATTCCTTTATTCTGGTAACCGCGTCAATAGCGCTGCCGCCCGTTGCAAGCATGGGGTCAAGCACAAAAACATCGCGCTCGTTAAGGTCGGCGGGCAGCTTGCAGTAGTAATCAACCGGCTTGTGTGTTTCGGGGTCGCGGTACATACCTATATGACCCACCTTAGCCGCAGGAATAAGGCTTAAAACGCCGTCTACCATACCGAGCCCCGCTCTTAAAATGGGTACAAACGCCATTTTTCTGCCGGCAAGCTTTTTGGTTTTGGCGGTGGTTATCGGGGTCTTTATTTCAACCTCGGTAAGCGGCAGGTCTCTTGTTGATTCATAGCACATAAGCATTGCTATTTCGCTTACAAGCTCGCGGAACTGCTTAGAGCCTGTTTTTTCATCGCGCAGGATGGAAAGCTTATGCTGAATAAGCGGGTGGTCCATAATAAATACGTTATCTTTCATTGCTTATTACTCCCTTAAGAATTAGATTTTTCAATTTCGGTTATCATATCAACGCGGCGCTGATGACGCCCGCCCTCAAACTCGGTGTTGACAAAAATATCGCACAGCTCAAGCGCCGTGCCGATACCTATTACTCTGCCGCCGAGACATAATATGTTGGAGTTATTGTGAAGTCTGGTGTATTTTGCCGAGAAATGCTCGCTGCAGGCGGCGGCGCGTATGCCGTTCACCTTATTTGCCGCAAGCGACATACCTATGCCTGTGCCGCAAATAAGTATTCCCAGCTCGTTTTCGCCGTTTTTAATGCTGTTTGCAACCTTTAGCGCTATTTCGGGGTAATCGACCGATTTATTTTCGTATATGCCGAAATCCTGCACCTCAAAGCCCTCGGCGGTCAGGTGCTCGACTATTGCGTTTTTATGCTCAAATCCGCCGTGATCACAGCCTACTGCTATTTTCATAAGCTCACCTCTTTTTTCTTTTTAAGCTCGCGTTCTGCCTGGGGCAGCCTTAAATATACGGGCAGCAGCTTGTCCGGCGTTACGGATAAGCCGTTTTTAAATATATCCTCTGCCGCAAGGGCTACGGATACCGCGTTTTGATACCTGCGCTCGGGCGCCGATTTACAAACGCCGGGTATATTTTCGGCAAACGGGAAGAACACGTCTGTGCCGTCGCCCACTATTATAACACGTTTTTCTCCGTTTTGCGACACTTTTTTTAAATTTTCCGCAAGTTCTTCGCATAAAACCGCTCTGTCCTCGCACAGGCGGGTAATTTTGCCGCCCGAAATATCAAAAATCGCGTTGTATACCTGGCTGCAGCGCGCGTCCATAACCGCGCACACAATGCAATCGGTATCGCGGTAGTTAAAGGCGAGCGATAAAAGGGTAGATACCCCCACGCAGGGCAAATTCCGAGCGGCGGCAAGCCCCTTTGCGGCGCTTATGCCTATGCGCACCCCGGTAAACGAGCCCGGACCCGCGTTTATTGCCAGCCCGTCAATATCCTGCAAATTAAGCCTTGCCGCGGCAAAAAGCCCCTCTGCCATAGGCAAAAGGGTTTGCGAGTGGGTAAGCTTTACGTTTACAAAGGCGGATGCTATAACACGCCCGCCCTCGGTTATTGCGGCAGAGGCAGGACCCGCCGTACATTCAAGAGAAAGTATTTTCATTGTGTTTCAGTCTCCGTTAAATCAATATCATCCGCACCGTCAATATTTATCACGCGTTCGTTTTCGCCCGTTTGTTCAAAGCTGACGGTTACAGTGCCTGCGGGCAGGGCGTTTTCAATGTTTTCGCTCCACTCAGCCGCAATTACTCCGCCTTGCTCTGCGTACTCAAAAAAACCGGTGGAATAAAGGTCTTCCCAGCTTGATATTCGGTACATATCAAAATGATAAAGCGGCAGCCTGCCGCCGATATATTCGTTTATAAGCGCAAAGGTAGGGGACGTAACCGTGCCCGTAAAGCCGAGCCCGCGCGCAAGCCCCCGCGTAAAGCAGGTTTTGCCCATTCCGAGACCCCCGCGAAAGGCTATAACCTCGCCGCCGCGCAGGGTTTGCGCCAGCCGAAAGCCTATGCTTTCAGTTTCTTCGGGGGATTTTGTTGTGTAGCTTTTCATTTTTTCACCCTTATTTATACGTATCAACGGCGGCGCACTTTGTTTTTATAAATTCTTTAAAGAGGTTATATTTTATATCTGAGCCAAAGCATATTGCAGGCAGCAGATAAGCCTGCACCGAGTTGGTATGAATCATAATCAGCTTGTTTTCAACAATGCTTATTCTGTCAATTGCCGAATATTTGACTTCGGTTTTAATGTCTTCCGTTTCTTCTGTAAAGCAGTCCTCATAAAAGGTAAGCACCGAATGGGGCGAATAGGGTGGTTTTCCGTTTTATATCAGGGCTTTTATTTGAATTTTGGCTATCAGCTTAAAGAAAGGCACCAGTAACAGCTGTATAATTATAATCCACAAAATTCCGGGAATTATCGATTCCGCAGAAAAGCCCATGTCAAGCACTACCGACAGCGTGGGAATACAGCACAGTACCAGCAAAAAAATCCTTAATGTCGTCAGAATTTTTTTGCCGTAGCGGGATTTTGTCTGCCAAAAAATATTAAAATCAACATAATCCTTATCGGTCAAATCAATGTTAAACTGAAATTTCATACTAAACCCCTCCGGCTATTATTTTATAACGCGCATAGGGTTTTGTCAATATAAGCATTTTAAACTTGAAAATAATTCGGTTATATAGTATTATATAATAAATAATTATATCCTGTTTCAGAAAGTGAGTATTGAAATATGGAAAAAAAGGAAAGAATACTTCGCCCCGTGGGCAGAATTCACGGCGGAACGCTGCTGCCTCACCTAAAGGGCACGGCTGAGGCGGAAACCGTTATAATGCCGCCGCCCGAAAGCGTTAAAATACCTATGCTCCAGCACATAGGCGCGCCGGCGGAGCCGGTTGTTGCTGTAGGAGATAAGGTATATGTGGGAATGCTTATAGGCAAGGCGGGCGGCTTTGTGAGCGCGCCGGTACATTCAAGCGTTTCGGGAACGGTAAGCGCCGTGGCGGCGGAAAACGTAAACGGGCGCAGCGTTACATATGTGACTGTAAAATCCGACGGCGAGCAGACCCCCGACCCGAGTATAAAGCCATTTGAAGTAAAAACGCGCGAGGATATAGCCGCCGCTGCCGCCGCGTGCGGACTTGTGGGGCTTGGCGGCGCGGGCTTTCCCACGGGCGTTAAGCTGAATATTAAGGACGACACAAAAATTGATACCCTTATAATAAACGGCGCGGAGTGCGAGCCCTACATAACAAGCGACTACCGCGAGTGTATTGAAAACTACAACGACGTTATAGAGGGCGTTTATCTGCTTAAAGAAAAATTAGGCGTTGAAAAAGTAATAATCTGCATTGAGAGCAATAAGGAAAAGGCTATTACAAAGCTTTACACCATTGCTTCTGATAAGCGCGATACCGATGATACCGTAAAACTTATGAAGCTGCCCACAAGCTACCCGCAGGGAGCGGAAAAGGTAATAATTTATTCGGCAACGGGAAGAAAAGTGCCGCTCGGTAAGCTGCCGAGCGACGTTGGCTGCATTGTTATGAATATAACAAGCGTTGCCGCGCTTTACAGGTTTATAACCACGGGTATGCCGCTTGTTTCAAAGCGCATAACGGTGGACGGCACGGCGGTTAAAGAGCCTAAAAACCTGCTTGTTCCCATAGGCACGCCCATAAAGGACGTTTTGGAGTTTGCTGGCGGCGTGAGCGATACGGCGGCGGAAATAATGATGGGCGGTCCTATGATGGGAATAGACGTATGCAGCACCGACGCGGTTATTGAAAAGCGCAATAACGCCATAATTGTTATGGAAGAAAGAACAGCGCCCGATACTACGCCCTGCATACACTGCGACCGCTGCGCGGGCGCATGTCCTATGCGGCTTTATCCCGCAAATGTTGAGGCGGCGCTTGATAGCAAGCTTTATGACAGGCTTGAAAATCTTAACGTTAATTACTGTATGGAGTGCGGCAGCTGCGCGTTTGTATGTCCCGCGCACAGACCGCTCACGCAAAGTATGAGGCTTGCAAAGGCTGAATTAAGGAGGCGGACGGCGAAATGAAAGAAATGCTGACGGTTTCATCATCCCCGCACATAAAAAGACCCGATACCACGCGCGGCATTATGTCCGACGTGGTAATAGCCTTAGCGCCCGCCGCCACCTACGGCTGTATTCTTTTCGGGCTGCGCGCTCTTGCGGTTTTAATAACCTGTGT
Source organism: uncultured Oscillospiraceae bacterium (assembly GCA_900547305.1). Taxonomy (GTDB): domain Bacteria; phylum Bacillota; class Clostridia; order Oscillospirales; family Acutalibacteraceae; genus UBA737. Next base: position 42,299 of record URGH01000002.1, on the reverse strand, counting down.
AGGCGTGGCGGTACTAAGCGAATTTTTATGGAACAAGGCTTTGAAAAAGCCTAATACAATAAAGGATATGTCGGCAGTTGTAACAGGGCTGCTGCTCGGTATGAATCTGCCGCCCACACTGCCGCTTTGGCAGGCGGCAATAGGCAGCGTTGCGGCTATAATCGTGGTAAAGCAAATGTTCGGCGGCTTGGGGCATAACTTTGCAAACCCCGCCATTGCCGCAAGAATTATGCTGCTTGTTTCTTTCCCCGCCGCTATGACGCGGTTTACAGAGCCTGTTTCCGACGCGGTGACCTCCGCCACGCCTTTGGCAGGCACTGCGGGCGTGCTTTCGTTTAAAACCCTGTTTTTCGGCATGCACGCAGGGTCGATAGGCGAGACCTCGGCATTTTTGCTGATAGTCGGCGGGTTGTACCTTGTTATACGCAGGGTTATAACCCCCATAATTCCCGTTTGCTTTATAGGCACGGTGGCGCTGCTTTCGCTGATTGCGGGCGAAAACGTTATGCTATCCGTTTTCGGCGGCGGGCTTATTTTGGGCGCGGTGTTTATGGCAACCGACTACACCACAAGCCCCACAACCCCGCTCGGTAAGGCGGTTTTCGCTGTGGGCTGCGGAATTATAACATTTGTTATAAGAAAATTCGGTTCGCTGCCCGAGGGCGTTTCATATTCAATTTTGCTTATGAATATTTTAGTGCCGCACATAAACCGTTTCACACTTTCAAAGCCGTTCGGTTTTGAAAAAGTAAAGGAGGCGGCAAAGAGTGAGTAAATTTATTGAAGCAATAAAGAAAAACCGCGAGGATATTATAAAGCCCGTGGGCGTTCTGCTTGCAATTTGCATTATAATTCCGCTGGCGCTAAGCGTAACAAATAAGGTTACGGCTAAAAAAATAGCCGAGCTTGAAAAAGAAAACAGCAAAAAGAATATGCAAAGCCTTGTTAGTGCCGATGATTTTGAGAAATGCAGCGACGGCGGAATAGAGTACTACGCCGCTGTAAAGGGCGGAGAAACCGCCGCCTACATATTTACCGAGAGCGCAAAGGGCTACGGCGGCGACGTTTCGGTAATGACCGCCGTAAAGCCCGACGGCACGGTTGCGGGCGTTGCGATACTCGACGTTTCAAACGAGACCCCGGGGCTTGGGCAAAACGCTGCTAAAGAGAACTTTTACTCGCAGTATGCGGGGCTTAAAAAGGGCATTTCTCTGCTTAAAAACGGCGCTAAGGCGGAAAATAACGAGGTTGACGCCGTAACGGGCGCCACAATAACCTCAACCGCCGTGACCCGCGCGGTAAATACGGCGCTTGATAATTTTGAAAAGGTAAAGGGGGCGACTGTCGGTGAAGAATAAATATTTAGGCTATTTTACAAACGGGCTCATTAAAGAAAACCCGACCTTGCGGCTGGTGCTCGGCACATGCCCCACTTTGGCGGTCACCACCGCCGCAATAAACGGCATAGGTATGGGGCTTTCGGCAACGCTTGTGCTTGTATGTTCAAACCTTGCAATTTCGCTGCTGCGCAATATTATTCCCGATAAGGTGCGCATACCCGCGTTTATAACCATTATAGCGGGGTTTGTAAGCGTTGTTCAAATGCTTGTAAAGGCGTTTTTGCCTGAAATTGATAAATCCCTCGGAATATACCTGCCGCTTATAGTTGTAAACTGCATAATTCTCGCAAGGGCTGAAATGTTCGCCTCTAAAAACTCGGTGTTGCCGAGCGTGCTTGACGGCCTCGGAATGGGAGTGGGCTTTACCGCCGTTTTAACCCTTATGGGCGCAATACGCGAGCTTTTGGGCGCGGGTTCGCTTTTCTCGCTGCCGCTTACCTCCCGCTTTATAAGCCCTATGATAATATTTTTGCTGCCGCCCGGCGGATTTTTCGTTTTCGGTATGCTGGTAGCAGCCTCAAACGCGCTTGCAAAGAAAAACGGCAAAAAGCCCGTGGAGCACTTAGGGTGCGAAAGCTGCCCGTCTAAAGGCGTGTGCGGCAAAAACGGCGAAAAGGAGGCGGAAGTAAATGAATAGCGCAACCTCCATAGCCTCAATTCTTTTGGCGGCCATACTCACCAATAATATGGTGCTTTCAAAATTTCTCGGCATCTGCCCGTTTTTGGGCGTCTCCAAAAAGACCGATACCGCCCTTTCAATGAGCATTGCCGTAACGCTTGTAATGGTGGTTTCCACCGCCGTTACCTGGCCTATTTACCACTTTATACTTTCGCCGAATTACACTTATCTTGAAACGATAGTGTTTATTCTCGTTATTGCGGCGATAGTTCAGTTTATCGAAATAGTTTTAAAGCGATATATAAAGCCCATATACAACGCGCTCGGCATTTATTTGCCCCTTATAACCACAAACTGCGCGGTTTTGGGCATTACAATGCTCAACATTACAAACGAGCTCGGATTTGTGCAGTCGCTTGTGAACGCGCTTGGCGCGGGGCTTGGCTTTATGCTTGCAATGCTGCTGTTTTCGGGCGTGCGCGAAAGGCTTGAAACCGCCGATATACCCGAATTTTTAAAGGGTCTGCCCATAACGCTTGTTGCGGCGGCGCTTGTGTCGCTTTCCTTTTTAGGCTTTGCCGGAATAGGGGGTTAAAAAAATGGAAATACTTTTACCCGTTATAATCGTCGGCATAATAGGTCTTATTGCGGGGGTGGGGTTATCGCTCGCCTCAAAGTTTATGGCGGTGCCGGTGGATGAAAAGCAGGAGAAAATACGCGAGGCTCTGCCCGGTGCTAACTGCGGTGCCTGCGGCTTTTCGGGGTGCGACGGCTACGCCGCGGCGGTAGCCGCAGGGGAGGCAACACCCGATAAATGCGCTCCGGGCGGCGCCGCTGCCGCCGCTGCGCTGGCTGAAATATTGGGCGTTGAGGTTGTAAACGAACCTAAAATTGCCTTTATAGCCTGCAAGGGCACGCGCGAAAACACCAAGCTGAAATACGCTTACAGCGGCATGCAAAGCTGTGCCGCTGCGGCGGCTCTTCAGTCGGGTCCGCTTGAATGTTCGTTCGGCTGCCTCGGTTTCGGCGATTGCGCCGCGGTATGTCCCTTCGGGGCTATAACGATTGAAAACGGCAGACCTGCCGTTTGCGGCGATATTTGCGTGGGCTGCGGCAAATGCGTTGCGGTATGTCCGAAAGCGCTTATATCGGTACTGCCGAAATCGGCTGAAATAAGGGTTGCCTGCTCGAATAAGGAAAAGGGCGCGCCCGTGGTTAAAAACTGCTCTGTTTCCTGCATAGCCTGCAAAATGTGCGAAAGGGCGTGCGAGAGCGGCGCTTTAAAGGTTATTGATAATCTTGCGGTTATAGACCGCACCCTCTGCACAGGCTGCGGCAAATGCAAAGCCGCATGTAAACGCGGAGTTATTGTATAAATCAATTTTAATTCGGTAGGTAATTAAGAATGGGAATGAAAAAATGGCAGACGGCGGAGCTTGATAAAGCTCTCGCAAAGGAGCTTGCCGAGGAATGCGGGGTAGACCCCATAGTTGCGCTTATAGCTTCCTCGCGCGGGTATACCGACCCCTCTGACTTAGAGGAATTTTTATCGGACGAACCCTGCTTTTCCGACCCGTTTTTGCTTGCCGACATTGAAAAAGCCGCCGATATTTTAAACTGTGCGGCGGAAAACGGCGTAAAAATTGCCGTTTTCGGCGATTATGACTGCGACGGCGTAAGCTCCGCCGCCATTATGTATACCTACCTTAAAGGCCGCGGGTGTAACTGCGTTTGCTATATTCCCGACCGCATGGAAGAGGGCTACGGTATGAATATTCCCGCGGTGGAAAAACTGGCGGCAGACGGCGTGGGGCTTATTATAACCGTTGATAACGGAATTGCCTGCATTAAAGAGGTTGAAAGAGCCAAAGAGCTTGGTATGGCGGTAATAGTTACCGACCACCACTTGCCGGGAGAGGTGCTGCCTGCCGCCGACGCGGTGGTAGACCCGCACAGGGCGGGCTGCCCCTCTGACTTTAAGGAGATATGCGGCGCAGAGGTTGCCTTTAAGCTTATTTGCGTGGCAGAGGGCAAAGAGCCCGAAGAACTGATATATGAATATGCCGATATTTTAAGCGTGGCGGTCACCGCCGACGTTATGCCGCTTAAATTTGAAAACCGCAGCATTGTAAAATTAGGAACGGAAAAGCTTAAAAACGCGCCTTCAAAGGGGCTTTCGGCGATAATGAGCGTGGCTGGGCTTGACAGAAACGATATGAACGCAACCCGCATAGCCTTCGGCATTGCCCCCAGAATAAACGCGGCGGGCAGGCTTGGCAGCGCGGATATTGCCTTTAAGCTGCTCACAACCGACAATATGCCCGAGGCGCTGGAGCTTGCAAACCAAATAGACGCGCTGAACGCAGAACGCCGCGGAACAGAAAAGGGTATTTTTGAAAAGGCGGCAGAAATAATAGAAAGAGAGGGGCTTTCCCACCGCCGCGTTATAGTGGTAAGCGGCGAAAACTGGCACCCCGGCGTTGTGGGCATAGTGGCGGCGCGAATTACCGAGCGCTACGGCAAGCCGTCGGTCATTATTTCCGAAAACGGCGATATATCCACAGGCTCTGCCCGCAGTATTGAGGGCTTTTCGATTTTTGAGGCTATAAGCTATGCCGCCGATTTACTTACAAAGTACGGCGGACATAAGCAAGCCGCGGGCTTAAGCCTTAAAACGGAAAATATAAACGCCTTTAGGGAGAAAATTAACGAATATGCCGAAAGTCTTGATTTTGTATGCCCCGTTTTAAGGCTTGATTGCAGATTAAAGCCCTCGGCGCTTACACTCGATCTCTCCGAGGCAATAAAGCAGTTAGAGCCGTTCGGCACGGGCAACCCGGCGCCTGTTTTCGGGCTTTTCGGCGTTACCCTTGCAAGAATTATGCCAATAGGCGGCGGCAAACACCTGCGCCTTATTTTTTCAAAGGATACAAATTCCTTTCAGGCGTTGCTTTTCGGCGTAACACCCGAGCGCTTTTGCTTTAAAGAGGGAGATATTTTAGACGCGGCGGTTACGGTTGAAACCAATTTTTACGCAGGTGAATATAATTTATCGGTTCAGATAAAGGCGCTGAGAATGAGCGGAACGGATGATGAAAGGCTTTTCAGGGAAATGGATAATTTAGAGCTTTTCTTATCCGGCAAGGATTTTGATACAAACGAGGTCTTCCCCACACGGCAGGAGACCGGAACGGTTTACAGGGCTATAGCGGCAGCGCCTACAAGTGCGGAGCGTATAAAATATTTGCTGCTTTCAAACCCCGGTTATGCCAAAACAGAGGTATCGCTGACGGTGCTGTCCGAATTGGGGCTTATTAAAAAGGGTGCGGACGGCGTTTTAAGAACAACAGGCGCTAAGGGCGACCTGCACAATTCGCCTACATACAAAAAACTATCGGAAAGGGGAGCGAAAGAATGACCGAAGCACAGCAAAGAGATTACGATAAGCTGTATAAACAAATGCAGGATTTCGGCGGAAAGTACGATTATAAACTTATAAAAAAAGCGTTTGAATACTGCGTTTTAAAGCACGACGGTCAAAAGCGCTGGACAAACGAGGATTACTATATTCACCCGTTTAACGTGGCGCTTATAATCGTCTCCCTCGGAATGGACAGCGAGTCGATAGCTGCGGCGCTTTTACACGATGTGGTAGAGGACACCGACGCTACGGTAGAGGATGTAAAGCGCGAGTTCGGCGACGAGGTGGCGCTGCTTGTAGACGGCGTTACCAAAATAGGCAGGCTTAACTTTACCACCAAGGAGCAGCAGCAGGCGGAGAGCCTCAGAAAAATGCTCATTGCAATGGGGCAGGATATACGCGTAATAATTATAAAGCTTGCCGACCGGCTGCACAATATGCGCACGATTGACGCAATGCCCGCGCAAAAGCAGAGGGATAAATCGGTAGAAACGCTGGAAATATATGCGCCGATAGCGCACAGGCTCGGTATACGCCCCGTCAAAGAGGAGCTTGAGGACCTTGCGCTAAAGCACCTTGACCCTGTTGCCTACAAGGAAATTGAAGACCTGCTGATGCTGAGAAAGCAGCACCGCGAGCAGATATTGGAGGAAATAAAGCAGCGCATAGAAAAGCGGCTGAAAGAAGAAATGCCCGATGTGGAAATGGCGTTTCAGGGCAGAATAAAATCAATATACGGCATATACCGCAAAATGTATGTTCAGGGCAAGGACTTTGACGAAATTTACGATATTTACGCCATAAGAATTATAACCGACACCGTGGCGGACTGCTACAATATTCTCGGAATTATGCACGATATGTTCCGCCCGATACCCAACAGGTTTAAGGACTATATTTCCACACCTAAGCCCAATATGTACCAGTCGCTCCACACCACGGTTATAAGCCGTGCGGGAATACCCTTCGAAATTCAAATTCGCACCTTTGAAATGCACCATACAGCCGAGTTCGGTATAGCGGCGCACTGGAAGTACAAAGAGGGCATTACCGATAATAACGCCAAAATGGAGCGGCGGCTTGAGTGGATAAGGCAAATACTCGATTCGCAGGCGGCCTCTACCGACGCTTCAGACCTTGTGCGCAGCATAAAGGTTGATTTATCGCAGGAGGACGTTTTTGCGGTTACTCCCCGCGGCGACGTTATAAATCTGCCCGTTGGCTCTACCATAGTGGATTTTGCCTTTGCAATACACTCGGCGGTAGGTACTAAAATGGTGGGCGCTAAAGTTGACGGAAAAATAGTGCCCATAAATCACGAGGTGAAAACCGGCGAGGTAATTGAAATTTTAACCACCAATCAGCCGGGGCACGGGCCGAGCCGCGACTGGCTGGGTATTGCCGTTACTTCACAGGCAAAGTCAAAAATACGCTCGTGGTTCAAAAAAGAAAAACGCGCCGAAAATATCGCCGCAGGCAAGCTGGATGTTGAGCGGGAATTCCGCCGCAACGGAATAGACTTGCCCGAAAATGAAAACACGGAGTTTATTGAGGATATTGCAAAACGGCTTAAATTTTCGGGAGCGGATGAGTTCTACGCCGCAATAGGCTACGGCGGAATACTGCTTTCAAAAATAATGCCCCGAATTAAAGAGGATTACAACAAGCGCACCGCCGCGCAAAAGCCGCAGGAGATAGTTACCGTGCCCGAAACGCGGCGCAGTAAATCATCCGAGGGCGTTGTGGTGGACGGCATTGATAACTGCCTTATAAAGCTTTCAAAGTGCTGTACTCCGCTGCCGGGCGATGATATTATAGGCTTTATTACACGCGGTCACGGCGTTTCAATTCATAAGCGGGATTGCAATAACGTGCCTGTTAATATTGCCGATTCCCCCGAGCCGGAACGCTGGATTCCCGCGCACTGGGACGGCACTCAATCGGAAAAGTTTATATCTACATTGCAGGTTTCGGCAATCGACCGCGAGGGGCTTTTAATAGACGTTATGAATGCGGTGCAGAATATGCGCGTTCCCGTGCACAGCATAAGCGCAAGGCAAACAAAGAGCGGCAACTGCTTAGTTATAATGTCGCTCTCGGCTGAAAGCGTTGAGCACCTTAAAAGCATTATAGCACGGCTTGAAAAGCTGCAGGGCGTTTTCGGCGTGGAAAGGATAAATCAGTAATGAAAGCGGTAATTCAGCGTGTTAAAAACGCAAGCGTGGCGGTAAACGGCGAAACCGTGGGAAAATGCGGCAAGGGGCTTTTGGTGCTTTTCGGCGCCGAAACGGGCGATACCGCAGAGGACGCGGCGCTGCTTGCCAAAAAAACGGCGGCTTTGCGAATATTCTGTGATGAAAACGGTAAAATGAACCGCTCGGTTTGCGATATAAAGGGCGAAATGCTTGCTATTTCCCAGTTTACCCTGTGCGCCGACGTTAAAAAGGGCAACCGCCCCTCGTTTACGGGCGCAATGGAACCCGAAAAAGCGAATAAGCTGTATATGCTTTACTGTGAGGAACTGCGGAAAAACGGCATTAAAAGCGTTGAAACGGGAATTTTCGGCGCGGATATGCAGGTATCCTTAATAAACGACGGACCCGTTACTATTTTGTTTGATACCGATATATGGAGGAAAAATGGAAATCAGAGCAATACACTTAGGACTGATTAAAACAAACTGCTACCTAATTTCAACCGATAAGGCGGCAGTGGTTATAGACCCGGGCTTTAAAACCGATATTACAGCGGATTTTTTAAAGGCGAACGAGGGAAAGGCGCGAATGATACTTATAACCCACGCGCACTTTGACCACATAGGCGGTGCGGAAGCGTTAAGAGATGAAACAGGCGTGGAAATAGGCATAGGCGAGCTTGACGCGCCCGCCCTTAAAGATACCGAGCTTAATTTATCGGATAAATTTCATGCGCATATAGCCCCCTTTTCAGCTGACCGCACATTTTGCGACGGCGAAAAATTCAGCGTGGGTGATATTGATTTTGAGGTGATTTTAACCCCGGGGCATACCGTGGGCGGCGTTTCCTACCTTTCGAGCGAAAACCTTTTTTCGGGGGATACGCTCTTTGCGGGCGCCGTGGGCAGAACCGATATGCCGGGCGGCAGCCTTAAAGCCCTTAAAAAATCGCTTAAACGGCTGATAGCCCTGCCAAACGAAACCAAGGTTTACCCCGGTCACGGTGATTTTACTACCGTGGGGTACGAAAAAGAAAACAATATGTTTGTGTGGTAAAAAATGAAGCTTTGTTTAATAGGTCACTCATTCGGCTATGAGCTTGAAAAGCTGATAAGAATTTTTCTGCCGTTTGAAAAAATTGAAATATGCGAAAGCAGAGATAATTCCGACCGCGCCGCCGTGACCGTTTTATCATGCGAAAACGGCGTAACGCGCCTGTCGGCGGAACTGATTTTGGGTGAAAATATTTATACCGATGAAAAAACGCTTGAAAACAGCGCGGATAATTATGAGAAAGAGTGCGAACGGCTTATAGCCGCGGCGCTTTACAATTGCTTTGTTGCGGCGTCTGGCTACACCCCGCCGTGGGGAATACTTACGGGCGTTCGCCCCGCCAAGCTTTTTTCGCGGCTTTGCAAGGCAGAGGGCGAAACCGCGGCGGAGCAATATTTTAAAAACGCGCTGTATGTAAAGCCCGCCAAAACAGAGCTTTGCAAAAAAACCGTTGCGGCGGAAAAAAAAATAACCGATTTATCGGGCAAAAGCTCCTACAGCCTTTATATTTCAATTCCCTTTTGTCCTACAAGGTGCGCCTATTGCTCCTTTGTTTCACACTCGGTTGAGCAGGCGCGCAGGCTTATACCGCAGTATATAGCCCTTTTATGCGAGGAATTAAGGCTTACGGCTGAAATAGCAAAGAAACTTTCTTTAAAACTTGAAACAATATACATAGGCGGCGGAACGCCTACCTCTGTAACCGCCGAGCAGCTTGAAGAAATAATGTCGGCAGTGGCGGAGAATTTTCCCGTACAGAGCGCGGCGGAGTACACGGTAGAGGCGGGCAGACCCGACACCGTAACAAGAGAAAAGCTGGAAGTTATAAAGCGTATGGGCGCCTCAAGAATCAGCATAAACCCGCAGACTATGAATGATGAGGTGCTTGAAAACATAGGCAGAAAGCATACCGCCGCGCAAACCGAGGCGGCATTTCGGCTTGCAAGGGAGTGCGGCTTTAAAAACATAAATACCGACCTTATAGCGGGATTGCCGGGCGATACGCCCGCAAGCTTTGAAAACACGCTTTCCCGCGTGCTGGCGCTTTGCCCCGAAAGCGTTACCGTTCATTCGCTTTCAATGAAACGCTCTTCCACGCTTAACACATCGGGGCTTTTTCCCGAGGCGCAAATGGGCGCGGCGGCTGCCGAAATGGTGGAACACGCCGAAAAAACGCTTGAAACCGCAGGAATTTACCCATACTATATGTATAGGCAGAGCAAAACCGTAGGTAATCTTGAAAACGTGGGCTATGCAAAACCGGGAACGGAATGTCTTTACAATGTTTACACTATGGACGAAACCCACACAATTCTTTCCTGCGGTGCATCTGCTGTTACAAAAATGAGAGAACCGGGCGGAAATAATATTGAACGCATTTTTAACTTCAAATATCCATATGAATATATCAGTCGGTTTTCTGAGCTTAAGGAACGGAAGGACGGTATTCTGAAATTTTATGAAAAGTACCCTGCAAACAATAAATAACTATGCCGAAACAAGCCCCGAGGAGTTGGTTCTGCGCGCCGAGCGGCACTATCGGAACGAAATATCCGCGGTGGCGGATAAAATAACACAAAATAAGAATATAAAGGTCATTGCAATAGCGGGTCCTTCCTCATCGGGAAAAACCACCACGGCGCATATGCTGCGCGGGTGCCTTGCCGAAAGGGGCGTTAAAACCGACGTTATTTCGCTTGACGATTTTTACCTGCCGCCTGAGCGTTTGCCGCTGCTGCCCGACGGCACGCAGGATATTGAATCGGTAAACGCGCTTGATATTCCGCTTATAAACAAATGCTTTAATAAGGCGCTTGAAAGCGGCAAAACATATCTGCCGCAGTTTGATTTTCAGGCGAAAAAGCGTATAGAAAACGCGCGCGAGCTTGATATTACGGGCAACAGCATTGTAATAGTTGAGGGGCTGCACGCCTTAAACCCTGTTTTAACAGGCATTATTCCGCACGAAAAGCTTTTCAGGGCGTATATAAGCGTAAACCGCAGCATTGAGAATGAAAACGACGAAATATTGCTTACAAGCCGCCAAATAAGGCTTGTGCGGCGCGTATTGAGAGACAGAATATTCCGCAGCACTTCGCCCGCAGAGACCCTGAATTTATGGAAAGGCGTAACGGCAGGCGAGGAAAAATATCTTTACTGCTTTAAAAATCAGGCGGATATACTGATTAAGACCCTCCATATTTACGAGCCGTGCCTTTATAAAAGCGAGCTTTCCGCTTTAAAGTACGAGACCGCGCAATGCGCGGATAACCCGTATTTTATGCAGACGCTTGAAAGCATTGAACGCTTTTACCCGATAGATAGGTCGCTTATACCCGAAAATTCGCTGATACGCGAATTTATCGGTTGAAAAAAGATTTGATATGTGATAAAATTTTAATTATAGGAGGTAATATTTATGGATTTTTTTGATGATGCAGTAAATAAAGCTAAGGAAGCGCTTGACGTTGCCTGCAAAAAGACAAACGAGGTTGTAACCACCCAAAAGCAGAGGTTTGATATAGCCTCGCTCGAAGCCAAACGCACAAAGGATTTTGAGGCGCTGGGCAGATATTATTATGCCGAAATTAAGGACGCCGAAATAACCGACGAAAAGGCGGCGGAATTGGTTACCGCCATAAACGCAAAGACCGAGAAAATAGAGGCTTTGCGCCGCGAAATAAACAACATAAAGAATAAGCGCGTTTGCCCTAAGTGCGGCGCGTCTATTGATAAAAACTCGATTTATTGCAATTTCTGCGGCGAAAAACTCGTTTTTGAAAGCGCGGCTGAGCCCGAAAAAGAGGATAAAACCGAGGAAGAATAATCAAATGCAGGAATACAAAAAAATCGGCATAATTGTTGCCGATGATGAAGAATTTAAGCCCCTTGCCGACCTTGTGACAAGGGGCGAATTTTCGGAAAGCTCTTTTCTGAAAAGAAGAATACTTAATTTCAAAACGGGCAAAGCCGATGTGTACGCCTGTTTTTGCGGCATAGGCAAGGTAAACGCCGCCGCTGCCGCCGCGCATTTTGTTGATATTGGCTGCGAAATAATGCTTAACTACGGCTTATCCGGCGGAATAGACGGCGTTCGCCGCGGGGATATTTGCGTTTGCTCCCGCTTTTTAGAGCATGATTTTGACTTGACGGGTATAGGCTACAAGCCCTGCGAAAAGCCGTGGCAGGAGTATATTTACAATGCGGACAAGCGCCTGAACAGCCGTATTTTATCGCTGCTGCCGGGGGCGGTAACGGGCACTGCGGTAACGGGCGACTGCTTTGTGACAGACGATAATTTGCGCGAAAGGCTTAAAAACGATTTCGGCGCGGTTTGCTGCGATATGGAGACCGCCGCTATCGCCTACGTTTGCTATTATGCGGGCGTGCCGTTTGCCGCCGTTCGCAGAATATCGGACGACGCGGGCGCGGGCGCGGGAGACGTTTACCGCGAAATGAACAACTCGGGCGATACCGTACTTTCGGATTTTATTCTTGAATGTGCGCGCTTAGCGGCAGAGCTTTGAGCGCGGCGGAAAATAAGCGCCGAAGTATGCAATACGGCACGGCGGTGCTGCTTATATCCGCCGTTATTGTAAAGCTTATCGGCGCGCTTTTTAAAATCCCGCTGTCATCGGCGCGTTGTCTCGGCGATGAGGGCTTCGGTTATTTTTCCTCCGCTTACGATTTATTTTCGCCCCTTTACTCCCTTGCAATGGCGGGGCTGCCCGTGGCAACAGCGAGAACCGTTTCGGAGCATATGGCGGCGGGCAGATACCGCGACGCCCGCTTATCTTACAAGCTTTCACGAAAATTTTTCCTTATAGCGGGAATTATAGGCACGGCTGTTTTCGCGGCTTTGGTAATTCCGTTCGTAAGGCTTACCGACGCTACGGGTAAAACCGCCCCCGCGCTTTTTGCGGTGGCGCCCGCGGTGCTTTTTTCCTGCGTTTTATCGGCGGAGCGCGGGTATTACGAGGGGCTTAACAATATGCTTCCTACCGCCGTTTCCGAGCTTACAGAGGCGCTGTGCAAGCTGATTTTGGGGCTTGGCGCGGCGTTTATAACGGTGCGGCTTACGGGCAGCACCGTATGGGGCGCCGCGGCGGCAATGGCGGGAATAACCGTCGGTACGCTTTTTGCGTTTCTTTACACCCGTATATATGCGAAAATTAAGGGCGACGGCATTACGGCTGAGATGCTTGAAAACAGCCCGGAGCCGCAAAGCGGCACGGACGCCTTCAAAAAAATGATATTGCTTACCCTACCGATTGCGCTTACCTCGCTTACCGTTAACATTCCGCCTATGATTGACGCATTCACGGTTAAAAGCGGGCTTGAAAGGCTTATAAGCAGCGGCACGGATCTAAGGGAAATTTACCGCTCGGTTTTTAAAAACGGCGATATGCCCGATTTATCGGCTTTTCCTGTTTTGCTTTACGGCATACGGGGTAAGGCTTATACCGTTTTTAACCTTGTGCCTGCCTTTACCTCGGTAATAGGCGTGGGGGCGGTGCCCGCAATAGCGGCGGCAGCAGCAAGGGGAAATACGGCAGAACTCAAAAAGAATATAAACACCGTGCTTAAAACCGCGGCGCTTATATCTCTGCCCGCCGCGTGCGGACTTATAGCAATAGGCGGCAGAATAACCGAATTTTTATACGATACCGAGGCTTCCGCCGTAATAGGCGGCGAAATGCTGACACTTTACGGCTTTGCGGCGCTTTTCGCGGGCTTTTTGGTGCCGCTGGGCGGCATCTTGCAGGCGCTGGGAAAGCAGAACGCGGTGCTTTTAAACACGGCGGCGGGCACGGCGGTAAAGCTGCTTGTAAATATTATTGCGGTGGCAGTGCCGAAAATCAACGTTATGAGCGCGGCGCTCGGCACGGTGCTTTGCTTTTTTGTGATTTTCTTGCTTGATATTGAGGTTTTAATAAAGGCGACAGGCTTTGCGCCCGATACCGCGAATGTCTTTTTAAAGCCGCTTGTTTCAGCCGCCCTTTGCGGGCTTGCGGCGCGGCTTACGGTAAGGCTCGGCAGCTCGCGCGGGGTAACTCTGGTTGCCGTTATAGCCGCGGCTTTGGTGTACGCGGCGCTGATTATTGCCCTTAAAACGGTGGCGGAAAGCGATTTCCCCGATTCTGACAAGGGGAAAAAGCTGGCTGAATTTTGTAGAAAACATAGAATTATTCGCTGAAAACGGGGGTTTAAAACGAGGTTTTTATGTTCTTTTACAGAAAAATCAAATTTTTAACGAAAATAGATTGATTTTTTTCTTAAAGTATGGTAAAAATATATAGTACAAGCTTTATGCTTGTGCCTAACGGATTTCAAACGAGAAATCGTTGAAAAATTTTTTTGGAGGTTCTTAAAAATGAACAAAACAGAATTAGTAGTATCAATTGCTGAAAAGGCAGCTATTTCAAAGAAGGACGCCGAAAAAGCACTTTCCGCTTTTCTCGACACTGTTGCTGAAGAGCTCAAAAAGGGCGAGAAGATTCAGCTTGTAGGCTTTGGTACCTTTGAGGTACGCGAGCGCGCTGCAAGAACCGGCATCAATCCGCAGACCAAGCAGACCATTGAAATTGCCGCTTCCAAGAATCCCGTATTCAAAGCAGGTAAGGCTCTTAAGGATTCTCTTTCTAAGTAATTTAATACTTAAAGCCGAGCCGCCCATAAGGGCGGCTCTTGTTTTTAGGGTGACTGTTATGAGACTTGATAAATATTTAAAGGTAGCGCGAATAATTAAAAGGCGCACCGTTGCAAACGAGGCGTGCGACGCAGGCAGAGTGGCTGTAAACGGCAAGCCCGCGCGCGCGTCGTATGACGTTAAGGCGGGGGATATATTGGAAATATCCTTCGGGGCAAGACTTTTCAAAGCCGAGGTCACATCGGTTGCGGAGACCGTGCGTAAGGACGACGCCGCAGGGCTTTACCGCGTTATTGAGTAATAAGCCGCCGCACCCCTCAATATATTTTATTGAGGGGTGTTTACGGTGGATGAGGTTATTCGCAGCAATCACAATATAATAATAGAGGACAGAAAAAAGCTCACGCTTTCGGGAGTAAAGGACGTTATTTCGTTCGATGATGAAACGCTGCTGCTTGAAACGGTGCTCGGCAGGCTGACGGTAAAGGGCGCGGGGCTTCATATAGTGAATTTTGATACCGCAAGCGGCGATTTATTCGCCGAGGGGAAGATTTATGCCGCGGCGTATACATCGGACGAGAAAAACGGCGGTTTTTTCTCCCGCGTTTTCAGGTGAGCTATGTGGGAAATAGATAATATTTCGCAGCTTATCGCCTTTTTGTTATCCTTGGCGGTCGGCTGCGTTTTCTGCCTTATTTACGATATTTTTCGCGCGGTGCGCAAAAGCTTTAAAAGAAACGCGGCGGCGGTATTTTTTGAGGATATTCTGTATGCACTGATCTGCGGCGTTATAGGCTTTTGCTTTTTGCTCAGCACTACGGGAGGAGATCTGCGCGCGTTTGCGTTTATAGGTATGGGTGCAGGTTTTTTTATTTGCCGGTTTACTCTGTCGCGTCTGTTTTTGCCCGCGTTGCTTTTTATTATACGCATATTGCGGCGGGTGTTCGGCGAAATTTCCCGCGTTTCGGCGGCGGTTTTTTCGGCAATCGACAGGGCTTTTTGCAAATGCGGGGGGAAAATGCGATTTTTTTTCAAATTCCTTGCAAATAGTTTAAAAAAAGGCTTGAAAAAGAAGTAAGGTTTGTTGTATACTGAGTTTATATCAAAAAAACGTTTGGAGCGCTGAAATTATGAAAAAGAAAAAGCGCAGGAATAAAAGCATTATCCTGCGGATTATGATTCTCGGCGTATGTGCTTATATGGTGTTCACATTTGCGGGGCTTTGGAAAACCTGGAATGACAGCACAAAGCAGTTAAACGAGCTTAAAGCGCAGTATTCCGCCGAAAAAAATGATATTGATGAGCTTAAAGCAATGCTTGAGGACGGCTCCAAAACCAAGATCATTGAAAAGGCGGCGCGCGAGCGCTTAGGGTACGTTTATCCGGACGAGCAGATATTTATTGATATATCGGGAAACTGAAATTTTTTGAGGAGGACATTCGGCTTTTATGCAGCTAACTATCGGACAAATTGTTGAGGGAAAAATAACCGGAATTACCAACTTCGGCGTTTTCGTGGATCTCGGCGAGGGAAAAACGGGAATGGTACATATTTCGGAGGTTGCCCGTACCTATGTAAACGATATTAAGGAATTTGTTAAAATAGGCGACGAGGTTAAAATGAAGGTATTGAACGTCGGGGAGGACGGGAAAATATCACTCAGCATTAAAAGAGCCCTTGAGCCGGAAAAAACAAGCGAGCCCAGAGAGCGCAGGGAAAGGCGCAACTCGCCCCCGCCGAAGATTGACGGCTCGTATACCTGGACCCCCAAAAAAGCGGAGCCGCAGAGCTTTGAGGAAATGATGAACCGCTTTAAGCAGACAAGCGACGAAAAGTTCTCCGATTTAAAGCGTAAAAACCCGGAGGCAAGGCGCACCAAGCGCGGCGCGGGTAAATAATTTTTATGGATAATATAAAGCTTATTGCCCCCTGCCTTTTCGGTGTTGAAAGCATAGCGGCTGATGAATTCCGCCGTATGGGCTTTGAAAGCGTTACCGCCGAAAACGGCAGAGTAAGGCTTTCGGGCAGCCTTAATATGCTGGCGCGCGCAAACATTTGCTCCCGCTACTCAGAGCGTATTATGATAGACGTGGGCGAATTTCGCGCTGCTACCTTCACAGAGCTTTTTGACGGCGTTAAGGCGCTGCCGTGGGAAGACTATATCGGCAAATTTGACGCTTTCCCCGTAAACGGCAGGAGCATTGATTCGGCGCTTTTCAGCATACCCGATTGCCAGTCTATAATTAAAAAGGCTATTGTTGAAAGGCTGAAACAGAAATATCACATATCGCATTTTGAAGAAACCGGCGCGGAATACCGCGTTCGTTTCTTTATTCATAAGAATATTGCCTCGCTTATGATTGATACCTCGGGCGATGGGCTGCATAAGCGCGGGTACAGAAGAAAATCGAACGACGCGCCGCTCAAGGAAACGCTGGGCGCAGCAATGTGCGACCTTGCGAGAATTTACCCCGATACCCTTATGTTCGACCCGTTCTGCGGCAGCGGAACGCTGCTTATAGAGGCGGCGCTAAAGGCTACCAATACCGCCCCGGGGCTCAGGCGTTTCTTTTCGGCTGAGCGCTTCGGCTTTATTCCCGAAAACATATGGCGCGATGAAAGAATGCGCGCGCAGGACCTTATTGTGCATAATATAGATTTCAGGGCGCAGGGGTTTGATACCGACCCGAACGCCGTGGCACTGACAAACGAAAACGCCGAAAAAGCGGGTATGAAAAAGTATGTTAAGGCGGCAGTCGGCGATATTCGCGATTTTACCGTGCCCGATGAAAGGTGCCTTGTTATTACCAACCCGCCCTACGGCGAGAGGCTGCTTGACGTAAAGGCGGCGGAGGAGCTGTATACCGTAATGGGTCAGCGCTTTAAAGAGGGCTGCGGCAGAAAATACTACATTATAAGCCCGCACGATGAATTTGAGCGTTTCTTCGGCAGAGAGGCGGATAAACGCCGAAAGCTGTATAACGGAATGATAAAATGCCAGTTGTTTATGTATTTTAAAAACAGGGAGCGTTAAAATTATGGGTAAGAAAAAAATTGATATTGTTGAGGGCATTAAAAGCAAAAAGGGCTTAATAGGCGAGTTTAAGGAGTTTATTTCCCGCGGCAACGTTATCGACCTTGCTGTCGGCGTGGTAATGGGCAGCGCGTTTACGGCAATAGTAACCTCGCTTGTAAACGATATGATAACCCCGCTTATAGGTCTTATTATGGGCGGTATTGATTTTTCTGATTTAAAGGTTACAATCCCCTCGGCAATAGAGGGCGTTAAGGATGCGGAAATATGCTACGGCAAATTTATACAGTCGGTTATAAACTTCCTTATAGTTTCGCTTGTAATATTCTTTGTTATTAAGGCTATGAACAGTCTTAAACACAAAAAGGAAGAGGTAAAGGAAGAGGAAAAACCCGCAGAGCCTACGGAAGATATTTTACTGCTCCGCGAAATCAGGGATTCGCTTAAAAATAATTAGACGATACAATCAGACTGAGCCTCCCCAAACATCGGGGAGGCTTTTTTATGCTGTAAACTTCCTGAAATCAAACCGGATTTTATAAAACAATTTTAGTGAAACGATTAAGATTAACTAATTTAAAAAAAGTACTTTACAAACTTTAAAACACATGATATAATAAAAATCACTAAAAGTAACATTTATATTTTTTTGAATATAATAAAATGCGCCATTAACCGTTTCACTAAAACGGACGGTAAAAAATATTTGTCAGCAATTGAAAACGTAAGGAGAAAAGACATGGACATTTGCCCGATGATAAAAGAGCATTTAGAAAAATACGAGAGTGTGATGAAAGAGTATTCTCCGAAGCTGGCAAGGCTTTACAGAAACTGCTATTTACATACATTTGACGCGTTTTCCCGCAGAGAGGACGGAACGCTCAGCGATTATTTGGTTTCGGGCGATATTCCCGCCATGTGGCTGAGAGACTCCTCGGCGCAGCTTTGGAATTACGTCTGTTTTGCAAATGACCCCGAAATCGGCGGGCTTATTCGCAGCGTTATAAAAAAGCAGTTTTCATATATAGCGGTAGATCCGTATGCGAATGCCTTCAACGAGCAGCCGAGCGACAGGGGACACACAGAGGATATTCCCCGCAAATCGCCTTGGGTTTGGGAAAGAAAATACGAGCTTGATTCGCTTTCATATCCGCTGCGGCTGATTTACAAATATTATAAGGTAACGGGCGACGGAGCGTTTATAGAGGAGGTTCTGCCGGGCACCGTGAAAACCGTACTTGATGTTTTGGAAACCGAGCAGCACCATTTTGAAAAATCGGAATACAGGTTTTCGAGGGAAACAGATAGGTATAACGATACGCTGCACAATAACGGAATGGGCGAGCCGGTAGGATATACCGGAATGACGTGGCAGGGTTTCAGACCGTCCGATGACGCGGTAAGCTACGGCTACAACATTCCCGGGAATATTTTTGCTTATGTGGTTCTCGGCTATGTAAGCGAGCTTTTAAAAAACTGCGCGCCCGAAGTTGCCGAAAGAGCGGAAAGGCTGCGGCAGGAAATACTTGACGGGGTTAAAAAATACGGTATTACAGAGCATGAAAAATACGGTAAAATTTTCGCCTATGAAACCGACGGGCTGGGGAATTACGAGTTTATGGACGACGCAAACACACCGAGTCTTTTATCTTTGCCGTATATAGGCTTCAACACAGCCGAGCTTGACGAGGTTTATAAAAACACCCGCAGGTTTATTTTAAGCGACGATAACCCATATTACTACAAGGGCAGCTTTGCGAGCGGGCTCGGATCCCCGCATGAATACACAGGATATATATGGCACATGGGGCTTTCGATGCAGGGGCTGACCTCGGAGGACGCGGAAGAAATGCGGAATGTGCTTGACACGCTGATTTCAGCCGACGCGGATACCGGATATATGCACGAGTGCTTTGATCCCGACGACCCGAAAAAGTTTAAACGCGAGTTCTTTACATGGTCCGACGCGCTTTTCTGCGAATTTGCGGAGCGCTGCGTTGAAAAGAAAGTAATTTAAAATCGGCGCGGCATGTACGGCGGCATTTGAAAAACAATTTATTAATCGGGAGGATTACGATGAAAAAGAGAGACAGAATAACAGCTTCACTTTTGGCGCTTATATTGCTGATTTGCGCGTTACCGGTTTCTCAGTTCGCAATGGCGGCGAGATCCGAAAGCGACGGCGTTTACGAAAACGACTTTGACGCCGCGGATTTGGCGGCGGCGCTCGGAAACGATTTTGAAATCCGATATGATAATGAAAATTGGGTTTCCGCCACTCCGGAAAAGCTGTCGGTCGCCGAGGCGGGGAAATATCTCGCGCTGACTGACGGCAGGCTGACCAGGATAAACGCCCCGTCGGAGAATCCCAACGACAGCAGGCGGCCTTATTGGCAGCAGGTGTATTTATATTATAAAAATCAGAGCTTTAAAAACTTTGAGCTTTCGCTTGATTTAACAAACACGCACGACGGCTTTGAAATGCTGCACTTTGCCCCTGCTACCGACGGCACAATATATTCTTCGGGCTTTACCCTTGCCATGAAGTACAACGCGTTTGAAAAGAAATACGATTTATTCTTAGGAGACGCGGGAGAGGCGCGGCAGGATTTGGATTTCTTCTATGTAAAGCAGGAAAGTACCGCCGCGCACGCGACTGTTACCGGGAAGGAAAAAACCGTAAACGTTAAAATAGTATTTTATAACGGTACCGCTACCGCTTATATAGACGGCGAAAGAGTGCTTGAAAAAAGCGGACTTGAAACTGCCGACTATTATCCTGCGGTAACGCTTGGTTATAACCTGGCGGAAGATTGGCAAGGCGCTGTTGATAATTTTAAAATTAAAAGCGTTAAGGCTGCATTCGAGCGCACCGAGGAGGACGGAAAATATACAAATAACCTTGACGCCGATAGTCTTTCCAATGCTCTCGGAAATGACTTTACAGTACGCTACGACCATGAAAATTGGGTATCAAGTTCTCCGAAAGAGCTTAATATGTCCGAGCTTGCCGCATATGCCGCCGTTTCGGGCGGGCGCATTGTGAGGACGAACGCCCCCTCGGAAACAGAGACGGACGGCAGAAGACCCTACTGGCAGCAGCTGTATTTTTACTACAAAAACCAAAGCTTCAAGAATTTTGAGTTTTCGGTTGATTTAACAAGCACGCACGACGGCTTTGAAATGCTGCACTTCGCGCCCGATACCGAGGGCACAATATACGCCTCGGGCTTTACCCTTGCCATGAAGTACAACGCGTTTGAAAAGAAATACGATTTATTCCTCGGAAACGCCGCCGAGGCACGGCAGGATTTGGACTTCTTCTATATAAAGCAGGATAGTACCGCCGCGCACGGGGCTGTTACAAGTAAGGAAAAAACAGTAAATGTAAAGATAACATTTGAAAACGGCACCGCCGCCGCTTATATAGACGGAGAAAAGGCGCTTGAAAAAAGCGGACTTGAAGCTGCGGCATATTATGCGTCGGTAACGCTCGGTTACAATCTTGCCGCTGACTGGCAGGGGGCGTTTGATAACTTTTCGTTTATAAATACCGTGAAAGAAGCTCCGTTTGAGAGAACCGAGGAAAACGGCAGATATTCCACCAATTTCAACAGCAGCGGTGACAGCAGTCTTATAACCCGCGACTTCAATTTCTACTACGATACGGGCGAAACGGCTGAAAATTCACTTACGGATATAACAAACGACCCGTCGAAATATATTAATCTCAACAAAAACAGGCTTGAAAGAGTTTTTGACGCGGGCACCGAAAAAAATCCGTGGGAGAACGGCAACCGCCCGTATTGGCACATGGCTTATTATACCTACAAGAACCAGAAATTCAGGGATTTTTACCTTACAGTTGACGCGTATATGCCTATGTGGGGCACGAGTTACAATGCAATAACCGTCGGCGAGCAGGGTAAGGGAATGAAGAGCAACGGCGGCTTTACGCTGGGATTCAGAAACGAATCTGAAACGGCGACTGCTGTATATCTCGGAAGCGCCGCCGACGTAAAGGTGAATTTTGACGATTGGTATATTCATGACTGCGCGGGTAAGGCGGTGTTTAACCATGAGGCGAACAATTTTGAGTTTAAAATCGAGCTTGCGGTTATCGGAGGTAAGGCGAGCGTTACGATAAACGGAACAGAGGTTTTAAGCAATATAGACGTAGGAAGCGTTGATGGCTTTATTTCCATGGTGAACGGCATAAGCGCCGGTTCCTACTTCGATAACTTCTCCGTGACCGATTACGATAAAATGGAAATTGACCCCGAAAAGCAGAGCAAAATTGTTTCGATAGAAAAGGTTAACGATATCAAGTGGGAAAGAACCGCAGAAAACAGCAACACAAATCTTTTGAATTTGCCCGAAACGCTGAAAGTTACCACAGATAAGGGCGAAACGGTTACACGGAAGATAGAATGGTCGAGCGACGATTACATACCGAGCTACCCCGGCACCTTTACCTTTAAGGGAACACCGGTTCTTCCTGTAAACAAAACCCTTATCAACCCCGACGGAATAGCCGCAAGCGTTAAGGTTACGGTAACGGTTGATTATAACATTTCAACAACGGTTAAGTTCTTTATAGACGCATTGAGCGATTTTAATAAGAATTGGGTAAATATGTATTCCCCGAACCCAAAAGCGGAGGATTATATAAGAACCACGATAGATTCCGTATATTATATGGACGGCGGCGCCATAAGGCGTAAGGACTCGGCAGGAAACGTGGGCGACCATGACGAAATAGAGTCTTTGATTTATACCGGGCGCACATTCAGGAATTTCAGGCTTGATGTTGATTTCCGTCAGGGCGCAAATACCTGGGGTCAGGCAATGGTGGTTTTCGGAATAGAGGACCCCGATACCTATCTGACCTACAACGGCGGCGGAGCCGCGGCATACCTCACAATGGAGGGCAGCGCGCGTTTCAGAGGACAGCTTGTGCGCGATACCAACAGCTACGGCGAATCGGTTTCCGCCTCTGAATTCAAGGATTACGCACGGACATGGGATTCCCAAATGCACCATATGACGCTGACGGTTACAAAGCTCAAAGCGGTACTTGAAATTGACGGAACAGAGGTTCACGAGTGCGCTTTGCGAGAGGGCTACACGGGCGGTTACATAGGCTTTATGAGCAATAAGAATATGGCTATGTACGATAATTTAAGCATAACAACGCTTGATTACGATGGAAACGTTATCACCCTTGAGGAGCACGATAACCTGCCCGATACGTTCGAACCCAACGACCCGCTGATAGGCGAGGAAGAGGACGACGGAAGTCGGGCGGAAATAATCGGCGTTGATTACGGAAAAAATCCGAACGGCAAGTACGGGTGGCTCTTCGGAAAGGGAGAAAACGGCGGCGGGCGCTATGAGCCACGCACCGGCGACCGTTTCCCGCTTTTTGCCGCCGCGGTTATTACCGGTCTTGCGGCGGTGGCATTGCTCGTTTCGCTGCGTTTGAAAAAACGTTCCGATAAAATTCAGAAAAGGAGTTCTTAACATGAAAAAAGTCAGTATTCGTTTAACGGCTGTTGTGTTGGCGGTTTTTTCTTTGGTGACCGTGGGCGGATGCCGCAAAAATCCTAAGTCATACAGCTATTATCTGAGCGATGACGTTGTGATTTCCGGGAGCAAAACGTCGGGCGGCAGCACTTCCGATAAGGATACGACCGCGTCGGGCAGTAAGGGCAACACCGCGGGCGGCAGCACCTCGGGCGGGAAAGGCAGCACTGCAAACGGCAAAACAACGGTTAAGGTTGCGATTTCTTCTCAAAGACCGACCGACACGGCGCCGCTTTTTGACGCGCTTGCAAAAAAATACCCGAATATAAAGGTTCAGGTAGACCATTACAGCGCGCCCAACTCGCAGGAATATATCGCCGCAAAATCAACCTCGGGTCAGTTGCCGGATATAGTTTTCGACGATATTGCGAATCTTCCGCTGTTTATAGGTCAGGGACTTGTATACCCGATTACCTCATATGTGAAAGCAGACCCCGAGTATAAATACGTTCCGTCGAATATAATGAAAGACTATACATACGGCGGTGAGGTTTACGCTTTGCCGCACCAGGCGTATTTTACCTGCGTTGCCTTAAATCTGGACGCTTTGGACGCGATGAACGTTGACGTTCCGGCGCTTGACTGGACGCCCGACGATATGACAAAATTTGCGACTGCCACCTCAAACGATAAATATTCTTTCTGCGAAAGACTGTTTTACCTTGATTATTATATGGCGGGAGCGTATCAGAAGAATGTAGGAATCTGCGGATACAACGCGGATACCCGTTCCTTTGAAATGACTGGCTCGCTTGCCAAAGCATGGACTCTGTTCAGAAAGCTGAGACAAACACCGAATGTTGAAGGTTACAGTCTCCGCCTTGCAAATAAATATGTAAGCCGTTTCGGTTCGGACGATGAATGGGCGGCAACAAAGCTCGGCAGAACCGTTATGATGGACTTTGAAAAGGGTACATACTCAAAGGAATATTATGAAACCCTGCTTAAAAACTGCAAGTGGACTTTCCACCCGTATCCGCAGGCGATAAAGGGGCGTATGCCTATTCATATAGACCACGCGTTTATGCTTGCCGATACAAAGGTGCCCGACGAGGCGTTTAAGGTATTGAGCTTTATGACATACAGCTCCGAGGGCAACAAGGCAAGACTGAACGCCTATACCGACAAGGCAAAGGGCAAGAGCAGCTATAAGCTCAATCTCGATTATTATACCCCCGTTACCACACACCCGGATGTGGTGTCGGCGGCGAAAAAGCTGTTTGCGGACGACGAGGTGCAGCTGTACATGTATAACAACATATCCAACTGCTTCCGCGGCGACCCCGATAAGATTTATCCCTCTTTCGGACAGATGTGGGCGGACGTTATAAACGTTGTTTCCATGAAGGTTCAGGACGGCACTAAGGACCCCGATTCTTCCGCTAAGGATCTTGAAGCAAAGGCTACCAAGGCATTAAAGGTTTATTGGGATGATTTCGATAAAAAGCTGGCTAACGTTCAAAAGGAATGGAAAGCAAAGCACAAGTAAATAACACGCCTTAAAAGCGGCGTTTCCCGCACCCGAGGTGCGAGAAACGCCCGCCGGGCAAAGCATGAGAGGGAAAATTTCGCTGTCATGTTTTGCCGGACGTATTTTAAAGGCTTGAATTGGAGGATGAAATATGGTCAGGCATTTTAAAAGCGCCGTTTCGGCTGTGTTGGCGTCGGTTTTGGCGGCTGTTTGCGCCGTAACGCCCTCGGCAAAGGCGGTTAATACCGATAAAACGCTGAAAAGACCGACAAGCTATTCGGGATTGGCGGTTAAAAATTACAGCGATTCCGAAAACTTTAAAAGCGGTATTTCGGTTTCTTCGGAAAATGTCGCCCTTAACGGCACAGCGGGCAGCAGTGACTTTCTTTTTAAGGAAAACGACGCCCTGACCTTTGAGTTTACAGCGGAAGAAAAGGGTACATACCAAATTGCCTGCGAATATAAGATTACCGACGATAAAATGACCAACAGCCTGTTTGCGCTTACGGTTGACGGAGAAGATTTTACGAGTCTGCTGCCCGTTTTGCGCAGGGATAAAGAGGAACAGTACGCGCTGGACCGCGACGGAAACGAGCTGCCGGCAGCCCAAACGCCGATAGAGGAGTGGGTTATTGCCGCTTTTGAAAATTATACCGATTTAAACCGCTCTGCAATTTCTTTGGAGCTTGAAGCGGGGCGGCACAGGGTAACGGTTAAAAACAATGTTCAGAGTATATACGTCAGAGCCTTTTATATTGCCAAGCCGCGTGCTTTGCCGTCTTATGCGCAGTACAGTGAGTCAGTAAAGGGAAAATTTTACGCCGAACCGATAGCGGTAGAGGGTGAGCGCTACGCAGTGAAAAACGATTCGTCGGTACGCGGCGCGTCTGTCAAAAACGCGGCGCTTTATCCTTACGAAACCTACTGCAGCCGCATAAACATTCTTTCCGAGGATTGGTCGAGCGTAGGGCAAAAGGCGGTTTGGGAATTTGAGGCGCCGAGCGACGGACTTTACGCCGTTTCGTTCAGGTATAAGCAAAACGCGTCTACGAATATGCCGGTTTACAGGAATATGGAAATAGACGGCAAGGCGCTGTTTGAGGAAATGAACGGCATAGAGTTCCCGCAAACAAAGTCAAATACATATTCAAATTTCACATTAAAGGCAGACGGCAAGCCCGCTTATATTTATCTGAAAGCGGGCAGCCACACTGTTTCTCTGTGCGTTACAATGGGTCCCTTAGCGGAGATATACAGCGGAATACTCGCGCTTATGGAAGACGTAAATCGGTTCGGCATGGATATAAATAAGCTGGCGTCATCCTCGGTTGATAAAAACCGCACATGGGATACCGAGGCGTATTTCCCTGACGCGGTTTCCGACCTTAAATCCTATGCGGAGCGCGCGAACGCGTTTTATAAGGAGCTTGCAAAGCTCGGCGGCAAGGAGCCTGTGTGGGCGAACGACCTTTTATATGCCGCGGGGCTTCTTGAAAAAATAGCAAAGGATTCGCGCACTATTCCGAATAAGGCCGCCGATATAAGCATGGGCGACAGCTCGGTGAGCAAGTACCTCGGAACCGTAATAGGAAAAATGGTTAACCAGTCGGTTGCGCTTGACAGAATTTACATAGGCGGCGAAACGGAGCTTCCGCCCGCGAGGGTCACATTTTGGACATCGCTTACAGAGGGGCTCAAGCGCTTTATTAAATCGTTCGGTAATAAAACCGAAAACAAAAAAAGCAGCGAGCTTAAGGTGTGGATGCAAAGCTCCATACCCTATGTTCAGACCCTGCAGCAGCTGGTAGACGAAAAATACAATTCCGAACACGGAACAAATATTGAAATTTCGGTAATGACAGGGGAGCAAAAGCTCGTTCTTGCGAACGCGGCAGGCACCAATCCCGACGTAGTGCTGGGCGTGGGCTACGGCACGCCGTTTAATCTTGCAATAAGGGGCGCGGCAAAAAATCTTCTTGAATACGACGGTTTCCTGGATTTCTACAATAAAGAGTACAATCTTGAAGCGCTGGTGCCCATGTGCTACGGAAACGGGGTTTACGGCGCTACCGAATCGCAGGATTTCAATATTCTTTATTACAGAAAGGATATTCTTAATACGCTGGGGCTGGATGTTCCCGAAACATGGGACGACGTAAAGGCATTAATGCCGCTTTTGCTGCGGTACAATATGAACTTTTATCTTCCGCTTTCGGCGTCGGGCGCTATGAAATCAATGGCGGTAACGGGACCTTTCCTTTATCAGCACAACGCCGATTTTTACGAAAAGGACGGGATGAAAGTCGCTTTTGATTCGCTTAACGCCGTTACCGCGTTTGAGCAGATGACCGATATTTACAATATTTACAGCGTTTCAAATTCGGTTGCGAATTTTTACAACAGCTTCCGTTACGGTGAAATTCCGCTGGGAATAAGCGGCTTTTCAACATATTTGCAGCTTGAACTGGCAGCGCCCGAGCTTGCGGAAAACTGGGATGTGGCTTTGGTGCCTGGTGAAAAACAGGCAGACGGCTCGGTGCTCAGGTACCAAATAGCGGACTCAACCGCCTGCATGATACTTGAAGATACCGATAAACCCGACGAGGCGTACAGCTTTTTGAAATGGTGGCTTTCCTCGGAAACTCAGCTAAGCTACGCTACGCTGCTGCAAAGCTCGCTCGGAAACGAATACCGCTGGAACACGGCAAATTTGGTTGCGTTTAAAAGTCTGCCGTATTCCGAAAAGCACAAGCAGGTAATTCTTAACCAGTGGGAAGCGCAAAAGGAAATCGCGCCGCACGCCGCCTCTTATATGGTTCAGCGGGAAACAAGCAACATTTGGAACAATGTTGTTGTAAACGGAAAGGGGCTTGTTGAGTCCATAGACTCCGCCGCGATACTTTCCAACCGCGAAATAAAGCGTAAAATGCAGGAATTCGGCTTCTGCGATTCGCAGGGAAACCCGGTTAAGGAATATTCGGTAATGACATACGCAGACCTTGTAAAGCTGCTGAAAAGCGAGGGGGAGAAGCAATGAAGAAATTTTTAAACAAACATTCGGTATTCGTTTTGCTTTTTCCTTATGCGCTGTTGTTTGTACTGTTTATAATTCTTCCCACGGTTGCGGCTATCGCGCTTTCCTTTACCGATTTTAACACAATTCAGTTCCCCGATTTTGTAGGCGCGAAAAACTATATTTCACTTTTTACCAACGATTCGGTTTTCATGCAAAAGGTTTTGCCAAACACCGTAGTGTACGCCGTATTTACGGGTATCGGGGGATACATACTTTCCTTTTTGCTTGCATGGATGCTGGCGCAGCTTACGCGGCCTGTAAGAACGTTTTTAACAATTATAATCTATGCGCCCTCAATGACGGGCGGCGTTATGCTTGCGACTATTTGGACGGTAATATTCAACGGCGATAAGAGCGGCTACTTAAACGCTCTGCTTTTAAAGCTCGGCTTTATAGAGCAGCCGGTCGCCTGGGCTCAATCGGATAAATATTTATTGCCGATTATGATAATAGTAACCCTTTGGAGCAGCATGGGCATAGGCTTTCTTGCAATGCTTTCGGGTATTACCAACGGTAATACCGAGCTGTACGAAGCGGGTTATATTGACGGAATTAAAAACCGTTTTCAGGAAATTATTTATATAACCATTCCGCTTGCAAAGCCGCAAATGCTTTTCGGCGCCATCATGGCAATAGTTGGCACGTTTCAGGCGGGCGGCGTGGGAACGACCCTTTCGGGCGCAAACCCGACCCCCAACTACTCCGGTCAGCTCATAGGCACGCATATTGAGGACTTTGGATTTCTGAGGTACGAAATGGGTTATTCGGCGGCAATTTCGGTTGTTATGCTCATATTTGTATACGCAATGTCCGAGGGTGCCAAAAAGCTGTTTTCGAGCGATGACTGACCCGAAAGGAAGTGTGGATAGATTATGTCAAAACGAAAAAAGAAGACCGCGCTCCAATCGGGCGGAATCAATCCCGAGCATTTTTCGCGCAGTCAGATAAAATTCATTCTGATTTTGGCTCCCATATGCTTTGTTATGGCTCTTCCGCTGGTTTTTATCTTCTTTAACGCCTTTAAA
Organism: uncultured Oscillospiraceae bacterium; assembly: GCA_900547305.1. Taxonomy (GTDB): domain Bacteria; phylum Bacillota; class Clostridia; order Oscillospirales; family Acutalibacteraceae; genus UBA737. The sequence continues at coordinate 13,768 of URGH01000002.1, read as the reverse complement.
CCGATTGACGAGCTGTTTGCATACCCGCCGAGATTTTACGTTAAAAACCCTACATGGGAGAATTTCAGCGATCTTTTCGCAATGGCGGCCGATACCGACGTGCCCGCGGCAAGGTATTTGTTTAACAGCGTAATTTCAACCGCCGCGGTCGTTATTTTAACGGTGGTTATTTCGGTTTGCACGGGCTATGTGCTTTCAAAAAAGAATTTCAGAAGTAAAAAGCTGCTCTTTACAATAAACACCCTCGGTATGATGTTCGCGTCCGCCGCGGTTGCCATTCCAAGATATTTTGTAATTATTTATACGGGGCTTCAGGATAATTTCTTCTCCAACATTATTCCTCTTCTTGTGGCTCCAACCGGCGTTTTTCTTATAAAGCAGAATATAGACCAAATGCCCGACGCGCTTATAGAGGCAGCCGTAATCGACGGGGCTACCGACTATACGATTATTCGGAAAATAGTATTCCCGCTTGTAAACCCGGCAATTGCAACCGTGGCTATTACCACATTTCAGGCGGCATGGGGCGCAACCGAGGCTTCAACCCTTTATATAGATAACGAGGCGCTGAAAACCTTTCCGTTTTACATAAGCTCGCTTACGGGCTCGGCGGGCGGAATTGCGGGCGTGGGTATGGCTGCCGCCGCAACGCTTATACTGTTTTTGCCGAATTTGATTATTTTTATTATTATGCAGTCCCGTGTTATGAATACCATGATGCATTCCGGAATTAAGTAGGAGGTATATAAATGCGCAAAATACTGAAACGCCTTTGTGTTATTTCGGCGGTTCTCGCCGTTATTTCGGGCGGTTTTAACGTATATGCTTCCGATAACACCACATACACCTACACGGTTTCGGTTGACGGCGAGTGGGTAAAAACCCAGGACGCTTATATACCAGCGGCGGTATACGCAAAGGGAACGGGACTTTCGCAGCCGGGCGATGTTTTTTATAAAAACGGAAAGCTGTATATATCCGACAGCGGCAACGCCCGCATTGCGGTTTACGATATTGCAAGCTCCGAAACCGAATTTTTCGGCGGCGATGAGCTTATAGCGCCCGACGGACTTTTTGTTACGGACGACGGAACGGTTTACGCAGCCGACCCGCAGGCGCAGGCGGTTTTTGTGTACGACGCTTCGCATAGGCTTAAAATGACAATAGGCAGACCTGAAAGCTATTTGTTCAGCAAAACAAGTCTTTATTCCCCCTGCGCGGTTGCAGTTTCCTCTGTCGGGAACATTTTTGTTGTGGGTGACGGCGCCTACGAGGGAATTATGCAGTTTAACTCAAAGGGCAAATTTTTCGGGTACTTTGCCGCAAATAAATACAAAATGACCATGACCGAGCGTTTTCAGGAGCTTATTTACAACGCAAGGCAAAAGGAAACGCTTATGGTGCGCACCCCGCGCCCGGTAAATAACATTGACGTTTCGCAGAAAGACTTGATATTCAGCGTTACCAGAAGCGACGACATGCAGGGCATAACATATGCCTCCACATCGGACGATACCCTTAAAATGCACAACATGGCGGGGCTTAACATATTTGCCGAAAGCGGCAAAATGAAAGAGGAATGGAATTTTACCGATGTGGCGGCGGGACCATACGGAAATGTTTTTGCGGTGACCCAAACGGGAATTATAAACGAGTACGACAGCCAGGGAAATCTTGTGTTCACTTTCGGCGGGCGCGCTTATGACGACGACCGCAACGGAATTTTTACCAACGCGGTTGCGATAGATGTTGACGACGAAAGCGGAATTTTATATGTGCTTGACCAGGATAGGGCGCTGGTTCAGGTATTTTACCCGACCGACTTTGCAAACCTTACCCACAGCGCGGTAGCGGCGCTTGACAAGGGCGATTATGAAAGCAGCGAGGAAATATGGGCGGGGCTTTTAAGGCTGAACGGAATGTCGCAGATAGCTCATATGGGCTACGGCAAGGCTCTTTTTTACCAGCAGAAGTACAAAGCGGCGCTGGAGCATTTTAAAATCGCGAATAACACCGAATACTACTCCGACGCATTTTGGGAGCTTCGCAACGAGTGGCTTAACCGTAATATAGGCTATATATTTTTATGCGTTATTCTTATAGCAGCTTTGCTTATTATCCGTTCCGTTTTTCGGAAAAAGCATAAAAACAGGGCGGCGGAAAAACCCGTTTCGGGAGCAAAACGGTTTTTAAAGGAAACGGCGTATATTAAAACCATGCTCAGGCACCCGATAGACGGCTACTATTACCTGCGCCGCGGCGAGCACGGCTCGGTTATGACCGCAACGGTTATATACTTTCTGTTTTTCGGCGTGTATCTGCTTGATGTTCTCGGCAGGGGGTATCTTTTCGGGGTGCTGAAGCTCAGCACAACAAACCCCGTTTCGGTGCTTATAATGTTTTGGGTTCCGCTGCTGCTTTGGCTTGCGGGAAATTACATGATAGGAACCATAAACGAGGGCGAGGGCAGCTTTAAGCAAATTTATGTTGCAACCGCTTATGCGTTTGCGCCGTATATAATTATTACTCCGTTTATTGTGCTTTTAAGCTACGGGCTTACGCTCAACGAGGCTTTTATTGTAAATCTCGGCAGTTTGTTTGTAATAGCCTGGGCTGCCTGCCTTGTCTTTATGAGCGTTAAGGATATTCAGCGTTACAGCTTCGGCGAGACGGTGAAGAATATATTTCTTGTTTTCTTCTTTATGATTATGGTTATTGTGGCGGTTTGCATTGTATATTTGTTATTCGGTCAGCTGGTTGTGTTTATCAAGGAAATTTTCGGGGAGGGCGTATACCGTGCGGGGCATTAAACGTGTATTAAGTATTTGGCTTGCGGTCTCATTCGCGGTATGCGGCATACGGCTCGCACCGGCGGCGGAAACCGAAAACAGCTTTGACCTTGTTGAGATACGCTCCAACCGCCATACAAAGGTATCGGAGAATATTAAGGCGGAAAACCGACTGTCGCTTGACGGCTACGAAAAAAAGTGCGAGAGCGAATATCTTGAAATATGGTTTAACCCGTCGGTTTATTCCATACGCATTGTAGATAAGGCGAACGGTTATATATGGGGTTCTCTTCCCGATGAAAAGGGGAACGGACTTAACAGCGGCTGGAGAAACTTTGCCAATTCGGTCTGCTCGGTTGAATATTACAACGCCAACGGCTCCGAATCGCGCCTGAGCATTTCGGAAAGGGATGTAAAATCGTTTTTTGAATGGGAAAGCGACGGCTTTTTATGCACCTTTAACGCTAAAAAGCTCGGAATAGTTTTCGATTTCAGGGTAACGCTTAACGACAGCTCTTTATCGTTTGAGGTGGTAAAGGGCAGCCTGCAGGAAAACGGCGACGCAAAAATAAAGGCATTGTACTTTATGCCGTTTCTGGGCAGCAGCTATACGGATGAGATAAACGGATATATCTTCATTCCCGACGGCTGCGGAGCGCTTATGCGTTTTAAAAAATCTTCAAGCTATATAACCGGCTTTGATAAAAAGATTTACGGTGTCGACGGCTCTATTGATTCATTAGCGCCCGCGGGAACGCTTCAGGCAAACAGGATTAACGAATATTTAGTTGACGCAAACACCGTTACAATGCCGGTTTTCGGTATAGCGCACGGCAGCGAACAGAACGCTTTTCTTTCGGTTGTTGAATCGGGCGCGGAATACGCTTCGGTAACTGCGTCTCCCGCTGGGGTCGTAACCGATTATAACTGGGCGTCGGTTCGGTTTAATTACCGTCAGCTTTATACCAAGACGGTATCGGGCAGCGGAATACCCGTGGTTCAGGAAAATGTAAACAGGCTTGAACCCAAGCTGACCTTTTACTTTTTGAACGGCGCTGCCGCCGATTACTCGGGCATGGCGAACCTTTACCGCGAGCAGCTGCTGCAAAACGGCACGCTCGGTAAGGAGCGGGATGATGAAAAAATGCCTCTGCGTTTGGAAATTGCGGGTTCTACGGTGAAAAAGGGCTTTATTTTCAACAGGGTAAAGACCCTTACCACCACGCGGCAGGCTTTAAAAATCGTTGAATCGCTGGCGGGCGACGGAATTGACAATCTGACCCTTGTATACAGGGGCTGGCAGAGCGGCTCTACCGATAAATCAAAATACGGAAAGCTGAAAATCGGGCGGCAGACGGGCGGAAAAGGCAACCTTTTGAATCTGAAAAATAAAACGGACAGTATGGGTTCGAGAATGTATCTGTATCTTGATCCGGTGCTTGCAAACGGAAATCAAATTTATATGTCATCAGACGCGGCGATCGGTATAGACGAGACCTTTATAAGCCGTACCGCGGCTAATAAGGACCGGATGTACCCCACAAAGTATTTTGCGAAAATTTCAAGAATAGCCGATGTTTTTAAGCTGTCAAAGAGCAAATTCGGCGAATGGAGCTTTGCTTATGACAGCGTAGGTTCGGCGCTTTATTCCGATTACAGCAAAAAGGCGGCTTCTACGAGAACGCAGTCGCTTAAAACGGTTACAAATGCGCTTAATACAGATAATAACGTTGCGCTTTACAACCCCAATAATTATTGCTGGCAGTACACGGACGATTATTTTAATATTCCCGTAAACAACAGCCAGTACCAGTTTGAAACCGACACCGTTCCGTTTTTGCAAATGGTGCTTAAAGGCAGCGTGGATTATTACTCGGAATTTATAAATCAGGGCTATTGCTCGCAAAGCACGGTTTTAAAGCTGGTGGAATACGGCGTGTACCCCTCGTTTATTGTTATGGCGGCGGATAATTATTCTCTGACAGGCACTGCCATGAGCGATTATTTTTCGCTTTGCTTTGACGATTGGAAAGAAAAAATCGGTTCGGTATACGAACAGACAGCCAAAGCCATGGAAGCGGTTGAGGGCGCCTGTATTACCGAGCATAAGGTGCTTTCCGAGGGCGTTGTGCGGGTTACATACTCAAACGGTAAGAAGATATATTTAAACTACCTTTCAAAAGAGGTTACGGCTGACGGGAATACCGTCGGCGCGGAGCAGTATCTTATTTGTTCTTAAATACGGGAAGGGAAGAAAACATGAAGAAATCCATTAAAAAAGCCGGGATTACGGCGCATACGCGGAACGCCCTGTGGGGGTACGGCTTTATAGGTATCTGGTTAATAGGTTTTTTCGGGTTTACGCTCTACCCCACGGTATATTCTTTCATAATAAGCCTTAACGATGTGCGGCTTACAAGTAACGGTATGCAGTTTACATGGCGTGCTTTCTACCACTATTACTATGCGCTTTCGGTTTCGGGCGAATTCAAAATGAAGATAAGCGAGGGACTGGGCTTTATTATCGCCGCTACGGTAGTGGTTGTTGTGTTTTCTTTTATAATATCCCTGCTGCTTAACAAAAAATTCCCTATGCGCACCTTTTTCAGGGTTGTGTTTTTCCTGCCGGTGGTTATAATGAGCGGACCCGTAATAGCAAAGCTGCTTACGGGCGAAACGGTGGATTTTTCAAAGAGCGGCAGTATAGTTTACACCTTTTTGGGCGACCTGCCCGAGGTTTTGAGAAACCCCACCCTGTTTGTACTGAACAACCTTACCACTATTCTTTGGTTTTCGGGCGTGCAAATTTTAATTTACCTTGCGGGTCTTCAGAAAATCAGCCCGGATATTTACGAGGCGGCGTCTATCGACGGCGCGGGCGCATGGGAAAAATTTTGGAAGATAACGCTGCCCTATATGCGGCCTATGGCTCTTTTAAACGCGGTATACACCGTGGTGGAGATCTCCAACTATTCGGAACTCGGCATAAATAAACTTATTTCAAACAATATGTTTAATCAAACGAGAATTTACAGCTATTCCGCGGCAATGTCATGGTTGTATTTCCTTATAGTGGCGGTGCTGCTTATACTTGTGTTTCTTGTGTTTAGGCTTTTCGGAAAGGGTGATAAATAATGAATATTCCAAGGCTTAAAAATATGAATGTTCAAAAGGGACGTATCGCCGCGAAAAGCACCCTGTCGCTGATAATAAAGTATATTATACTGCTGTCGGTCGGGTTTGTTTATCTTTATCCCATAATTTATATGCTGCTCGGAAGCCTTATGTCCCCGGGGGATCAGGCCGACCCGACGGTTAAATGGCTGCCTACCGTATGGTATTTTAAAAATTATGCCGAGGCGGTAAAAACCCTTGACTTTTCACACAGCTTTCTGCGGTCGCTTATCGTTGCGGTAGGACCCTCCGTTTTGCAAACGGCGGCAACGGCGATTGTCGGCTTCGGCTTTGCAAGGTTTGACTTTCCGCTAAAAAAGCTGTGGATAGTGCTCGTTGTGGCTACCTTTATAATTCCCATAGACGTAACGCTGGTTCCGAGATATGTGCTTTATTATCAGTACGGTATGACCGATACATATTTACCCGCGTATTTGCCCGCCGTATTCGGGCAGGGAATTAAAAGCGCGCTGTTTATACTTGTGTTTTACCAGTTTTTCAGGTCGTACCCGATTTCCTTTGACGAGGCGGCGGAACTTGACGGCGCGGGCAAGATAAAGGTATTTATTAAAATCGCGGTTCCCATGGCGGTGCCCGCAATTGTGCTGTCGCTTTTGTTTTCGTTTATCTATTATTGGAACGAAACCGCTCAGTTTACCATGTATTTCGGAAATAAGCTGCCCACGCTGCCCATGCGGCTTGAACAGTTTACGGCTATTTACGAGGCTATATACGGAACAGCCTCGGACACGGGCAATACGCTCTCCAACTCGGTTACGCTTGCAGGCACTACCCTTTCGGTGCTGCCCGTAATAGTTTTGTTTTTGGCTTTTCAAAAGCAGTTTATAGAAAGCATAGAGCGCAGCGGAATTACAGGCGAATAACAAATGTCAGGAGACGGTTATGAACATATTTAAAATGTATGAGGAACAAAAGGTTCCGTGGGTTCACAGGCTGCCCGAGATAATACCCGATGAGCGTGTGCGCCCGTGCGAGGTTATTTCCGCAATGGAATGCGATAATGAATGGATTCTGACAGTGCGGCTGAGCAACAGCCGCGAGTACCGCATTTCACTGTCATTTCCTAAGCTCGGCGGAATACGCGTTAAGGATAAAAAAGGCGGATATTTTACTGCCGACGCCGCTGCGGTGACCTATAGGGATGTGGCGGACGGCAGAAAAGCCGCTTCACAAAACGGTTACTCGGCAGTGCTTAAAAACGGCGGCTTTTTAATTGAGCTTTGCCGCGACGACAAGGTTTTTTACCGAATTGATGAAAACAGCCTTGAGCTGGGAATAAAAAACGGCGAATATTGCAAGGCGGCGCTTATTACGCCCATAAATACCGGCGAAAGGTTTTTCGGTTTCGGTGAAAAGTATAACGCGCTCAATCAGGTGGGGCATGTTCTTCCCCTGTGGAACGACGACACGGGCTACCACGGGCACCCCGAGGAGGGAGATAAGGTGCGCTCGTATAAAAATGTTCCGCTGTTTCACAGCTCAAACGGTTATACGGTGTTTTACAATTCCTTTTACGGCGCTTTTGCCGATTTGACCGAGCGGGAAAATACACGCTTCCGCCTTGAATTTAATTCCCCGCTGCTCGATATTTATTTTTGGCAGGGTTCTCCCGGCGATACAATGAACTGTTACACGGATTTAACGGGCAGACCCGTTCTTCCCCCGAAATGGGCTTTTGAGTTTTGGGCGGGCGGCACGGGTGAAAACTGGAACTGCCGCGGAAAAGAAAATTTTGTAACGGTGTTTAAAGAAGCGGTTGACGGCTATAAAGCCATGGGTACTCTGCCCGCCGCAATTTACGGCGAAGCGGCTCCTTCGCAATGCCTTGTCTGCCATGAAATCGCACAGCAGGCGGGTATGCGTATGCTGGCATGGAATCACCCGGGAGTGGACGCCTTTATAAGGGGATATGATGTAAAGCGCATAAGGGAAATATTCCCCGGTATTAAGGACGGCGATATTCCCATGCTGCGCAGCCCCGAGAGCGGCGAAATAATAGATAAAACCCAGTTTTACATAGATTATTCGCACCCCAAGGCATACGACCTTATTTACAATAAGTACGACCTGCTTTGGAACTGGGGTCTTAAAGGCGCCATGGTGGATTTCGGCGAGTTTGTTGAGTGCGATACCGCAGCGTACAACGGCATGAAGGGCGATGAAATGCACAATTACCACGCCTATTGCTACAGCAAAACGGTAAGCGAGGCATGGCGCAGCAGAAACGGCGACGATTATGTTCTTTTCGCGAGAGCCGCATGTGCCGGCACGCAAAAATGGGTCTCGTTTTTCGGCGGCGACCAGCGCGGCGAATTTTACGGCTTGCGGCAGGCGTATTACGGCGGCTTGAATGCGGGACTTTCGGGCTTTACCGTTTGGGGCAGCGATATAGGCAGCCTTTGCGAGTGCGACTCGGAGGAGCTTTATATCCGCTGGCTGCAGTTTGCCGCGTTCAGCCCGTTAATGCGAACCCACGGCAATCATAATCCGTGGAATTACGGCGAGGAATGCGTGCGCATTTTCAAAAAATTCTTTTGGTTCAGAAAAAATATTCTCGATTATATTTACAGTGCCGCCGTACAAAGCAATTTAACCGGCAGGGCGATAATAAGAACAATGGCGGACGCATACCCGAACGATAAAAGCCTTTCCGAGGCAGACGACAAGTTTATGCTCGGCGACTCGCTGCTTATTTGCCCCGTGCTTTATGAGGGAATGAAAAAGCGCAACGTTATTTTGCCGCAGGGTGACTGGCTTTATCTGCCCGATATGAAAATGTACGCGGGCGGAAAAAGCGCAGAGGTTGAGACGCCGATTGACGTTTGCCCCGTGTTTGTGAAAGCGGGGAGCGTAATACCTGTTAACGTCTCTGATAATTCAGAGCTTGCAAAACCGATAAACGGCGGTGTTGCGGCGCTTTTAACCGTTCCCGGAAACGGAGACTCCGTTTTTTATAACAGCGAACGCAAACGGTTTAATTTCACCGTTTCGGGAAGCGCTGAAAAGGACGGATATGTTATTTATAACCGCGACGGATATTCCGTAAGTACTTTAAAAATCGCGGGCAGAGTTACCGAGGCTTTTGCCGACGGAAAACGGCAGAGGGTTATACCTAACGGTAAATTTTCGGATATTGTTCCGGACTCGGATATTTGGGAGGAGCTGAAAATCAAATGTTAAAACCACGGTCGAAAAAAATATTTGCTTTTTTCATGAGCATCGCTGTTGTAATCTCGGTTTTAATTCCTTATTCATCGGTTAAAACAAACGCCAACGCGGCTATGTCCTCAATCTCTGTTAAATGGGCTAACCCTCAGAAAATAAGGAAAATAAACAAAACCAAAACAGAAGCGATACTCACGGCGAACATTAACGGCGAGGCGACGGAAATTCATATTTCTTTTCCTGCCGTGGGCGGCGTGCGGGTAAGAACCGACGTGACATCGGGTCAGAACGAGCCAAAGGCTTTAAAAGAGATCAGCTATTACAATCTGCCCGACGGCACTATGCTGATTGACGCGGGCGACACCGCAGTATGGCTCAACTATGCGGTAACGCCGTGGACAATGAAATTCATAGGTAACGACGGCAAGGTATCTCACACGGTTTCATCCAGGCAGATGTATTTCGGATTTAAAAACGGAGTGCTGCGCAAGGTAAAACTTGAGGGCGCACTTTCCGCCGATGAAGCAATTTACGGTCTCGGCGAGCGCTACAACGGCGTAAATCAGGTGGGCAGTACCGTAAAGCTGTGGAATATGGATACAGGCTACCATGTGGCGGCGGCAACGGTGGTAAAGGACCTTTCGTATTGCAATATCCCGTTGCTTACAAGCACAAAGGGGTATACCGTTTTCTTCAATTCCTACTACGGTGCCTATGCCGATATAGGAAACAGCAATCCCGAAAAATGGAATATGGAGTTTAACGGGACCGATTTTGATTTCTTCGTTTATACCGAAACCCCCTCGGAAAATATTGCTGCTTATACCGCCCTTACGGGTAAACCGTTTACAGCCCCCAAATGGGCTTTGGGCTACTGGATCGGTCAGACCTCAAGCCACTGGCAGTCAACCGATAAAGCGGCTTTTGAAAGTATTCTTAAAACCAAGCTCGAAAAATACAAGGCTATGGGAACGCTGCCGACAGCCGCATTTTTAGAGGGTCTTAATGAAACAAATTCGAGCGTTATGGATATAGCGGCTTCATACGGGGTGCGTTCGTTTATTTGGGAAAACCCGTGCATAACCCTCAGAAACGACGGCGGCGGACTGGGACTTGAAAGTTTAAGAAAGCTGCTGCCGGGTGTAAAGGATATGGAACTGCCCGCCCCGCACAATTACGATAATACCGGAATACTGGCTTACTGGGGCGATTTTTCAAATCCGCTTATTAAAACGGCGCTTAAAAAAGGCGGTTTTGATTACTTCCTTGATAAGGGAATGGCGGGCGCAATGGTCGATTACGGCGAGTACATAGACGAGGGCATGTCTTTTTATAACGGCATGAAAGGCGACGAAATGCACAACTACTACGCCTATGCCTACACCAAAACCGTTTACGACCTGTTTAAAGAGAAAAGAAACAACGATTTCGTGCTGTTTGCGCGCGCCGGAACGATAGGCAGCCAAACATACGGCGGAAACTTCGGCGGCGACCAGCCCTCCACCTTTGACGGTCTGCGGCAGGCGTATAACGGCGGAATAAGCATAAGCTCAAGCGGTTTTTCACTTTGGGGCAGCGATATAGGCGCGCTGCATGGCGACGCTTCTACACAGCTTTACCTGCGCTGGCTTCAGTTCGGCGCGTTCAGCCCGTTAATGCGTACTCACGGCTCGGGCGAGCGTGACCCGTGGAGCTTCGGAAAAATAGGCAAAAATACCTTTAAACAGCTTTACAACACAAGGCAGAGCCTGCTTGATACGCTTTACAGCGCAAACCTTAAAGCAGGCAAAACGGGAATTGCCATGATGCAGCCCTTAAGTTTCGTTTTCCCGGAGCAAAGCGCGCTCAGCGGTGTTACCGACCAGTATATGTTCTGCAACGAGCTTATGGTTTGCCCCGTGCTGAACGAAAATACCACCGATTTGCGCGTTACATTCCCCGAGGGGAAATGGACGGATATGTGGAACGGCAAAACGTATGAGGGCGGCAAGGCTTATACCGTTGCGGCAACCTCAAACACCGTTCCGGTTTACCTGCGCGACGGCGCTGTTATAAAGGCTGCGGTTGCGGGCGACTTTACAATGACGGGCGATATGAACTCCAAAACATATGACGCGGTTATAGCCGCGCCGTCTACCGAAAAGCGCACCGCCGAGTTTTTAACCGACAGCAAGACTTATAAATTTACAAACACCCCGAACGGCAGCGACAGCTTTACCGTATCCAACGACAGCGGACATTCCGCAAAACTTGTAATTGCGGCGGGCGTTACCGCATCGGCGGTAAAGGTGAACGGGAAAGCGCTTAAAAAACTTGATAAGCTGCCCGCAAACGATTCGGCAACAGGCTATTATGTTGACTACGAAAACCGCAGAACCCTTGTTTTCACGGGCGGCTGGAAAACCGTTTCGGTAACCGACAGCAACATGGCGCTGAAAAACCTTGCGCTCGGTGCTGCTGTAAAGGGCAATACCGAGGTTTTAAGCGGTCAGATAGAAAGCATTGTAGACGGAGACTGCACAAGCCAGTGGATGATAAACTCGCTTAAAGACAGCACGGCGGTTATCGACCTGGGTAAAGCCGAGAACCTTAAAAAGATCGTTGTCAGCTGGACCAGCTATACACCTGAATCCTACAAATTAGAGGTCTCGGAAAACGGAACCTCGGGTTGGAAAAATATTAATAACTCGGCGGCGATAGGCGGCACCGAAAGTTATGCGCCGGGCAGCGGGAAAATACGCTATATAAGAATTTCCGAAATTGTTCAGGACGAGGGCTCTGCCGCCCCCGGAATTATAGAGTTTGAAGCATACGGCGACGAGCTGACGGATGAAACCGTAAAGCCGGTAACGGACGACAGCAGCATATCAAACGATAATAGTTACAGCTATGACGACAGCACGGACGGAACGGACGCCGAACCCGACGATTCAACAGACAGCACAGAGGATCAGATTATAAAGAGACGCAGAAAAAAGGTTGTCGTTTTTGACGGCGAGGGGCTTTCGACCGCCGCAATCGTGCTTATAGTCGTCGGCAGCGTTGTTGTCTGCGCGGCGGCGGTAACCGTTCTGATTATCATTTTGCGCAAAAAGAAAAAGCAAAAAACAGGCAAGCGCTGAACCCGCCGACGGTAAAGCCGCCACGTGCCCGAATAATCGGCTTTTGCGGAAATACGCTCCTAAACAGCCGTGTATCGGGCGGCCTGACCTGCGGGCAAGGCTCTCCGAAAGAAAAGGGAGGGATTAAAAAACAGAGCCGAGGGGGGCAAACAAAACCCCTGCGGACGGGCGTTTTTTCTCAGTTTAAAAATATTTAACGGAGGTTTTTTGTATGAAAAAATTTAAAAAAGCGTCAGCCCTTATTTTATCGGGCGCGCTGATAGCAGGCACATTTTCGGCAATGCTTACCGCAAACGCCGCCAAATCGGAAACGATCGGCAGCGGTACGGCTTTAGCAAGCTACGAAAATGACTTTAACGCGGATGATTTATCCTCCGCACTGGGCGATGATTTTTCTATAGGATACGATTCTGACTCGGCGGTCGGTTCCGCACTTACGGCGCTTACCGTGGAAGAGGCTGATAATTATTCCGATCTTTTGGACGGTCAGATAGTCAGAATTAATAATGATAATTTGGAAAATACGCAGGACAGCAGGCGTCCCTATTGGCAACAGCTATATTTTTATTATAAAAATCAGTCATTTGAAAGCTTTGAGTTTTCCGTTGATTTAACAAACACCCACGACGGCTTTGAAATGCTGCACTTCGCACCCAATACTTCCGGTACAATATACGCCTCGGGCTTTGCATTTGTGGCAAAGTACAATGCTTTTGAAAAGCAGTATGATCTTTTCCTCGGAAATGCAGCCGAGGCGGTAACCGATCTTGATTTCTTTTATATAAAGCAGGACAGTACCGCCGCGCATGCGTCGGTTACCGGCAAAGAAAAGACCGTAAACGTTAAAATAACCTTTAACGACGGCACCGCTGTTGCATATATCGACGGTGAAAAAGTACTTGAAAAAACAGGGCTTGATAAGGCGGCATATTATCCGGCTGTGGCGCTCGGCTACAATCTTGCCTCCGACTGGCAGGGCTCTTTTGATAATTTTAAAATAACCGGAACCGGGGTAGCTTCATCCTTTGAGCGTGTAGAGCAACGTGGTATTTACAGCAATAATTTTGACGCAAGAGACATGACAACAGCTTTGGGCGATGACTTTGAAATCAGATATGACCATGAAAACTGGCTTTCCGCCACACCGAGAAAATTGACTGTGAGCGAAGCTGATGATTATGCCGATCTTTTGGACGGCCAGATAGTCAGAATAAATAATGCGTCGGAATCCTCCACAGACGGTATGCGCCCCTATTGGCAACAGTTATATTTTTATTATAAAAATCAGACATTTGAGAATTTTGAGTTTTCCGTTGATTTGACAAGCACCCATGACGGCTTTGAAATGATTCATTTTGCCCCCGCAGTTGACGGTTCGATATACAGCTCGGGCTTTACGCTTGCGACAAAATATGACGCTTTTAAAACACAGTATGACATTTTCCTGGGAAACGCGTCCGAGGCGGTAACCGATCTTGATTTCTTTTATATAAAGCA
>URGH01000001.1 GCA_900547305.1 uncultured Oscillospiraceae bacterium | reverse complement strand
ATACAAACTACCGCTCAAAGCTGTGGAGCATAGAGAAAGCATCCCGCGTTATAGGAAAGCTTATGCGGTATACTGATATTTGCATAACAAACCCCGGGGACATTAAGGATTTATTCGGTATTGTTTCGGATAAAGCGGATTTTGATTTGAAAAAGCCCGATAACGAGGGCGCTGCGTCTGTTGCGGAAAAGCTAATGAAAAGATATCCGCTGAAAGGCGCCGCACTGACATTGAGGACTAATTTGAGCGCCAGCGATAACGATTTTGGCGCAATGCTGTGCAACGGAAAAGCTACAGTATTTTCAAGAAAATACCGTATGCACATAGCCGACAGAGTGGGCGGCGGTGACGCGTTTGCCGCAGGGCTTATATATTCGCTTTTAAAACAAAAAGCGCCGCAGGAAACGGTGGAGTTTGCCACTGCGGCGGCGGTGCTGAAGCACTCGGTCGAGGGCGATTTTAACCGCGTTACGGTATCTGAGGTTGAAAACCTCGCCGGAGGAGACGGATCGGGCATGGTGCGGAGATAGGCTGAATTTGCGCGCGGTCGGCGCCTGTTTTCAGCAATTAAACCTGTTTTAAAAATTTTTTTCATTTTATTAAAAAAATGCTTGCTTTTTCTAAAGAAGTGTGTTATTATACTACGGTACGCTGCCCAATTGCGGCGTGAAACATGCGTTGATGTGGGAGGTGGCCGACCTCGAGTCGGGAAATTTCCGCGGAGTATGTCCGATTTTAAACCGGGCGAAAAGTCAGGAAGTATATAAGAGATCTTGCGGCTCTTGTATACAGCGGCAGAGCGATCTGCTGTCCGGAATTGTCTGTGACCCCAGCAATGCCGGTTTTATAATGCGCAGTAAAGAAAAACACGGCGCGTTGTAAGTTTTGCCCGCCAACTACTTAAGGAGGCGAATTTCACATGGCAGTGAAAGAAAAAATCCGTATTCGTATCAAAGGTTACGACCACGCGCTTGTAGACCAGTCCGCTGAGAAAATAGTGGAAACCGCTAAACGTACAGGTGCAAGGGTATCAGGCCCCGTGCCGCTGCCCACCGAAAAAGAGGTTGTTACCATTCTCCGCGCCGTTCATAAATATAAGGACAGCCGCGAGCAGTTTGAAACGAGAACGCACAAAAGGCTTATTGATATAATCAGACCTTCCAACAAAACCGTTGAAGCTCTGACTAATCTTGAGCTTCCCGCCGGTGTAGAGATTGAAATAAAGCTTTAATCAAACACCGCAGGTCAAGTTGGTGAAAACCAACCAATAACCAAAGGAGGAAAATCATATGAAAAAGGGTATTGTGGGCAAAAAGCTCGGTATGACTCAGCTTTTTGACGCAAACGGAAACGTTGTTCCGGTTACCGTTATCGAGGCAGGCCCCTGCGTTATTTCGCAGAAGAAGACCGCCGAGAACGACGGCTACGAGGCTGTTCAGATAGGCTACGGCGATTTGAAGGCTTCTAAGGTAAACAAGCCCCAAAAGGGTCACTTCCAGAAGGGCGACGTTGCTCCGAAAAAGGTTCTTCGCGAGTTCCGCTTTGAAGATATCAGCGCTATGAACGTAGGCGATATAATCAAGGCTGACGTATTTGCAGAGGGCGAGTCGGTAGACGTGCGCGGCACTTCCAAAGGTAAGGGCTACGCCGGCACCATTAAGCGCTGGAACTTCGGAAGACTTAAGGAAACTCACGGTACAGGCCCTGTTCACCGTCACGGCGGTTCCTTGGGCGCCTGCTCAACTCCGTCAAGAGTTTTCAAGGGAAAGAAAATGGCAGGACACCTCGGCAATGAGCGCGTAACCGTTCAGAACCTGAGTGTCGTTAAAGTAGACGCGGAAAAGAACATCATCGCCGTTAAGGGCGCCGTTCCCGGTCCCAAGGGCGGAATAGTGGTTCTTTTCGACAGCGTTAAAGCGTAAGGGAAGGAGTGTTCTAAATTATGCCTAATATAGCAGTAGTCGATATGGCGGGCAAAAGCGTGGGAGAAATCACCTTGAGCGACGCCGTTTTCGGAATAAAGCCTAACGCGGCGGTTATGCACGCGGCGGTTGTAAACTACCTTGCAAATCAGCGTCAGGGCACGCAGTCCACTCTGACTCGTACCGAGGTATCGGGCGGCGGCAAAAAGCCGTGGAGACAGAAGGGTACCGGTCACGCAAGACAGGGCTCTACCAGAGCTCCGCAGTGGAGACACGGCGGTATAGTTCACGCGCCGAAGCCGAGAGATTATTCTTACTCTCTCAATAAAAAGGTTAAGAGACTGGCTCTCAAATCCGCTTTGTCGGATAAGGTGCTCACAGGCGATATGATTGTTCTTGACGAGCTTAAAACAGAGACCTACAAAACCAAGGTCGTTGCCGATTGCTTAAAGGCAATAGGCGCGGGTAAAAAGACTCTCATAGTTCTTGAGGATAACAACGCGTTCGCCGTAAAGAGCATTGCCAACATTGCGGGTGCGAAATCCGCACAGGTCGGAACAATCAACACCTACGACATAATCAATGCCGACACTCTCGTGGTGGTAAAGAATGCCGTAGCAAAGCTTGAGGAGGTGTATGCATAATGAAAGCCGCACAGGATATCATTATAGCTCCGGTAATTACCGAAAAGAGTATGTCGGGTATAGCCGATAAGAAATACACCTTTAAGGTAGCTAAGGACGCTAACAAGATTGAGATAGCCGATGCTGTCGCAAAGCTTTTCAAGGTTGATGTTGCTAAGGTCAACACAATCAACGTTCGCGGTCAGGCAAGGCGTATGGGCCGTTACAACGGCTACACCGCAGCCTGGAAAAAGGCAATCGTTACTTTAAAGGCTGATTCAAAGCCGATTGAGTTCTTCGACGGTCTTATCTGATTAACCTAATAGATTGGAAATTTGTGCTGAACCACGGTTTTTTCGGCGACAAGTGCGGCGAAAAAACACCTTGTAGGCGAAAACGCCGAAAGCGTTTTCAAGAACACAGGGGTGGTATTGGCGGGGATAGAGTGCAGTCAAAATTTTAATTTTGCGAACGGCATCCCCGACCAAAGAGCGCAGCGACATTTCCGGTGATGTATGAAGTCGAAAACAGACTTCGCTAAGCCAAAACAGGAGAGTGAAACAAATGGCAATTAAATTTTACAAGCCGACTACTCCGGGTCGCCGCAATATGACAACTATGGATTATTCCGGGTTATCAAAGGTTGCTCCCGAGAGAAGCTTGCTTGAGCCTATTAAAAAGAATGCCGGACGCAACAGCTACGGCAGAATCACCGTTCGCCACAGAGGCGGCGGAAACCGCAGAAAGTACAGAGTTATCGATTTCAAGAGAGAGCGTTTCGGCATAACCGCTACCGTTCAGACTCTTGAGTACGATCCGAACCGCTCTGCGTTCATCGCCCTCGTTCAGTATGAGGACGGCGAAAAGCGTTATATAATCGCTCCGCAGGACTTAAAGGTCGGCGATAAGATAGTAAGCGGCCCCGAGGCTGATATTAAGCCCGGCAACGCGCTTCCGCTTATCAACATTCCGGTAGGTACTTTCTTACACAATATCGAGCTTTACCCCGGCAAGGGTGCTCAGCTTGCACGTTCTGCCGGTAACACCGCCCAGCTTATGGCTAAGGAAAACGGAATGGCGCTTTTGCGTTTGCCCTCGGGCGAGCTTCGCAACGTTCCCGCAACCTGCATGGCAACCGTAGGCGTTGTATCCAATCCGGAGCACGCAAACGTTAACTACGGTAAAGCCGGACGTAAGCGTCACATGGGCTGGAGACCGACCGTCCGCGGTTCTGTAATGAACCCGTGCGATCACCCGCACGGCGGTGGTGAGGGTAAATCACCGATCGGTCGTCCGGGACCTGTTACCCCGTGGGGTAAACCTGCTCTCGGTTACAAGACCCGTCAGAAGAATAAGCGCACCGATAAGTATATCGTAAAGCGCCGTAAGTAATTCGACGAAAGGAGTTAAATCATGGGAAGAAGCATTAAAAAGGGCCCTTACGTGCAGCCTGTTCTGCTCAAAAGAGTCAAGGAAATGAACGAAGCCGGCGAAAAGAGAGTTCTTAAGACCTGGAGCCGTTCTTCGACCATATTCCCCGATTTCGTCGGACACACCTTTGCGGTACATGACGGCCGCAAGCACGTTCCGGTTTATGTAACAGAGGATATGGTAGGTCACAAGCTCGGTGAGTTTGCGCCGACAAGGACCTTTAAGGGTCACGCCGGTTCAAAGACCACCGGTAAGTAAGCGGCTGAAAGGAGAGTTTAACTATGGAAGCAAGGGCTACACTAAAATACGCCCGTATTTCACCCCGCAAGGTGAAGATTGTTTTGGATTTAATCCGCAATCAAGACGCTGACAAAGCTATGGCTATACTCAAATTTACTCCTAAGTCCGCTTGCGAGTATTTGGAGAAGCTTTTAGCGTCAGCTATGGCTAATGCAGAAAACAATCATAATATGGATGTTTCCCGTCTTTATGTTGCTGAGTGCTTTGTCTGCCCCGGACCGACTCTTAAGAGAATCCGTCCGAAGGATCACGGCAGAGCCCACAGAATCTTAAAGAGAACAAGCCATGTTACAATCGTTCTTAAAGAACGCGAAATCTAAGAAGGAGGTTAAGTTATGGGCCAGAAGGTTAATCCGCACGGTTTCCGTGTAGGCGTAATTAAAAACTGGGACTCACGTTGGTTTGCCAATGACAGCGTTTTCGGCGATACATTGGTTGAGGACTATAACCTCCGCAAGTACCTCAAGAAGACCCTCTTCACAGCAGGTATTGCAAAAATCGAAATCGAACGTGATGACAAGCGCGTAAGACTTCATATCCACTGCGCAAAGCCGGGTATGGTGATCGGACGCAACGGCAGCGAAATTGAAAAGCTTCGCGCCACTTGCCAGCAGATGCTCGGCAAGCCGGTTCTTATCAACATTGTTGAAATAAAGAATCCGGACGCTAACGCTCAGCTCGTAGCCGAAAATATTGCGGCTCAGCTTGAAAAGCGTATTTCTTTCCGCCGCGCTATGAAGCTCTCCATAGGCAGAGCTATGCGTCTTGGCGTAAAGGGTATAAAAACTCAGGTTTCGGGTCGCTTGGGCGGCGCTGAAATCGCAAGAAGCGAGCAGTATCATGAGGGAACAATTCCGCTTCAGACCCTGCGTGCCGATATCGACTACGGTTTTGCCGAGGCAAACACCACCTACGGTCGTATAGGTGTTAAGGTTTGGATCTACAAGGGTGAGGTTCTCGCTGATAACCGCAAGGTTAAAAAGGAAGGAGGCGCCCGCTGATGTTAATGCCTAAAAGAGTAAAATACCGCAGAGTCCACCGCGGACGTTTGACCGGTACCGCTTCACGCGGCATCACCGTAACACACGGCGATTTCGGTCTTCAGGCTTTAGAGCCGGCGTGGATCACCTCTAACCAGATAGAGGCTGCGCGTATTGCAATGACCCGTTACATTAAACGTGGCGGTCAGGTTTGGATAAAGATATTCCCCGATAAGCCGATAACCGAAAAGCCGGCTGAGACCCGAATGGGTTCAGGTAAAGGCTCGCCCGAGTACTGGGTAGCGGTTGTTAAGCCCGGTCGCGTAATGTTCGAGATCGGCGGCGTTAGCGAGGAATTGGCTCGCGAGGCTATGCGTCTCGCCGCAAACAAGCTTCCTATTAAGTGCAAGTTTGTAACAAAGCAGGAAATGGGTGGTGAGCAGTAATGAATGCAAAGGAAATCAGACAGAACACTTTGCCGGAGCTGAATGACCAGTTGACAAAGCTTAAAGAGGAATTATTTAATCTGCGTTTCCAACTCGCCATTAACCAGCTCGACAACCCCATGCGTATAGCTGCCGTTAAGAAGGACATCGCCCGCGTTAAGACAATCATTCGCGAGAACGAGCTCAAAAACGACAGCACCAACGCTTGAGAGAGGGAGGAAAGGCTAAATGAGCGAAAGAAACCTTCGTAAAACAAGAGTGGGTAAGGTTGTAAGCGACAAGATGGATAAAACCGTTGTAGTTGCCATTGAGGACAACGTTAAGCACCCGCTTTACAAGAAGATAATCAAAAACACTATCAGACTCAAAGCTCATGATGAGAATAATTCCTGTGGCGTAGGCGACAGAGTTCTTATTATGGAGACCAGACCACTCTCCAAGGATAAGCGTTGGCGCGTGGCGGAAATAATCGAAAAGGCTAAGTAGTCTACAAGGAGGAAAACACTGTGATACAACAACAGAGTTACCTCAAGGTTGCCGACAATACGGGTGCGAAGGAAATTATGTGCATCCGCGTTCTTGGAGGCTCCAGAAGGAGGTATGCCAACATTGGCGACGTCATCGTGGCTTCTGTTAAAAAGGCCGCTCCGGGCGGTACTGTAAAGAAGGGCGATGTAGTAAAGGCAGTTGTAGTTCGTTCTGCAAGAGGTCTTCGTCGTAATGACGGCACATACATCAGATTTGACGAAAATGCGGCTGTTATCATCCGTGATGACAAGAACCCCCGCGGTACCCGTATTTTCGGGCCGGTAGCCCGTGAGCTGCGCGACAAGGATTACACAAAGATCCTGTCCCTTGCTCCGGAAGTGCTTTAATGGGAGGTAGAAAACAATGAGTAAGCTTCACGTTAAAACCGGTGATACCGTAGTCCTCCTTACAGGAGACAAAAAGGACCGCAAGAAGACCGGCAAGGTGCTTGAGGTCAGCCCCAAAGAGGGTAAGGTTATAGTTGAGGGCATTAACGTTGTTAAAAAACACGCTAAACCGAAAAAGGCAGGAGATCCGTCGGGTATAATTGAAACCAACGGTGCCGTTTATGCCTGCAAGGTTCAGGTTGTTTGCCCGAAATGCAATAAGCCCACCAGAGTAGGTACAAAAATCTACGAGGACGGCAAAAAAGACCGCATGTGCAAAAAATGCGGCGAGACTTTTTAAGAGATAAGGAGGACATGACATGTCAATACTGTCGAACGAATATAAAAATTCGATCGCTCCCGCACTGATGACAAAATTTGGCTACAAGAGCGTCATGCAGATTCCGAAGCTCGAAAAGGTCGTTATCAATGTAGGCGCCGGCGAGGCCAAGGAAAACTCCAAGGTCATCGACGCTATTCTGCGAGACCTGAGTCTTATCACCGGTCAGAAGGCAATTCCCTGCCGCGCTAAGAAGTCGGTTGCGAACTTCAAGCTCCGCGAGGGTATGCCGATCGGTGCGAAGGTAACACTTCGCGGCGAGCGTATGTATGAGTTCATTGAAAGACTTTTCAATGCGGCTCTTCCGCGCGTTCGCGACTTCAGAGGGATTAACCCCAACGCTTTCGACGGCCGCGGCAACTATGCTATGGGCGTTAAGGAGCAGCTTATTTTCCCTGAAATCGAGTACGATAAGATCGATAAGGTACGCGGTATGGATATAATTTTTGTCACAACTGCGAAGACAGATGAAGAGGCCCGCGAGTTATTAACGCTTTTGGGCGCTCCGTTTGCGAGATAAGGAGAAGTAATAATGGCTAAGACTGCTATGAAAGTTAAGCAGGCAAGACCTGCTAAGTTTTCAACAAGAGAGTATAACAGATGCAAAATCTGCGGCCGCCCACATGCTTATCTTCGCAAGTACGGCATTTGCCGTATATGCTTCAGAGAGCTTGCTTATAAAGGCGAGATCCCCGGAGTGAAGAAGGCCAGTTGGTAAGGCACAAAGCTGAAGGAGGTTGACGGCATGCAAATCAGCGATACAATCGCGGATATGCTTACGAGAATTCGTAATGCATCCGCTGCAAAGCATGATTCGGTAGATGTTCCGGCGTCAAACGTAAAAAAGGCAATCGCTCAGATTTTACTTGACGAGGGTTACATCTCGGGCTTTCAGGTCGAAGAAGACGGAAAGCAGGGCGTAATTCATATTACATTGAAGTACGGCCAGAATAAATCGCAGGTTATAAGCGGCATTAGAAGAGTTTCTAAGCCCGGCTTGCGTATCTACACAAACGTAGAGGATATGCCCAAGGTTATGAAAGGCCTCGGCATAGCCATCCTTTCCACCTCTAAGGGTATAATGACAGACAAGCAGGCACGCAAAGCCAATGTCGGCGGCGAAGTCCTCGCTTTCGTCTGGTAAGGAGGTGCGAGAGGATGTCAAGAATAGGAAAGAAACCTATCGCAATCCCTGCCGGTGTTGAGGTTAAGGTTGACGGCAGCAAGGTGACCGTAAAGGGCCCCAAGGGTACGCTTGAAAGCACCTTCAATCACGAAATAAACATTGCGCTTGAGGGCAATGAAATAATCGTGACCCGCCCGACCGACGATAAAAATCACCGTGCGCTCCACGGTCTTACCCGTACCCTTATCCACAATATGGTTGAGGGAGTTACCAACGGCTACTCAAAAACGCTTGAGGTAAACGGCGTAGGCTACCGTGCTCAGAAGCAGGGCAAAAATCTTGTAATGAACCTCGGATATTCTCATCAGGTAATCGTTCCTGAGATTCCGGGAATCACCATTGACGTACCGACTCCCAACCAGGTAGTTATAAGCGGTGCGGATAAGCAGCAGGTCGGCCAGTTTGCCGCGGAAGTTCGCGAGAAGCGTCCGCCGGAGCCTTATAAGGGCAAAGGTATTAAGTACGCCGACGAGCATATCCGCCGCAAGGAAGGTAAAGCCGGCAAGGGTGCTAAGAAATAATAAAGGAGTGTATAAACGATGGTTACAAGACCAAACAGCAATCAGGCAAGACTTAAGCGTCACGCCCGCGTCCGCTCTAAGGTCAGCGGTACGGCGGCTTGTCCTCGCCTTGATGTATTCCGCTCCAACAGCAACATTTACGCCCAGCTTATCGACGATGTAAACGGCGTTACACTCGCAGCCGCTTCTTCCAACGAGAAGGATTTCGGAATTTCCGGCGGCAACAAAGAGGGCGCTCACAAGGTTGGAAAGTTAATTGCTGAACGTGCCGCAGAAAAGGGCATCACCGAGGTTGTTTTTGACCGCGGCGGATACATTTATCACGGCCGTGTCAAGGAGCTTGCCGAAGGTGCCCGCGAGGGCGGACTCAAGTTCTGATAAGGAGGAATACTTTTGGCTACAAATATTGACGCATCAACATTAGATTTAAAAGAGCGCGTAGTTTCCATAAACCGTGTTTCCAAAACCGTTAAAGGCGGACGTATTATGAAGTTCGCGGCGCTTGTGGTTGTAGGAGACGGTAACGGCATTGTAGGCTATGGGCTCGGTAAGGCGGGCGAAGTTCCGGACGCTATTCGCAAAGGAATTGAAGACGCTAAAAAGAATCTTATAAAGGTATCCTTAAAGGGTACAACAATTCCGCACGAGGTTATAGGCGAATTCGGCGCAGGCCGCGTTCTTCTGAAACCCGCGGCTCCCGGTACCGGCGTTATTGCCGGCGGCGCTGTTCGTGCGGTAGTTGAGACTGTCGGTATTTCCGACATTCGTACCAAAGCTTTAAGATCGAACAATCCCTGCAACGTTGTTCGCGCCACTGTTGCCGGCCTCGCATCGCTTCGCAGCGCCGAGGAAGTAGCAGCAGTACGCGGCAAGTCTGTCAAGGAAATCATTGGTTAAGGAGGAGCAGCGTTATGGCAACAAAAAAGGCTGCCGGCCTTAAAGTAAAGCTGGTAAAAAGCACCATCGGTGCTAAAAAGGATCAGATAGCTACCGCAAACGCTCTCGGTCTTTTCAAAATCGGCGATGAGAAAATTCAGCCGGATAACGAGCAGACCAAGGGCAAGATCAACAAGATTTCTCATCTTGTTGAGGTTACGGCCGCAAAATGATTTTATCCGCATACGGCGGAAATGCGGTTTTAACCGCGCGAATTAAGCAAGGAGGTGCGAACAATGAAAATGCATGAATTATCTCCGGCTTTCGGCTCTACAAAAGAGGCGAAGCGTATAGGCAGAGGTCACGGCTCGGGCAACGGCAAAACTGCCGGTAAGGGTCACAAGGGTCAGAAAGCCCGTGCGGGTCACGGTATGAGACCCGGTTTTGAAGGCGGTCAGATGCCGCTGCAAAGACGTATTCCTAAGCGTGGCTTCAATAATATTTTTGCCGAGGAATGGATAGCGATCAACCTTTCCGCACTTGAGGTGTTCGAGGACGGCGCAACGGTTGACGCTGCAGCTTTGGCTGACAAGGGTATAGTAAAGAAAGCAAACCTTCCCATTAAGGTTTTGGCTAACGGCAAGCTTACAAAGAAGCTCACCGTTAAGGCGAACGCTTTCTCTGCGTCTGCTGCTGAGAAAATCAATTCAGTCGGCGGAAAGGCTGAGGTGATCTGATGTTAGAAACATTAAGAAACGCCTGGAAAATAAAAGAAATTCGTAATAAGATTCTTTTTACCGTTTTCATCGTTTTGATTTTCCGTATCGGCTCGGTTATTCCGGTACCGTATATTGATGTTGCGGCGCTCAAATCCGCAACCGAATCGGGAACAACGAATGAATTTTTCAGCTACCTGTCTATTCTTACCGGAGGCGGTCTTGAGTACGGCGCAATATTCGCAATGTCTGTTACCCCGTACATCAACTCCTCAATTATAGTACAGCTTCTGTGCGTTGCAATACCCGCTCTTGAAAGACTTTCAAAAGAGGGTGAGGAAGGTCAGAAGAAGTTAGCCCAGATAACCCGTTACACAACGGTCGGTCTGGCACTCATTCAAGGTACGGCATATTTCTTCTATCTCAAAAACAGCAACTATCTGAGCGTATCGGGCGGTGCCGTTATATTTGCGGCGTTCGTTATAATACTTGCCTTTACGGCAGGCTCGGCGCTTGTAATGTGGCTCGGCGAGCAGATAGACGTTAAGGGTATCGGCAACGGTATTTCAATACTGCTTTTCGCAGGTATTATTTCCCGCGGTCCGCAGGCTCTTAACACACTTATCGCTTACTGGAAGCTCGATAAGCAGGTTGCGGTTGTAGGAATAGTAGTTATGTTCTTACTGGTTATAGCCTTTATCGTTTGGATGACCGAGGCGGAACGCCGTATTCCGGTGCAGTACGCCAAGCGCGTTGTCGGCAATAAGATGTACGGCGGACAGAACACCCACATTCCGATCAAGGTCAATATGTCGGGCGTTATGCCGATAATCTTTGCTTCGAGCATACTTATGCTCCCCACGATGATACTTTCGTTCTGGAAGAACGAGAACCACTGGTTCTATAAGGTATTAAGGCTCTTCAGCGTTCAGGGCGTTTTCTACGCGGTAATCTATTTCGTTCTGATAATCGGTTTTGCTTACTTCTATGCAACAATCCAGTTTAATCCGATTGAAATGGCAAACAACCTGCGTAAAAACGGCGGCGCAATACCGGGCATACGTCCCGGCAAGTCCACTTCGGACTTCATTTCAAAGATTTTGTCAAGAATAACGCTTATGGGTGCTATATTCCTAAGCGTCATCGCTATCCTGCCCATACTTATCGGCAGCGTCGGCGGAATTAACATTTCCCTCGGCGGTACGTCGGTACTCATTATGGTAGGCGTCGCACTTGACACTGTCCGTAATCTTGAATCCCAGATGATGATGCGTCATTACAAGGGATTCCTTGATTAAGCATTAAGGAGTATTAAATTATGAAGCTCATTCTTTTGGGAGCACCGGGTGCCGGTAAGGGCACTCAGGCTGAGATAATCTCCGAAAAATATAATATTCCGACCATTTCCACCGGCAACATTATTCGTGCTGCGCTTAAAAACGGAACGGAAATGGGACTGAAAGCAAAATCATATATCGACGCGGGCGAGCTCGTTCCCGATGATGTCGTTATCGGCATTATCAAGGAGCGTTTAGCTGAAAGCGACTGTGCAAACGGTTACATTTTAGACGGCTTCCCGCGCACAATTCCGCAGGCAGAGGCGCTTGACGAAATGGGCTTCGGTATCGACGCCGCACTCTCTATCGAGGTTGCGGACAGCGAGATAGTAAAGCGTATGTCGGGCAGACGCGTTTGCGAAAAGTGCGGCGCCAGCTACCACACCGAGTATAAAAAACCGGATGTGGAGGGCGTTTGCAATTCCTGCGGCGGCGTGCTTGTTATCCGTAAGGACGATGAGCCCGAAACCGTGAAAAACAGACTTAACGTTTATCACGAGCAGACCGAGCCGCTTAAAGATTATTACAAAAACTGCGGAAAGCTCATCACTGTCGAGGGGCAGGACGAGGTTAAGGATACTACCCGTCTTGTACTCGAAGCGCTGGAGAAGAATATATGATAGTGCTTAAAACCGGCCGCGAGCTTAAAATAATGAAAGAGGCTTGCAGTATATCGGCCGGAGCATTAGAGGCAGCCGGCAAAGCGGTAGAGCCCGGAGTAACAACGGCTGAGATTGACCGTCTGGCAGAGGAATACATCCGACGCCGCGGCGGCGAGCCCAACTTTAAAAATTACGAGGGCTACCCCGCTACTGCCTGTATATCTATTAACAACGAGGTAATTCACGGCATACCTTCCGAAAAGCGCAAGCTGCGCGCCGGCGATATAGTAAGTATCGACCTCGGCGCTAAGTTCGACGGGTATCACGGCGATAACGCCGCCACTTTCGCCTGCGGGGATGTATCTTCCGAGGCGAAGCGGCTGATGGACACAACGCGCGAAAGCCTTTACGAGGGAATACGCGCGGCGTGTGCGGGCGGCAGAATCGGTGATATAGGTCACGCTGTTCAAAGATATGTCGAGGCGCGTGGGTATTCGGTCGTGCGGCAGTTTGTCGGTCACGGCGTGGGTACGCACCTGCATGAAGCTCCCGAGGTTCCTAATTTCGGCACACCCGGCAGGGGAATACGCCTGATGCCCGGAATGACCATAGCAATAGAACCGATGGTAAACGCCGGAGGCTACGATGTTAAGGTTCAGCCGGACGGGTGGACTGTTTTAACCAAGGACGGTTCGCTTTCCGCTCATTTTGAGCATACGATAGTGATAACCGCCGACGGTCCTAAAATTATGACCGTGGTTTGAGGAAACGCTTATGGTGGGTCGCATAGTCTTTTCAAAGGCGGGGCGCGATAAAAACCGCCTTATGGTGGTGGTGAGCGCGGACGATAAATTCCTTTACCTGTGCGATGGTAAGGAACGCCCGCTTGAAAAACCGAAACGCAAAAATGTGAAGCACACAGCGTTTACAAACACAATTCTTGATGAAAACAGCTATAAAACCGATAAGGCTCTGAGGCGGGAATTAGCCCGACTCAGGGACGAAGGCTTGAAAGGGAGGAACCAAAGTGTCTAAAGAAGATATGATAGAGCTTGAAGGCGTCGTTGTTGAGGCAATGCCTAACGCAATGTTCAAGGTAGAAATCCAGGGGGGACATATAATCCTCGCCCATATATCGGGAAAGCTCCGTATGAATTTCATACGCATACTCCCGGGCGATAAGGTGACTGTTGAGATGTCTCCGTACGACCTTTCAAAGGGTCGCATAACCTGGCGTTCAAAATAACAGTCAAAAATTTAAGGAGGTATAATCCAAATGAAAGTCAGACCTTCTGTTAAAAAGATTTGCGAAAAATGCAAAATTATCAAGCGCAAGGGCAAGGTAATGGTTATCTGCGAAAACCCCAAGCACAAACAGCGTCAGGGTTAATTGCGCGTGAAGAAAAAAATGGAGGTGCTTTGATAAATGGCACGTATTGCTGGTGTTGATCTTCCGAACGAAAAGCGAGTCGAAATCGGACTTACTTACATTTTCGGCATAGGTCTTACAACATCTAAAAAAATCCTTGCCGATACAGGTATCAATCCTGATACCCGCGTCAAGGACTTAACCGAAGACGATATTTCAAAACTGCGTGAATATATCGACCACAACCTTCAGGTAGAGGGTGACCGTCGCCGTACAATCGCGTTTGATATTAAGAGACTTATCGAAATCGGAAGCTACCGCGGTTTGCGCCACAGAAAGGGTCTGCCGGTAAGAGGGCAGCGCTCAAAGACTAACGCGCGTACACGCAAGGGTCCGAAGAAGACCATAGCTAACAAGAAGAAATAAGTAGGAGGAAGATAATATGGCTACTGCAAAGGGCAAGACGACCGCTACACGCCGTCGCCGTGAGAAAAAGAATATCGAACGTGGCTCTGCTCATATCCAGTCTACCTTCAACAACACTATCGTTACCATCACCGATACGCAGGGCAACGCTCTTTCGTGGGCATCTGCCGGTGAGTTAGGTTTCAGAGGCTCAAGAAAGTCTACTCCTTTCGCGGCTCAGAGCGCGGCAGAAACCGCTGCTAAGGCTGCTATGGAGCACGGTCTTAAGACTGTTGAAGTGTACGTTAAGGGTCCGGGCGCAGGACGTGAAGCGGCTATCCGCGCACTGCAAACCGCAGGTCTTGAGGTAAGTATGATTAAAGACGTTACCCCGATTCCGCACAACGGCTGCCGTCCTCCCAAGAGAAGACGCGTATAATCGTTTAAAACTAATTTGCAATTTATATTGCAGCTAAAATTTTGGAGGTGTAACAGATGGCAAGATATACCGGTGCAGTTTGCAGACTTTGCCGCCGCGAGGGTCAGAAATTGTTCCTTAAGGGCGAGCGCTGCTATTCCGAGAAATGCTCGGTAGGACTGAGAGGCTACGCTCCCGGTCAGCACGGACAGGGCAGAAAGAAATCGTCCGAATACGGTATGCAGCTTCGCGCTAAGCAGACCGCAAGACGTTTCTACGGCGTCCAGGAAAATCAGTTCCATCATTATTTTGAAATTGCTGAAAGAAAGCAGGGCATTACCGGCGATAACCTTTTAAGAATACTTGAAAGCCGCCTTGATAATGTTGTTTACAGAGTAGGCTTTGCGTCGTCAAGAGCAGAGGCGCGTCAGCTTGTAGGTCACGGTCATTACGAAGTGAACGGCAAGCGCGTTGACATTGCTTCCTATCTCTTAAAGGCGGGCGATGTGGTTTCTATCTGCGAGAAGAGCCGCGCAAGCGAGAAGATCAAAGCAGTTGTAGAGGCTAACAGCGCAAGACCCGTTCCGGAGTGGATTGACGTTGACCGCAACAACCTTTCGGCAAAGGTTATAGCTCTCCCGACAAGAGAACAGATTGAAGCTCCTGTTGACGAGCAGCTCATCGTCGAGTTCTATTCTAAGTAATAGACCCGAAATAACGCAGCGTTCACCGTGCCGGGCACTGCGGAACATAAAATTACGGTACGGAGAAACGGAGCTTTTAAATGATAGAAATTGAAAAGCCCAGAATAGATACCGCTGAATTGACAAGCGACGGCACTTACGGCAGGTTCGTTATGGAACCGCTGGAGAGAGGCTACGCCACAACCCTCGGCAACAGCATGAGGCGCGTGCTGCTTTCAATCCTTCCCGGCGTTGCCGTTACATCGGTCAAGATCGACGGTGTTGTGCATGAGTTTTCCACCATTCCCGGTGTGAAAGAGGATGTTACCGAAATCATCCTCAACATAAAGGGACTGATTGCAAAGCTCCATGCCGATACGGCGAAGAAGATTTATATTGAGGCTGAGGGCCCCTGCGTGGTTACCGCCGCTTCGATAAAAGCCGATTCCGAGGTCGAGATTTTAAATCCCGATATGTATATAGCCACTCTTGACGCGGGAGCCAAGCTCAATATGGAGATGACTCTCGATAAGGGCAGAGGCTATGTTTCCGCCGAGCAAAACAGACCGGCGCAGAACGTTATCGGCGTTATTCCCGTTGACTCTATTTACACGCCTATACTCAAGGCTAACTTTAAGGTTGATAATACCCGCGTGGGTAATGTTACCGATAAGGGCAAGCTTACAATGGAAATATGGACCGACGGCTCTATAAGAGCTAACGAGGCTATTTCTATGTCGGCTAAGGTGCTTATTGAGCACTTTGAGCTTTTCCTCGATTTAACCGAGGGCGTAAGCGAGACCGAGAGCATTATGGCGGAAAAGAACGACAACGAGAAAGAAAAGGTTCTCGATTTAACAATCGACGAGCTGGATTTATCTGTTCGCAGCTTCAACTGCCTGAAGCGCGCAGGTATAAATACGGTAGAGGATCTTATCAACAAGTCCGAAGAGGATATGATGAAGGTGAGAAACCTCGGCCGCAAGTCGCTTGAAGAGGTCATTGCAAAGCTGAATTCTTTCGGCTTCACCCTTAAAAACGACGACGAATAAAGCAAAACCGCAGCAGTTTTTGCTGCAATAAGGAGTGAATGGAAATGCCAGGTACCCGTAAACTCGGAAGAACCAGCGATCACAGAACTGCTATGCTCAGGGCAATGGTTACTTACCTGCTCGAAAACGGCAGAATTGAGACCACCGTTACCCGCGCTAAGGAAGTAAGAGCAATGGCAGAGAAGTATATTACACTCGCTAAGGATAATAACCTGAACAGCAAGCGTCAGGCATTGGCGTTTATTACTAAGGAGGACGTTGTTGCAAAGCTCTTCAACGAAATCGCTCCTAAGTATTCGGATGTTAACGGCGGCTACACCCGCATTGTTAAAACCGGACCGCGCCGCGGCGACGCTGCCGAAATGGCAATTATCGAGTTAATATGATTTTAAGGCTTTAAGCCTGAACTTTAGTACTCACATTTTTTACGCGCAGTTATATGCGCCGATGATGTGTGTGCTAAACCGAGGGGGAACGGGCGCGGCAAGCGCTCGGAACGCCCTCGCACTTAATAATTCGGAATTCGGAATGCGTAATTCGGAATTAAATAACGCGCAGCCCTGCGGTTATCGAAAAAAGATAATTGCAGGGCTGTTTTTTGCATTATAACGGCGGTATTGACATTTTGATTTTTTATGCTATAATATAAACAGAAAGGCAACCGATAGACGGTTAGCCCCTGATACAGTTTAGAGAGATAAACCGAACTTGGGGAAGTGGCGGTTTATTTCTTTTTTATTGCAATTATGTAACCGGTTGCAAATATCAAAATTAAAATGATAAATACATAGTAATCCATAAGCAACACCCCCTTACAGGGGCGCGGGTCTCCTGTGGAGACCTCTGCGCAGCAGAAGCGCCGACCGAGGCGGCAGCCGAGACAGACTTAACCGCCTACCGTTGTAGGTTGCCTTAATGGGTGCTTTTAAGCACCGACAATATTTTACAATAAGTTTGATACTTTGTCAATAACTACCGCAACTGTTCATTGGGACTATCTTTTAGGGAATTCTAAATTTTTAGGTAAGCCGAGTATATAATTGGCAGAGACATTATAAAAAACACATAACTTTTTCAAGTGAGACAACGGAATTTCACATTTATTAAGTTCGTACCTTGAGTAACTTGCTTGCTTTATGCCGAGAATATTTGCAACTTGTGTTTGGGTGAGGTTCTTATCTTCGCGTAATTCCTTTAATACTTCGTTATATTTTTTCATATTTTTCACGCTCATTTCGTAAATATATATAAATTATATCACAGTTTATAAGCTAATTTTTAAAATGGTTCATATGTGAACCAATAATTATTATGAATATGATTAAAAATCCGAATTTGTAAGTAAGATGTGTGTTAAAATCCGTTTTATTATTTCGCGGCATTTTCAGATTAGCGGGGCTGCCCGTCATTACCGAATAATACTACTTGTAATTTTGTGCAAAAAGTGGTAAAATACCATTGATACAATAAAATTCCGAAAGGAAAAAGGTAAATGAAAAAATACGACTTTATAATTGCGGGCAGCGGATTGTTCGGCGCGGTTTTCGCTCACGAAGCGGTAAAAAAGGGCAAAAAGGTATTGGTGCTTGAACGCCGCGGGCATATAGGCGGAAATATATACACCGAAAAGGTTGAGGGTATTGACGTGCATAAATACGGCGCGCATATCTTCCACACCTCAAACAAGCGTGTTTGGGATTATGTGACAAGCTTGGTTGAATTTAATAACTTTGTGAACTCTCCGGTTGCGAATTACAAGGGCGAAATGTATAATATGCCCTTTAATATGAATACCTTTTCCAAAATGTTTGGTATATCCACCCCGAAAGAGGCGGCTGAGGTGCTTGCTAAGCAGAGGGCGGAGATAAAGGGCGAGCCGAAGAACCTTGAGGAACAGGCTATAAGCCTTGTGGGGCGCGATGTTTACACAAAACTTATAAAAGGCTACACCGAAAAGCAGTGGGGCAGAGACTGCAGCGAGCTGCCGGCGTTTATAATAAAGCGCTTACCGGTAAGGTTTACCTATGATAACAACTATTTTAACGACCGCTACCAGGGCATACCGTGCGGCGGCTATACAGAACTTATAGAAAAGCTGCTAAGTGGTGCCGAGGTTCGGCTCAACACCGATTTCCTTGCCGACCGCGAGAATTACCTGCAAATGGCGGATAAGTGCATTTACACAGGCCCTATAGACGAATACTTCGCGTATTCTCTCGGTAAGCTTGAATACCGCAGCCTTAAATTCGAGACAGAGCTGCTGAACGAAGAAAACCACCAGGGCGTGGCGGTTGTAAACTACACCGAGCGCGAGGTGCCGTATACCCGGGTTATAGAGCACAAGCATTTCAATTTCGGCACGCAGCCGAAAACGGTTGTAACGCGCGAATATCCTGCCGATTGGCAGGAGGGCATGGAGCCGTATTACCCGGTTAATAACGGGAAAAACAATGAGCTTTACAAAAAATATGCAGTCCTTGCCGAAAAGGAGAACGTGCTTTTCGGCGGCAGACTTGCGCAATATAAGTACTTTGACATGGACGATACCGTAGAGGAAGCGCTAAGCCTTGCGGACAGGCTGCTGTAATACTTGAAAAAAATAATAATAAGTGGTATAATCTAACAAATACTTTTTTCGGAGGAAATAAAATTGGCGGATATTAAAGTCAGTGTAATAATGCCGGTATATGGCGTTGAAGATTATGTGGGTAAAGCGATTGAAAGTATTCAGGCGCAGACCCTCACCGATTGGGAATTTTTCTGTGTGGATGACGGAACAAAGGACCGCAGCGGCGAAATTTGCGACGAATATGCCGCAAAGGACCCGCGCATAAAGGTAATACACAAGGAAAACGGCGGGGCGCCGAGCGCGCGCAATGTCGCTATTGATAAGGCTGTCGGTAAATATATGTATTTTATGGACTCCGACGACTGGACAGAGCCTGATATGCTTGAAAAAATGGTTGCCGCAGCAGAGAAAAACAATTCTCAGCTTGTGGTTGCGGGCTACTATATCGACACTTATTACAGCGATACCGAAAAATTTACGCAGGAGCAGGTCTGCCCCGCCGCGGTTTATAACACCAAAGAGGAATTCCGCAAAAACGCGTATGCGCTGTTTGATAAAAACCTGCTTTACACCCCGTGGAACAAGCTATATTTATCAAGCTACATTCTTGAAAACAAGCTCTATTTCCCGCAAACGTTTTGGGATGATTTCCCCTTTAATTTAAGCGTTGTGCGCGAGGTTGAGCGGGTTTCCGTTATATCGGACAAGTTCTACCACTTTATACGTAAGCGCGCCGAAAGCGAGACTGCGAAATACCGCAGCGATATGTATGATAAGCGTGAGGAAGAAAACGGCTGGATGGAAGAGCTTTTCTCCTATTGGGGTGTGGATACTCCCGAGGTTCGCGAATTTTTGGCGCGCAGATATATCGAGCGCATAATAGGGTGCGTTGAGAATATTACAAACCGAAACTGCCCGCTTTCCTCTAAGGAAAAAAAGGCGGAAATTAAGCGCATAATTTCAACCGACCGCGTAAAAAAGGCGGTTAAAACCGCAAAGCCCAATTCAAAGTATATGAAAATAATGTTGCTGCCGATAAAGTGGAATAACGCCGGGCTTACCTATATGGAGGGCAGGGTTATTTCCAAGGTGAAATCGGGCAATACAAAGACCTTTGCAAAGCTGAAGGCGGGGAGATAAAACGAGTGGGTAAAGTCAAATTTTCAATAATAATGCCGGTCTATAATGTTGAAAGGTATATTCGAGAGGCTATAGAGAGCATCATAAATCAAACTTACGGATATTTTCAACTTATATTGGTTGACGATAAGTCCCCAGATAATTGTCCGCTGATTTGTGACGAATATGCTGAATACGACAATAGAATTACGGTTATTCATAAGCAGGAAAATCAGGGTCTTGGTATGGCAAGAAACACCGGATTAACTTTTGTCGACGGTGAGTATATACTTTTCGTTGATTCGGACGATACTATTGAACCGAACACGCTTGAAAATATACTTGCTTTTTTGGAAGTCGATACAGATATTCTCGTTTTTGGAATGAAAAGAGTGTATTATGACAAAAACGGGAAGGTTAAACATACGGATGTATTCAAAAATACGGAGAAATGTAGCGGCTCATTGAAATCTAACGGAAAACTCTTTTTAGATTTGTCAGAAACAAAGCTTTTTCCTTATGCTTGCAACAAAGTTTACAGAAGGCTTTTTCTTGAGGAAAACGGCGCTGCTTTTGAGCGAACAAAGTTAATTGAAGATTTTTTATTCAATATAGACTTGTTTTCAAAAGCAGGAAAAATTAAAGTTATTTCGGATTGCCTTTATAATTACAGAAAACCGGCACACGAGACCCTGGTAAATACGTATACACCTGAGTTTTATGATTTGGCAAAACGTAAATTCTCACTTGAGAAGGACTTTTTGAAAATTACGGGCAATAACGATTATGATTCCCGCCAAACGGTTATTTGTTCGCATATCAAGCATATTATATCTGTGTTTTTACGTAACAGAAGCGAAAAGGCAGATATGACTGTAAAAGAGCAAAAGAACTTTATTAGCGATGTTTTATGTGACGAAACTACGATTGCGGCGCTTGAGGAATTTGAACCAAAGGACATTGTTTTTAAAATTGTAGCGCATATTTTAAAACAAAAAAAAGTCAATCTTTGCTATGTAATGGTGGTATTTGCAAGCTTGATAAAAGGAAGATGAAAACAAATGCTAAACAAATTAAAATGTGCTAAGGGAATAGTTAAAACTGCATATTTAATAATTTTAACCGTATATTTGATTATACGCGAAATTATGCCGTTGCAATTTTTAATTGACAAAACAATAGTCTCGGTTGCGTTTTTTCTTATTGGTTTTTTACTGATTTTTATAGATTTTATATCAGAAAAAAATTGTTTAAGGGGAAAGGTAAGCGATTTTTTTGTTGCCTTTATTGCTATATCAATAATATCCAGTATAGTGAACTATAAATACGGAATTGCCTCAAATATTAAATGCATTGCCGCTATGGTTCTTGAATATTTTTTGTTTTTTTCATGGGGTACGGAATCCGATAAAAGAAAAAATTTAAAAATCATTTTAAACACCGTAATTACAACCTTGTGTTTTTTCGTACTTGTTTCGATAGGTATGTACCTTTTCTCGATTGATTATGAAGTAATTGCAAACATAGGCACAGGTGCACAGGGATTCAATAAAGAATACGGCAGGCTCTGGGGCGTATTCGGTGATCCGAATGTAATTGCCTATGTATCAATTGTTTCGGTTTTCGCTTCTGTTTACTTCATGTTTGAATACAAAAAGGTTTGGGCATATATAATATACGGACTTAATATATTTTTCCAAATGTTATTCATTGTTCTTTCCCTTTCGCGTTCGGGAGTATTAATACTTTTAACGGTACCGATTATTGCATCGTTATACATTTTCTTATCCTTTATAAAAACAGACAAAAGGCGTGCTGTCGGCGGAGTTTTGTTATCCGTATGCGTGTCTCTCGGATTATTCGGAGCATACTTCGGCTTGTTATGGACTATTCCCGGCATTAAAAAAGCAATTAATATGCCAATTTCTGCCGAAGGGAGAGAGGCTATCGTCAACATATATGATGATATTTATAGACTTGGAAATATTGAAATTTTAAATTTAAAAGAGAATCATAATATATCCGATGAAGAATTTGAGAAAGAAGAGATTGAAAAAATAAAACGTAAAGATCAAAAAGACGATTATTCAAACGGGCGTTTTGAACGTTGGAAGGCCGGATTGACCGTTTTCAAGACAACGCCTGTTTTAGGAACATCGCCACGAAATGCGGTTGCCATTGCAAAAGAAAAAACACCGAATACCGTTATGGGAAAATATGGCTGGGTGACTCACTGTTCGTATTTGGAAATTCTGGTAAATACCGGAATCATCGGTGCATTGGTAATGCTTACGGCTTTAATATATATCGCTGTTACATTTATAAAATCAACATTAAAAAAAGGCTTTAACGCAGATATATTTATTTCTTTTATATGCTTTGTAACTGTATCGATAGGGGCATTTTTCGTTTCGGATGTATTTTTTGTCTTTTCCGTCAGCTCGTTGCTGTTCTTTGTTTTACTCGGAAATTTATATTCTGTTTCGGAAATAGATAACAATAGCTTAATTTATAAGATTTGCTGTAAATGCTCTGG
This sequence comes from uncultured Oscillospiraceae bacterium, assembly GCA_900547305.1. Classification (GTDB taxonomy): domain Bacteria; phylum Bacillota; class Clostridia; order Oscillospirales; family Acutalibacteraceae; genus UBA737. Next base: position 73,958 of record URGH01000001.1, on the reverse strand, counting down.
CGGTGAAGAAAAATGAAAAAAATACTGATTTACGGCTTGAAAGATCCGGCGGGCGGTGTAGAACAGGTAGTTAAGTCATACACCGATAATTTTCCTAATGATATTATCGCCTGTGATTACGCTGTTTTCGGGCATAAATTTTCTCTTGAAGACAGCATAGTTGAAAACGGCGGAAAAGTATTTTACTTACCTAACCGACTGAAACAAAGACGAAAATACAAGAAGGAACTTAAAAAAATATTCGGCGAAAATCATTACAGTGCGGTATGGGCGAATTTTGCCGGTCTGACCAATATAGATTTTTTAAAATTCGGGAAAAAATATAATGTTCCGGTAAGAATTGCACACAGTCACGGTACGCGTCTTTATTGGACGGGTCGCTTAATGAAATATCTGGTTCCGCTGTTTCATAATAAGAACAAGCGGATAATAGATAAATACGCAACAGACTTTTGGGCTTGCTCTGAAAAGGCGGGGGAATTTATGTTTCCCGAAAAAGTATACGGAAATATAAAAATTATAAATAATGCCGTAAACACGGATATTTTTCACCCGGATGCGCCTAGAAGAAATCAGGTCAGAAAGGCTTTAAATATTGAAAAACGTTTGGTTATATGCCATGTTGCAAGAATGTCGTTTGAAAAAAATCAGAGTTTTATGCTTGATATTTTCAAAGAAGTTTTAAATTCTGAAAAGCGTGCGGTTCTTTTGTTTGTAGGCGACGGCGAACTTAAAAAAGAACTTTTGAATAAAGCACGTGAACTTAATATAGAAGAAAACGTTATATTCACCGGCTTTAAAACGGAAGTTGATGGTTATTACAAGGCAAGCGATGTTTTTTTGTTACCTTCGCTTGCTGAAGGTTTAGGTTTAAGTGCTATAGAGGCACAGGCGTGCGGTGTGCCGTGTGTTCTGTCAAACGCACTTCCGCCTGCGGCAGACATAACCGGTTGCGTTAAATTTATGAATTTGAATGATACTCCTTATAACTGGAGCATCGCCGTTCTTGAAATGGCAAAGATTGAAATTCAGGATGCTGTCGAAAAGGTCAAAAAATCTAATTTTGATATTAAGACGGAGTCTTCTGTTTTGTGCGACTTTTTTTCGGGCATTGCTTAGATAAAGAGGTATAAATGAAATCCGTAACTAAAAACTCTGTATTTAACATAATATATACAACAGCTAATCTGGCGTTTCCGCTCATAACTACAATGTATGTATCGCGGGTGCTTTTGCCTGCCGGTGTAGGCGCAGTTTCTTATGCTCAAAATTTGGTTAGTTATTTTGTTACGGCAGCCGGCGGCGGATTAGCGATATACGGTGTAAGGGAAATTGCCAAACAGCGTGACAATTTAAAAGAGAAGAATGTAGTCTATTCTTCTCTTTTTACAATCAATTTTATTCTGACTTCCTTGGCGCTTTTGACATATCTTATACTGTTTGTTTTCGGAAACGGACTTATACTTGACAAAAAGCTTTCGGCAATATTTGTTCTTTCTATTGTTTTTAATTTCATAAATATTGATTGGTTTTATCAGGGCGAAGAAGACTATGTATATATTGCAATTCGGAGCATCATAATTAAATTTATTTCAACCGTTGCTGTTATACTATTTGTAAGGACGAAACAGGATTGCGGCATATATGCTTTGATTATTGCGCTGGCTCAGGGAAGCAATTATATTTTTAATATTTTCCACGCAAGAAAATTTGTTAAGTTCAGAATAAAAGATATTTCCATCAAAAAGCATTTAAAGCCGCTTTTCTATATTTCGGCTTCTGCCTTTTTGTGGAGTATATACAGCCATATTGATATAACTATGCTTGGTAAAATGGTTAATAAAACCGTGGCAGGATATTATTCAAATGCTTTTCGTATAGTTGAAATTTCGATAAATGTGTGTCTTGCGGCAATAACGGTTTTATTGCCGAGATTGAGCATATATTACAATACCGATAGGAATAAATTTGTCGAGCTTGTAAATAAGGCTCTTGACGCGACAATTTTTATTTCAGTTCCGATATTTGCGGGCGTGATTATTCTTTCGCCTGAACTTTTATCGTTTTTATTCGGAAATGCATTTCTGCCGGGTACTCCGGCAATGCGGGTACTTTCGGCAATGATTCTTATAAAAACGGTTGCCAACCTTTTATGCTACCAGCTTATGATATGCACCGGTAACGAAAAAAAACGTCTGCCCGCATATATTATTGCCTGTGTTTTAAATATTGCAATGAATTGGCTGTTGATTCCGATTTTAGGTGCGGTAGGCGCTGCAATTGCTTCGGTTGCGAGCGAGTTTTTTGTTGACGCATATCAGTATGTCTATATAAAGCGTCGAATACCGTTTTCTGCTACGAAAAAGGGGTTGTTGCAAGCGTTTTTAGGCACATTGATTATGGCTTTAGCGGTTCTGTTATTAAAAAATTATTGCAAAGTAGGAAGTTTATTCACCATAATTCTTTGCACGGCATTGGGCGGAATTATTTATTTTGTATTTAATCTTGTAACAGGCAACCGAATATTATCGGCGATTTTGAGTAAACTTTTAAAACCATTGAGACGGAGATGAAATGTTATGGCGGATTATTTAAAAAAACGCCCCATGCTTTTTTGCGCGGTTATTTCCGCTGCGCTGTGCGTTGCGGGCTTTTACTCGCAATCCGCCGTATTTTTCTGCGGTATAATTCTGATAATTTTGTTCTTTTCAGCCGTGTATTTCCGTCGCCCCGCCGAAATAATCGTTACTCTCATACTGACTGTTACGACAGTCAGTATTCTTTTGGCGTCCGCAAAGGCGGCTGATTTGTCGAAGCTCAACGGCGATACCGTAAAAGGTGAGTTTACGGTTGTAAGCGAGCCGGAGGACCACGGAACATATACAAGCGAGGTTTTGGAGGTTTGCAAATGCGGCGGTATTAAAAAGGGCACGCGTATACTTTGCAGCTGCTACGGCGGTACTGCGCCCGAGTACGGCAACCGCATAGAGGCAAGCGCGTCTCTTTCAACCTTTAAAAACGGCGCGCAGAAAAGGGCATATTACTCCGAGGGAATATTCCTGCGCGGCAGCCTTAAAAACATAAGGGTTGAAAACGGGAACGACGACCCCGTTCTGCATATAATAGGGAACATACGCAGGTATATTAAAAATACGCTGTTTTCAAATATGGGTTATGACGAGGCGGCTACCGTTTTGGCAATTACAATTGGCGACCGCTCGTACCTTTCGGATGGATTTTACGCAAATATCAAGAATGCGGGCGTAAGCCATGTTATGGTGGTTTCTGGTATGCACCTGTCGGTTATTGTGGGGCTTACCGCGTTCTTTATTAAAAAGCATTTTTACAATAAGTATTTAAGGGCGATTGTTATGTTCGCAACCGTGCTTTTTATGGCGACGGTATGCGGCTTTACAAAATCAATTCTGCGCGCGGGCTTCTGTTCGCTTTTTGTAGCCGCAAGTATTCTGGCGGAACGTGATAACACTGCCGAAAACTCTTTGGGCGGCGCGGCGGCACTGCTGTTTATTGTTTCGCCGTTTACCGTTTTCAGCATTTCCTTTCAGCTTTCGTTCCTTTCTACCCTCGGCATTGTTTCGGTGGCTATGCCGTGCCTTGATTTTATTAAGGAAAGAAAACTTTTAAAAACGGGAGCGGCATACGCTTTTGCCTCGGCAATATTTGTAACCCTTTCCGCTACGCTTTTCACATTGCCGGTTTCAATTTACACCTTCGGTTATATTTCAAACGTTTCGGTATTCACCAATTTGCTGATAGACGCGGTAGCGGGCATCGACCTGCAAATTTCCGCCGTGGCTCTGCTTTTAAGCCTTTGTTTCCCGCATATATCGCGGCTTTTGTTTATCGCCGCCGAGTTTGCCGCGAATTACATTAACCGGATTATAAATCTTTTCGGCTCGCTGCCGTTTGCTGCCTCAGATATGGGAACAGGGGAATTTTACGCTTCGCTCTTCCTTTTAATCGCGGTAACAGCCGCTCTGCTCGCCTTTAAAAAGCACCTTTATAAACAAAGGCTTAATGAAATTTATCAGAAGATTGCAAGCGAAAGGGGCAGAAAATTAAAATGGCTGTGATATATGAAGACACGCTGAAAGGACAGATTAAAAGCGGAGTTTTGTCTCCGGTTTACATAATACTGGGTGAGGACGACTTTTTAAAGCGCATGTATGTTGATAAAATAACCGCGCTGATTTCTGATAAGGACGATATTTTCAATTACAGCCGTTTCGGTGCGGACTGTGATTTGCAGGATGTGTACGACTTTTTGGAGCAGCTGCCCGTAATGTCGGATAAAAAGTGCGCGGTGCTTTGCGACTATGATATTGAGCGCTGCGGCGCGGGTGACTTTGAAAAACTTTTAAGCCTTGTTACAAACCCGACCGACGACGCGGTTTTTGTTATATGGTTCGATTCGCTGTTTCCCGACCCGAAAAAAAGCGCGCGGCTTAAAAAGCTGATTTCAAAAACCGAAAAGGGCGGCGGGTGCGCGGTGCTGCTAAACCACCGCAGAGTGCCAGAGCTTGTTAAAATGCTGACCGACGGCGCTCATAAGCGGGGCTGCACCTTTGAGCCTGCCGCGGCGAAATACCTTGTTGAAACGGCAGGAGAGGATATTTCAACACTTCAAAACGAGCTTAACAAGCTCTGCTTTTACCTGCCGGGCGGCACCATAACGCGGGAGGATGTGGATTTGGTGTCGGTAAAAACGGTAGAGGCTTCGGTTTACAACCTTTCAAAGCATATATTTGCGCGGGACGCGGGCGGTGCGCTTAAAACCCTTGACGAGCTTTTCTTCATGCGACTTGAACCTATGATTATATTATACACCGTGTCGTCGGCTTATGTTGATTTATACCGTGTTTTTGTCTGCCGTAAAAAGGGGCTGAAAAACCCCGAAATCGCGGCGGAGTTCGGCTATAAGGGGCGCGAGTTTGTGCTTGACCGCGCCGCGCAGAACCTTTCAAAATTCGATTTCAAAAGGCTTTCTTTAAGCTTTGACGCGCTGCTTGCTGCCGACAGGCAGTTAAAATCCTTCGGGGCTGACCCCAGAACCGTGCTTGAGCAGCTGATTGTGCGGCTTATATATATTATTGCAAAGGGTGAAAGCGTTGATAAGGCTTGACCGACCCGTAATTGTTGAGGGAAAGTACGATAAAATCACCCTTGAAAACGTTATTGACGCGCTTATAATTCCGACTGACGGCTTCGGAATTTTCAAAAACCCCGAGAAAACGGCGCTTATAAGAACGGCGGCGCGGGAAAAGGGCGTTATTGTTATGACCGATTCCGACAGCGCGGGGGCGGTTATACGCGCCTACCTTAAAAAAATTTTGGGGGATACAGAGATTATAAACGTCTATGTTCCCGAGCTTAAGGGCAAGGAGCGGCGAAAGGCGAAATATTCAAAAGAGGGGCTTTTGGGCGTTGAGGGAATGTCGCACGAAATTATAGCCGCGGCGCTTGCAAAAAGCGGGGTTTTGACAGTTCATCCGCCCGAAAAACGGAGGATAACCAAGACAGATATGTTCTCGGCGGGGCTTTCGGGCAGAGCGGACAGCGCCGCCGCACGGCGGGATTTTTTACGCTTTTCAGAGTTGCCGCAAAGCCTTTCTTCGTCTGCAATGCTTGACGTTTTAAACAATATGCTGACATATGATGAATTTAAGGAAAGGGTCGCTTTATGGCAAAAAAGCAGGGGCAACGCCTGAAAATACTTTATATTTTAGATTTTTTAAAGCGTGAAAGCGACGAGGAGCACCCCGTTACCGCGGCGGATATATGCGAGTATCTTGACTCGCAGGGTATTGCCGCCGAGCGTAAATCGGTTTATGCCGATATATCCGCTCTTACCGATTACGGCGCGGATATTGTGCGCTCGGGTTCGCCGAGAGGGTGGTTTTTGGCATCGCGCGAGTTTGAAGAGCCCGAGATTTACCTGCTGGCAGACGCGGTGCGCACGGCGGGGTTTATAAGCGCGGCGAAAACCCGCGAGCTTGTAAAAAAGCTGGACTCCTTTGTTTCACGCTATCAGGCGCAGAAAAGGGAAAACCGCGTTTACTTTTCCTCCTGCGCAAAATCGGTTAATGAAGAAATATTTTACAGTATTGATAAAATAAGCCGCGCGGTATCAGAGAAAAAGAAAATAAACTTTGAGTATGTAAACCGCGTGCTCTCGCCCGACAGAACTATAGAAAAGCAGAAAAGGGAAATGCTTATAAGCCCCTACGCGCTTACCTGGCAGGACGACCACTACTATGTTATAGGCAATTACGAAAAGTACGATAATTTAATTCATTTGCGGCTTGACAGAATGTATAAGGTGGAAATAACCGATATGCCGCAGCGGCATTTTTCGGAAGTGAGCGAATACACCGATTACTTTGATACGCCGGATTACACCGCAAAGCTTTTCGGTATGCACGGCGGCGAAATATACGATATTGAGCTGAAATGCAGCAAAAAAATAACCGAGCAGGTAGCCGACCGCTTCGGTGAGGATATTTTTATTAAAAAGGTAACAGACGAAGACTTTTGCTTTACCGTTCGTGCGGCGCTTTCCGACGCGCTGGTTTCGTGGGTCATAAGCTACGGCGATAGGGTAAAGGTATTAGAGCCGCAAATACTGCGCGATATGGTGATAAGCAGAACAGAGAAAGTGCTGGGGCTTTATAATTAGCGCTTGCTAATTTGAATGTGATATTGTATAATGAATTTTGAATAAAAAGGAAATACGGGAGATAAACGGAATGAAAAAAATCGGGTTTGATAATGAGAAGTACATAAAGCTGCAATCGCAGAATATACGGGACAGAATAGCTATGTTCGGCGGCAAACTTTATATGGAATTCGGCGGCAAACTTTTTGACGATTACCACGCGGCGCGCGTGCTGCCCGGCTTTGAGCCCGACGCAAAGGTTAAAATGCTTTTAAAGCTTAAGGATGAGGCGGAAATAGTAATTGTAATAAACGCCGATGCTATTGAGAAAAACAAGCGCCGCGGCGACCTTGGAATAACCTACGACCTTGATACCCTGCGCCTTATTGACGCGTTTCGCGGCATTGGACTTTATGTGGGCAGCGTTGTTATAACGCGGTTTACGGGTCAGCCCTTAGCGCTCGCCTTTGAAAACCGCTTAAAGCAGTTGGGGGTCAGGGTATACCGCCATTACCAGATAAGCGATTACCCCTCCGACATTCCGCACATTATAAGTGAGGAAGGCTTCGGCAAAAACGATTATATAGAGACAGAGCGGCAGCTTGTGGTAGTTACCGCCCCGGGACCCGGCAGCGGCAAAATGGCTACCTGTTTATCTCAGCTTTACCATGAGCACAAGCGCGGCATAAAGGCGGGCTATGCTAAATTTGAGACCTTCCCCATTTGGAGTATTCCGCTTAAACACCCCGTAAACGTGGCGTATGAGGCGGCGACCGCCGACCTTAACGATGTTAATATGATAGACCCGTTCCATTTGGAAGCGTACAATAAAACCGCCGTTAACTACAACAGGGATATTGAGATATTCCCGGTTTTAAACGCTATGCTTGAGGGCATAATGGGCGAGTCGCCCTATAAAAGCCCCACCGATATGGGGGTAAATATGGCGGGCTTCGGAATTGTGGACGACGAGGCTGTAAAGGCTGCCGCCTGCCAGGAGATTATCCGCCGCTATTATGCGGCGCTTGTAAGCGAGCGGCAGGGTTTAAGCGACCAGAACGACGCGCCGAAAATAGAGCTTTTAATGAAGCAGGTAGGCGTGACGGTGGAAGACCGCCCCGTGGTTGCCGCGGCATTAAAAAAAGCCGAGGAAACATCTTCCCCGGCGGTTGCGCTTCAATTATCAGACGGTCAGGTTGTTACAGGCAAAACCTCAAGCCTTTTGGGGCCTGCCTCGGCAATGCTGCTTAACAGCCTTAAAATACTGGCGGGTATACCCGATAGCATTGACCTTATTTCTTCAACCATAATCGAGCCTATTCAGCGCCTTAAAACCGAAATTATGGGCAACCACAACCCCCGCCTGCACACCGACGAGGTGCTTATAGCCCTTTCAATGTGCGCGGTTACAAGCGATGTTGCAAAAAAGGCGCTCGATCAGGTTAAAAATCTGCGGGGGCTTGAGGCTCATTCAAGCGTTATTCTTTCCCGTGTGGACGAGCAGGTGTTCAGAAAGCTTGGGGTAAATATAACCTGCGAACCGAAATATCAGACCAAAAAGCTATATCACAACTGATTTTTGCGAAAACGCAAATAATCCTCAAGTATAATTACAGCCGCTACCGCGTCAACCACCGCCTTGCGCTTTTTGCCGCGCGTATCGGTGTAATTAAGCGCCGTGTGCGCCGAAACGGTGGTGCAGCGTTCATCCCACAGCACCGTGTCTATTCCGCAGCTGTTTTTAATAAGCTCGGCGGTCGCGGCACATTCGGCGGCTCTGCTGCCGGCAGAGCCATCCATATTTTTGGGGTAGCCTACCACTATAAGCTCCGCCCCGTATTCTTCAGCCAGCGCGCCTACCTTTTCGGCAAGGCGCGTTTCGTTATATTCGGTTATTACCGTTTTCGGGAAAGCAAAGCTCTCGCCCGGGTCCGATACGGCTATACCCGTTCTCGCTTTTCCCAAATCTACCGACATTATTATCATTTCTCGTCACCTATAAAAGAGGAGAGCCTGCTGCGCTTGGGAATAAGCTCGGGCGGCAGGTGGGAGGAATCGTTATAAAAAACCACCTCGGGCATTTCTTCGCCGCCGAACCGTAAAAGCGTTACGGCGGTGTTATCGCTCCAGCCCATTTCGGCAAGGCGGGAAATATCACCGAGCAGCAAGCGGCAGAGCAGACAGCGCATAACCCCGCCGTGGGTAGTGCAGGCTACGGTTTTTCCCTCATTTGCGGCGGCTATTTCCTTTACGGCGTTCCATATGCGGCTGTAGGCGTCACGCATAGGCTCGCCGCCCTCGGGCGCAAAGTCCTGCGGGTGGTTATCCCACGTATCGGCAAGCCCGGGTATTTCGGCAAAAGCCTCCCTGAACGGTCTGCCCTCAACTATTCCGCCGTTTATTTCGCGCAAGCCCTCATATTTAATGGGGGTAAGCTCTTTTTCTCCTATAACGGCAAGCGCGGTTTTATAGGCGCGAATAAGCGGGCTTGTATATACCTTATCTAGCGGGATGTTCGCAAAACGCCGCTTTAAATATTCAAGCTGCTTTTCTCCCGTTTCGCTTATATCAAGGTCTGTAGAGCCCTGAAAAAGCCTTTTCACGTTGCCCATCGCTTCGCAATGGCGCACCATATATATTTCTGTCATTATATCACCGATATAAAGTATACCATATTTCGGCGTAAAATACAACCGCACAAAACAGATGTTCAATAATCGTTTTTAAAAAATCAAACAAAATTTTTTGTGAATAAAACTTTTTCTGCGGTAAAAACTATTATTGCAGAAGGAGTGATAGTATGTTTGATAAGATCTGCCTTATTCTTGTAATAATCGGCGCCTTGAACTGGGGACTTGTCGGGCTTTTCGAGTTTGACCTCGTTGCCTGGGCTTTCGGCGGAGCCACCGCCATTATCAGCCGTATAATATACACCGTTATAGCTCTTGCGGGTATATGGTGTATATCTCTCCTGTTCAGGGAAGAGTCGGTTGCAAAGGCAACAAACTGATTTCTGCCATATAAGCCCCCGTTTTTATGCGGGGACTTATATTTTTTTACGTTACACTTTATTTATTCATAAACCTGTGGTATTATATTACCGAGGTTGATAAAATGAAAAGAACAAAATTAAAAGACAGAAAGCTGCCCGATTACACAAGGGGCGAGGAAATTTTTAACATGGTATCCCACATAGTGGGCGGTGCGTTCGGAATAGCGGCGCTTGCCACATGCGTTGTAAGGGCTTTTTTGCACGGCGGCGCATATGAGGTTGTAAGCGCCTTTATATACGGCTTTTCAATGATACTGTTATATACAATGTCAAGCGTATATCACGGGCTGAAGCCTGAAACCGCGAAAAAGGTTATGCAGGTAATAGACCATTGCACGGTATTCATTCTTATAGCAGGTACATATACTCCGATTGCGCTGTGCTCTCTGCGCCGCACAAGCACGGCGCTCGGGTGGACGGTTTTCGGAATAGTTTGGGGTATATCCGCGCTCGGAATAACGCTTAACGCAATAGACCTTAAAAAATACAGCGTATTTTCTATAATTTGCTATTTGGCGCTTGGGTGGTGCATCGTATTCACCGGTAAAACCGCGGTTACGGCTATCGGCACAGCGGGCTTTATGTGGCTGCTTGCGGGCGGAATATCCTATACCGTGGGCGCTGTGCTTTACGGTATAGCCGGTAAAAGCGTTCACCGCTATATGCACTCGGTTTTCCATATATTTGTGGTTGTGGGCAGTATATTGCAATATTTCTGCGTACTGTTTTATGTGCTTTAATTCAGCGTATGTGAATTTGTTTTCTCAATATAAAAATCGGTCACTGTCTTTATCTGACAGTGACCGATTTTTTAATGCAACATTATTTTTTAGCCGTAGCTGCTTTTTTTGCCTTGCGGCGTTTCCATATAACCCACAGCGGACCTGCAATGCAAAGGGACGAAACCGCGCCCGAAACAATACCGAACGCCATGGGAATGGCAAAGGTACGAAGGGTTGAAAGTCCGAACAGCTCTGAAACCGCAACGATTGTCATAACCGCCACAAAGGTTGTGAGCGAGGTTATAACGTTTCTTCTGAGCGAGGTGTTAATACTCGTATTCACAATCTCACCGATTTCAGCCTCCGGCATAAGGCGTGAATTTTCACGCACGCGGTCATAAATAACGATAGTATCGTTAAGCGAATAGCCGAGAATGGTAAGCACAACCGCTATGTAGTTTGAATCAAGCTGCAAGCGGAAGAACACGCAGGTGAAGAAGGTGATAAACACGTCAAACACCAGTGCGCAAAGCGCGGTAATCGCGGCGGAAATGCCGCCTATGCGCTTAAAGCGTATGCCTACATAAATTATAACCAAAACTGCGGTTATAAGCACAGCCACAAGGCTCTTTAAGAAGAACGAGCCTGCAACGGTGGGGCTTACGGAGTTTGAGTTGTAAAGCTCAATTTTATTATCCTTAAATTTTTCATTAAGGGTGGTTGTAAGCTTTTCCTGGTCCTCAGCCGAAACCGAATCCTTACCTACAAGGCTTATTTCAAAGGTTTTTGTATCACCCGTGAGCGAGGTGCTCTTTGATACGGTAAACGATTTTTTAATAACCTCTTTAACGGCTGACTCAATATCCGCGTCCTTAACGTCCCCCGTGTAGGAGTAGGCGATTTTTGTACCGCCGCTGAAATTGATATCCAGCTTTACGCCGAACCCGGGAATAAATATAAACGCTATTCCGGCGAGAAAAATTGCGGCATATATAATAAGAACCTTTTTGAAATTCTTATTGAAATCGATTTTATTATTACGCATTTTTCTCACCTCCGTAAAACTGCGGCTTTCTCATAAACTTTAGCTGCGAAAGGCTCTTAAGCATATATTTGGAGGCAAGCACGCCCATTATAAGGTTGAATATAACGCCGACCAAAAGCGTATAACCGAAAGAATAGATAGAGCCGGTTATTGAAGAACCGAGGAGCGACATTATGGGTGAGAATACCTTGGCTATAATATTATCCGGCGTACCGAAAGCGCCCATAAGCACTATTGAAACAATAATAATTGTAACGTTACCGTCGATTATGGCGCTTAAAGCGTTTTTAAAGCCGCTGTCTATTGCGCCGTCAATCGTCTTGCCCTTTCTAAATTCATCCTTAATACGCTCGGACGCGATAACGTTACAGTCAACGCCCACGCCGACCGACAGAATGATACCGGCAATGCCCGGAACGGTAAGTGTAAAGCTATCGGCATTCGGGAAGAAGCCCGAAATGCAGGCGATACTGCCCGCCAACTGACCGAGCAGTGCGATTGCCGCAACAACGCCGTTTACGCGGTAAAGTATTATCATAATAAGGCACACAATTCCGAAAGCAATAGCGCCGGCAATAAGCATAACACGGAGTGCGTCGGAACCGAGGGACGGCGAAATTATCTGCAATTTACTGTCGTCAACCGTAAGCGCGAAAGGCAGCGAGCCTGCGTTTATCTTATCGGCAAGGTCCTTTGCCTCTTTTGAGCCGGCCATACCGTCTATGTAAGCCGTGCCGTTGGTTATGGCAGTATTAACGGTTGGGGCGGATATTTTGGTCTCATCCATCCAAATAGATATTTTGCTGCCTACAAGCTCTGCTGTAGCGGTAGCAAACTTTGAAGAGCCCGCGTCGGTGAAATAGAGGTAAACCACATAGGCGCCGTTTTCGTTAACGCCCGCCTCGGCGCGGTCAATATCCTGCGCGCCGCTTAAGATAACGTCATTTTTATCCTCATTGCGGCAGAAGGTAAGCAGTGCGGTCTCGCCCAGCTCCTGCACCGCCGCGGCAGCGTCGAAATCGCTTTCGTTCGCAGCCCAGGGGAATCTTACGATTATCTGGTGATTGTCATTGTCGGTATAAACCTCATAATCGGTTATGTTCTTGTTTACAAGGCGGGTCTCGATAATGGCTTTCGCGGCGTCCATATCGTTTGCGGTAATATCAACGCCCTCCTTATCGGGCGAGAAAACGGCTTCAACGCCGCCCCTGATATCAATGCCCCAGCGAATATCGTTAGCACCCTTAATGTAAACCTTGCGGGTATCGCCGTAGTAATTTTCAATTCCGAAAAAGGCGGTATATGTAAGCGCCAGAATCAGAAGAAATACCACGAAAAATACCGGCTTGCCTGTTCTTTTGGACTTCATTGGCAAATCCTCCACTATATGTGATTAATATGTATTATACATATAAACGCGACTAAAGTCAATCGTTATATGTAAAATCACCTAATTTTCTTTGTCGGCAAGTAATTTTTCCAGCGCCGCATATCTTACCGCTAGCGCTAAAACCTCCGACGCCTTCTCTATTTCCTCAACCGAGGGGTAAGAGGGGGCTATTCTTATATTTGAGTCCTTGGGGTCGTTGCCGTAGGGATATGTGGCTCCCGCGGGGGTCAGTATCATACCCGCGTTTGCACAAAGCTGCTCTACCCTTTTAGCGCAGCCCTCAAGCACATAAAGGCTTATAAAATACCCTCCGCGCGGCGTTGTCCAGCGGGCAATACCCGTGCCGGAAAGCTGATTTTGCAGCTCTTTTTCAACCGTTTCAAATTTAGGTCTTAAAATTGCCGCGTGGCGTTTCATATGCTTTTCAATATCCGCCACGGTTCTGAACATACGCGCGTGCCTTAACTGGTTGAGCTTATCGGGCCCTATGGTCTGATATTTCATTCTTCCCTTTAAAAGCGCCACATTGTTGGGGCTTGCCGCCTCAACCGCCACGCCCGCGCCCGGGAAGGTTATTTTGGAGGTGGACGTGAAAATTATGGGAAGATCGGGGCTGCCCGCCTTAACGCACTCATCATATATATTAAGCAGCGTATCGCCCTCATCATACAAATCGTGCACCGCATAGGCGTTATCCCAAAAAATTCTGAAATCCCCCGCAGCGGGCTTTAGGCGCGCCATACGGCGGACTACATTATCCGAATAGGTTATACCCTCGGGGTTTGAATATTTCGGAACACACCATATTCCCTTAACCGACGGGTCCTTTACAAGCTCCTCAACCTCGTCCATATCGGGACCCTCGTCATTCATCTGAACGGGTACAAGCTCAAAGCCGAAATACTCGGTAACCGCAAAGTGGCGGTCATACCCCGGCACGGGGCACAGGAATTTAAGCTTGCCCTGCTTCATCCATGGCTCGCCGCCCATACCGTGGGTCATAGCCTGCGCTATGGTATCAAACATCATATTAAGCGAAGAATTTCCTCCCACTATAATCTGGTCGGGGCTGAGCCCTAAAATTTTACCGAAAAGGTTTTTAAGCTCTGCAAGCCCGTCAAGCCCGCCGTAGTTGCGGCAGTCTATTCCGCTTATGTTCTTAAAGCCCGTATCGTTACCCACAAGGTCGAACATTTTTTCGCTTAAATCCATATTGTCAAAGCCCGGCTTGCCGCGCGACATATCAAGCGATAAGTGCATACTGCGCATGTGTTCATACTCATTACGCACGTTTTTAAGCTCGGCTGCAAGCTCGTCTCTGTTCATACTTAAATAATCTGACATACATTTTCACCTCATAACTAAATAATTATAATATCTGTACGCCGTTTTTTCAAGTAATAAAGCGCAAAAAGTTGATTTTTTACGTTTTCTACAAAAACATGTAATCTGATTATCCTTGACAATAAGTATATAAATGTTATATTATGTAATTTAAGGACGGTGTAAGAATTGAGCAAGAAAAATTTAATTATAATAATTTCATCTGTTGCGGCGGGGCTTGTTCTTTTGGGCGCGCTCGGCGTTTGGCTGGTACATACTTTCAAATCGGGCAACGGCTCGGCAGCGGGTAACGGCGGCACGCCGATTATAAGCGTTGGCTCGGTTTCGGCGGAAACGGGAAAGAATATAAAGGTTCCCGTAAGTTTTAAGGGTAACCCGGGCGCTATGGGATTTTTTATTGAGTTTGAATATAACGCGGACGCGCTTGAATATTTAAGTTTTGAAAATGGCGAGCTGCTTACCGACTGCGAAGTGGCAAAAGCCGAAGACGGAAAACTAAAACTTGTAAGCGTTGAGGACGGCGACGTTAAAAAGGACGGCAATTTGGCGTACCTGAGCTTTAAGATTAAGGACGGCGCGTCGGGCAGCTCGGAAATAAAGGCAATTTGCGGCGAAAACAGCGTTTGCAATTATGATGAAAAGGCAATTTCGGTCAAGACCGAAAACGGAACGGTAACGGTTAAATAATCCGCCCTGCTTATTTGAGGGCGGTTGCTTTGGCACACGGCAAAGTATCGGAATATAATAACCCCCGAAAGCTATCAGACTTTCGGGGGTTGTTATATAGTCAGATTTTTCTTGCAACATATATTGCCCGCTCGGTTTCTCTGTCGGGGGGCGAGAGGGTCATATCGGCATACACGGCTACCTTTTCAAGCCCCGCCGATGCGAGCGCTTTATCGATTTGACTGTCGGAATAGGCGCGCTCTGAAAATTCTTCGCCGCTGCGGCGGTAAACGTCCCCGTCCTTTATAAAGAAATCGAGCAATATATCCGTTTCAAGCGTTTCAGGGTCGGTTTCGTTCTGCCATACGCAGTAAACGTCTTCGCGGTCAATAACATATGTATTATCCGCCAGTATGTGCTTATGCTTAAAAACGGTGTTAACGTCAAAAATAAAAAGCCTGCCCTTTTCAAGAAAAAGCGATACCTTTGAAATCGCGGCGCAAAACGCGGAATAATCGGTTATGTGGTTAAGGCTGTCAAGGCAGCAAACAGCGCCGTCCACCGTGCCGTAAAGGTCTAATTCCTGTGCGGGCTGGCAGAGGTAAAGCACGTCGGTTTTACACTCGGCGGAATTTTGCCGCGCCGAGGCTAACATTTCCTCCGAAATATCCACCCCTATAACGTCGGTACCACGCTTTGCAAACTCGTTTGAAAACCCGCCCGTGCCGCAGGCAAGGTCTAAAAGCAGGGTGGGGCGGCGGTCGTGCTTTTCAAAAAGCGAGAGCAAATAATCGGTGCGCGCTTTATAGTCAACATCGTCCATAAGGCGGTCGTAAACCTCGGCAAAGCGGTCGTAATTACTCATTTTCCTGCTTTAACCTTTCAAAAACCATTTTGTAGCCCTCGTTTATAGAGCGGCTTACCCTGCTTATGGTGGCGGTGCTGGCGCCGGTTGCCTCTATAATCTCGCTGTAAACCGCCTTATTGTAAAGCATTTTGCCTACCGTGTAGCGCTGCGCTATTGCTTGAATTTCTTTCGGCGTGCAGGCGTCGGAGAAAAATTTATAGCATTCTTCCTTATTTTTAAGGGTTAAAATAGCCTCAAAAAGCTGGTCGGTTGAATTGTTTTTTTCCATATTTCAGACTTCTTTCAATTCATTATAAATTTATTTTAACACATTAAACCGTTAAAGTCAAAACATACTTGCGAAATCACTGTAAAAATGTTATATTTAAAAGCAGGGGATGATATGCTTTGAACAGTGTTAAAATTCTGCATTTAGCCGATATACATATAGGCGCCGCCCAGAGCTTTTTAGGCGCGGGCGCGAATATGAGAAGATATGAAACGCTTATGACCTTTGAGCGTATAATTGATACGGCACGGGAGCAAAACGTGCGGGTTATAGCCGCCGCGGGGGATGTTTTCGATTCAAATAACATACCCGAGGAGCTTATTGCGCCCGTGTTTGCAAAAATAGCCGCCGTGCCTGATATTAAGGTGGTGTTTTCCGCGGGAAACCACGACCCGCTGACGGCGGACTCGCCCTTTAAAACCCGAAAGCTGCCGCAAAATCTTTATGTTTTGGGCGCTACCGACGACTGCATAACCTTTGACGATATAAAGCTGCGGGTGTACGGCAGGTCTTTTGAAAGCGTGTATTTGGCGGGCAAAGAGCGTTTCTCGCTTACCCCGCCCGATGACGACTACATAAATTTAATGGTGCTGCACGGAGATATGCGCGGCGATATGGGCTCGGCTTATAATTCCGTCACCCCAAGGTTTATTGAAAGCAGCGGAATGGATTACATAGCGCTGGGTCACATACACAAGCGCACCGAAATACAGCGGCTGGGTAAAACATTTTTCGCATACTCAGGCTGCCCAGAGGGTATGGGCTTTGACGAGCTGGGCGAAAAGGGCGTTTATATAGGCGAAATATCAAAAGGGAATTGCCGCCTTGAATTTCTGCCAACGGCGCGCAGAATGTGCCTTTATGAAAAAATTGACGTTACGGGCAGCGAAACAAACGCCGCGGCGGCGGAAAAAATTCTTGCCGTTTTAAGAGAAAAATACGGCGAAAATTACGCCGAAAACCTGTTTAAGCTGGAGCTTACGGGCGTATCAGACGTAAACACGGCGGAAATTCAGGGCAGGCTCGGCACGCTTTATTTTGTAAAGCTGCGGGATAAAACCGAACCGCCCGTTAATTACGATGAATTATCGCGCGAAATTTCTTTAAAGGGATTGTTCGTTAAAAATATGCTTTCAAGGCTGAACGCAGCGGAGGAAGAAGAAAAAGAGAATTTAAAAGAGGCGCTGAAATTAGGCTTAAAGGCGTTTGACGGCGAGGTGAGCTGCGATGAAAATTAAAAGGGTATATATTGCCGCGTTCGGCGGGCTTAAAAACAAAACGGTGGATTTTGAAGACGGCTTTAACGTGATATACGGCGAGAATGAGAACGGCAAAACCACGGTTATGACCTTTATTAAAATGATGTTCTACGGCAGCGAGCGCGGGTCTTCCGCCCTTGCTAAAAATCCGCGCAAAAAATACGCCCCGTGGAGCGGGGAAAAGCCTGCCGGCAGCATTGATTTTGAGCACGGCGGCAGAAGCTACCGCTTAGAGCGGGAGTTCGGCAAAACCAATTCGAGCGATAAAATAACCCTTACCGATATGTCGGCAGGCACGCGCGAGAGCTTATCGGGTGATGTGGGGAGCAGATTTTTCGGGCTTTCCGCCGCCGCCTTTGAGCGAAGCGTTTTTGTGGGGCAGTTCGGCAAGGCGGAAAGCGACGCGTCCGCCGAGAGCGAAATAAACTCAAAGCTTTCAAATATGGTGACTACGGGGGATGAATCGGTATCCTTTAACACAGTAAGCGACAGGCTGCAAAAGGCGCGCCTAAGCCTTATTTCCAAAAGCGGCAGAGCGGGGGAGTGCGATAAAAACAAAAAGCAGTTGGCACTGCTGAATGACGAGCTTGAAAAGGCGGAGCGCATATACGAAAAGCACGCGGAATACAGAAAAAACGCCGACCTTATTAATAAAATGGTTGAAAAGGAAACCGAGCGCGCGGCGTATCTTAAAGCGAAAATTGACGCCGAGCAGGATATACGCAACGCCGCAAGGCTTAAAGAAATGCTTGAAACCAAGGAAGAATTGGAAAAGGCAAGGGAGCAGCTGCGGTTATCGGACGGCGGTGTAATAGACGATTTGTATGTCGGCAAGGTAAAAATGTGCCTTGCAAAGTTTGAAACCGTCGCCGAAAGATTAAAGGATAAAACCGCCGAGGTGCAAAGGCTGAAAGAGAGTACCGAAACCGCCGAGGATAAGGGCGGCAGGGAAAAAGCCGAGAGCCTTGAAAGGGAAATTGACGGTTTAAATAATAAAAAAGCGGAAATTGAAAATAATATTTCCGAGAATAAAAAGAGCGCGGAGAGCCTTAAAGCGACCGAAAACGACGTTAAGCGGAAAAAGAGCGGCATAAATATTGTATTTATCACGGTTGCGGGCTTTGCGCTTTTAGCGGCGCTGCTGCTTTTCGCCTTTAAAATGCAGAGCGTGGCTTTAATACCTGCCGCGGGGGCGGCGGTATCGGCGCTTTTGAGTTTTCTTTTGCGCCCTGCGGATAAACGCGCGCTTGCAGAGTATGAAAATAAGCTTAAAGCCCTTGAAACAGAGACTGAAAGGCTTAATGCGGGTAAGGCGGAGGTTTTGCAGCAAATATCTCTTTTATCGGCGCGGTTTGAGGCGATAAATACCTCGCTCGGAATGGGAGCGGCGGCGCTTGAAAATCAGAAAAAGCTGCTGCTTGAAAGCGAAATGGCAAAGAACGAGTTGGAAAGTGCTTATAAAACCGCCGAAAAAACGCTTTTTGAACTTTACGGCAGCTATAAACCCGCGGCGAGCATAGAGGAGATTGCGCGCGGGCTTGATACCCTCAGCGAAAAGGCGGAGCAATTAAAGCAGATAAAGCAAAGGCTTAATTATTTAGCGCGCGACCTCGGCAATATTTCTTATGAAGAGGCACGCGAAAAATTAGCGGCTTTGCCCGAAACCGCGGGCGACACGGATTTTGAGGGCATTAAAGCGGAATATGAAAGCCTTGCGGCGGAAATTGCCAAAAAGCGCAACGCTTTAACGGCGGCGGAGACTGAGGACAGGGTAAGCCTTAAAAACGCGCCCGACCCCGAAACGCTTAAATCGGAAATTAAAGAGCTTACCGAGAAAATAAGCCGCCAGGAGGATTTTTGCCGCGCGGCGGATACGGCGCTTGAAATTCTGCAAAACAGCTTTGCCGAGCTTCGCGGCAGCTACGGCTCGGCGCTGGAGAAAAAGGCGGCGGATATTTTTGCAAGGCTGACAGGCGGCGCTTACGGCTCGGTGCTTATTTCAAAGGCGTTTGATATGAGCGTTGAGAAAAACGGCGAGTTCGGCAGCCACGAGGCGGATTATTTAAGCAGCGGCACGGCGGATCAGGCGTATTTAAGCTTGCGGTTGGCGCTTTCCTCCGTAATATTTGAGACCTCTGGCGCGCTGCCGATATTTTTGGACGACTCGCTTGCGCAGTATGACGACCGCAGAATGAAAACCGCGGCGGAGTTTTTACGGGAATATTCGGAGAAATGCCAGGTAATAATGTTTACGTGCCACGGGGCGGTAAGAGACGCGGCGGTGAAAGCAGGCGCGGCGGAAACTGATTTGGGAGAAAAAGATGAGCGGTAATAAAGAGGCAGAGCGCGCCGAGCTTGAGTGTGAAAAATTTTGGGTGTTTGTAACCATGATAGCCGTAGGCGGATATTTGGGCGCGTACACGTTTATACTTAAAGGCAGAGTTTTCTGCAACGCACAAACGGCGAATTTTGTTTTAATGTCCGTAAATATAGGCACGTTCAACTTTAAAAAAGCGCTTTATTATTTAATACCCATATCGGCGTATTTCGCGGGCGCGGTAATATCCGAGCTTATGCCGAAATACACAAGCTCGGCGCTTAAAATGCGGTGGGATACATTCTTTATAGGCTTTGAAATGCTGGCGTTTTTAGGGATTGCCTTTATTCCCGACGACGCGCCGCCGCAAATATGCCAGGTGGCAATAAACTTTGTGGCATCAATGCAGTATAATACATTCAGGCAATCGCGCCACGTTGCAATGGCTACCACGTTTTGCACCAACCACCTGCGGCAGACGGGCGTTAAGTTTGTAAAATGGCTGCGCCACAGAAATAAAGATATTTTGGCGGAGCTGCTTATGCACCTATCAATGATAGCGGCATTCACCGCGGGCGGGGTGGTATCGGCGCTGCTTTGCACCGTATTAAAGGGCAGGGCGCTGCTCGGGGCGGAAATACCGTTGCTTGTGGTGTTTGCGGCTTTACTGCGCGCAGACCTAGGGGAAGAAAAGGATAAGCTTGATATAGTGCCGCGGGGGCACTGATTTGCACTTTGGTAAAAGTTGGTGTTGACTTTTTTCCTCGCGTGGAATAAAATAGAAATATAGACCTTAAGGGGGAGCGGAATATGAAAAAAAGAGCTTTTGCAATACTTATTTCGGCAGTTTTTGCCGTTATGCTTTCTCTTTCCGCCTGCGCCCCCGTTGATAAGGATTACGGCGTTCAGAGCAGCGAGCCCGTAAAGGTGCAGAAAACGGCGAAAAAAGCGCCCGAAAACGTTAAAAGACCCGCCATAATGTCGGATGATAAAATTATGCCGCAGTTTGTGGATATAAGCCTTTTTGACGAGGAAAATTACTCAAACGTTTACCTCGGCAAAAAGTTCAGGTTTAACGTAAATTATGCGGGCAGCGAGCTTGACGCGCCCACAACGATTGCCGCGCTTGAAAAGCAGGGCTGGCACATTAAGGACGGCGGCAAGTACGATGAGGAATCGCTTATATACGCCTGCGACACGGTAGACGCGGTTTTTGAAAACGAGGAGGGCGCAGTCCTTAAAGCGGTTTTCTATAATTCCTCAAACAGCTCGGTTAAAATGAAAAAGTGCAATATTGTGAAACTGCGCATTGATAATAACTTTTATCAAAACAGCGAGCAATATAACGAGTTCAGCGTAAACGGCGTTAATAATAAAATGGCGATTACCGATATTATTGATACCCTCGGAACACCCTCGCATTTTTACGGGCTTGCCGAAAATAATTATTATCTTGATTATTTCATTTCAAAGGACGACCGCCGCAACGGCATAACGGTTTATATTGACCCTACGAACGATTCGGTAACGGCGATAGAATTTTCTTACTATAAATAAACTCTTGACAAGCTGTGATACGCCGCTTTTGTCGGTAGGGCTTATTATCGAAAATGAGCTGACCCGCAACGCCGGAATAGTGATAGACGGAATAACGAGCAGCGCTATAGTAGACGAAACCCGTCAAACCTAGACAGAGGGTATTTTCGTCTTCGGAAACGTTTTGCAGGTGCACGACCTTGTGGATTATGTATCTGACGAGCCTGAAATTGCAGGCAGGGGCGTTGCAGAATATGTGATGAACGGTGCAAATTACGGCAAAACTATAAGAAATTTTAATTTTTTTAAAAAAACTCTTGCATTTTGAAAAGTATTGTGGTATAATCCAAATACAGTAAAAGGCAAAACATGCGAAAGCGTGTGACGCAAAGCTATGAGTCTAAAGCATTTATGCTATGATCGTCAGGCTGCACTTATATGGAATTTTTAAATTCCGTTATAGGTGCAGCTTTTTTATTTTCTCTTAAAAGGACGGATGTTTATGAAAAAGTTATTTTCCGTATTAGTTGCCGCTGCAATGCTTTTGGGCATTTTCGGCGTAACCGCCTCGGCAGAGGCATACAGCTGGGAGGATTGGGATTACTATACCGGTCACGGCAGCAATTGGTCAAGAACCGTTGACGCTAGGTTCTATTTACTTAACGAAGGTCTTGAGGTTCCGGTAGGAACAGCGTCGCAGCCGTCAAAAAATTATATGGTAGCAGGCTGGGGTAAAATAACAATTACCAACAGTAATTTAGACGGCGTTTATGATGAAACCGGCGCAAGCGTTGAAAAAATTATTGTAAGCGCGCCGAGCGTAACTCTTAAAGACGGGCAATCAATTATTTGGTATGTTGTGAAGTGGGAAGACGACGGCTGGCATGTTGACGGCGTTGTAACTCCTTTCTGCAGCGTGCTTTATGATGCTAACTGCGATAACGCGGCAGGTGCCGTAACCGACGGAACACACTACTATAAAGGCGACTCGGCTACCGTAAAGGAAAACGGCTTTACCCGCGAGGGCTATGATTTTATAGGTTGGAACACCGCTGCCGACGGTTCGGGCACCGCATACAAGGCGGGCGACGTTATAACGTCGGACAAACTTATCTTTTCGGCAAATATGAATACCGTAACCCTTTACGCATGCTGGAAAAAGCAGCCCGCAACCGATAAGCCCGACGCTGACAGAGAACCCGGCAAAAATGAGGTTAAGGGCAGCATTGTGTGCCCGAAAAGAATGTCGGTTCGTTTTGAGGACGGCACCGTTTACTACGGCGGCGAAAGCATAATTCTTGAAATCGGAAAAGAATATAAATTTCAGATGTGCTCCAACAACTGGGATAACGATAGATATTCGGACGACGGCGACGGCATTTGCGGCACCGTGGTTTACACCGTTAGGGTATCTAACCGCTATGATGAGAGAAGCTTTGACCCCGAAACCAAGACGTTTGTTTTGCCGAAGGGTGATCCGGTGCTCAGAACCGATGTAAACAAGTGCTTTATGGCCTACAGATACCACTTTAAGACCGACTATAACAAGCAGACCGGAATAAAGCAGGTTGTTAACACCCCGCTTGAAAGTCTTTCGGTAAATCTGCCGTTAGGCTCAACAATTAAGTCCGACGCATACATTGCTCATAAGTATGTCGGCTCGGCTGATGTGTTTATTGAGAACAACGAGGATTTGACAATTTCATATACCGATTATATGTGGAATTATTAAACCGTACTGTCAGCCGTTATAAATTTTAAGGTTTTGTCGCTGCTGCGCAAGGTTGTGCGGCGGCGATTTTTTATAGATTTGGGAGACATGATAATGAAAAGGTTTGCGTGCCTTTTGGCGCTGCTTATAATATTTACTTTTGCGGGTTGCAACAACAAAAACCCCGGAATAAAAAAGAATTCTTCCGAAATTACTTCGGAAGAGCAGGGCGGGGAAACAAGCAATAAGCCTGTTCCTGAATATATAAACGCCGACGCGCTTGCACACCGCAGCTATGAATTGCGGTATTTGCTGGCGCAGGAAAAATTCACCTCCCCCGATGATATTTCGGTGAACGCGCTGGTGCAGTTTGCCTTTTGCCATATTTATTATGAAAATCTTACCGATATGCCGAATGCCGGAAACAGACTGAGAACCGCCTCTGCCGATGATATTAAATTGCAGATTTTAAAATATTTCGGTTCGGTTTCGTCAGATATTACAAAGGCAGACCTTTACAACAGCGGCAAAAAGCAGTTTGAAATGTGGGAGCCGCACTACGGCACCGAAATTTACTACGATACCGAAATAAAACGCGCCGGAACCGATACCTATAAGGTAACCTCCGTGTTTTACTCCGATTCGGCTAAGACCGAAAAAACGGGCAAAACCGTTTTAACGGTTGAGGATAGTTCGGGCCGCGCGATTATTAAAAAAATGACTTCTTCAAAATAAGGGGCGTAAAGGATTGAGCAGAGAAAAAACGCTTGAAGAGCTTGAAAGGGAAAATAAAGAGCTGAGAGCGGCGCTTGAGCGGGTGACGCGGGCGTATGAGGCTTTGGGCGAGGCTATAAAAGCCTGCCCCGATATTTCGGGCAGCAGCGCCGCCACCGCGCAAAGCCCGCCTGAGGTTAAAAAGCTTTTGGAAAAATATTCGCGTTTGTAGGGGTGAAAAATGCGTAAACTAACCTACTTTTTGCAAAAAATTAAAAAAACAGCCGCAGGCGGGGCAAACTTTTGGCTTTTAGCCGAGTTTGCGGCGGTTTTACTTGTTGTAACAGTGGCAGTAACCTATGTTTTTAATCATGTGGAGGCTTCGGTTATATCAGGTAAATCGGTGCCGGCGTGGGAGTATATTTACACAAACAGCAAGCAGCCGCCGACCGATAACAAGGCTGAGTGGAGCGCGGCTAATGCGTTTACTCCCATGACAAGGGAAAAAAGCGGGAAATATATGCATATTCGCTTTAGTATTGACGGCGCTGCAATCGAACGGAAGCTTATTATAAGGGCTGACTATGCGCCTATGCAAATAGCGCTCAACGGTGAGGCGGTTTATAATAACCATTACGGCGAAAGCGAATATGTGGGCAACCGCTATAACGCGGTGGTGCTGCCGGCGGCTGACAGTGAAACCGAAATTGAAATTTCGGTTTGTCTGCCTTTTTCCGCGGAAATTACAACCGAAATTACAGGCAATGCCGAAAACCCGGGATTTACGGTAAACGGCGTATTGGTTTTTGCCGCAATAATGCTGGTGCTCGGCATAGCGGCGCTGTTTGCGGCAGCTTTCCTGCCTTTTTACAAAAAAAACAGGGCGCCGGGCTTTAAAACAGCGGGGCTTATTTTACTTTACGGCACAGCCGCGGCTTTGCAGGCGATAACCGGTGCAACCTATTTTATAAATTTTCCGCAGCTTTACAATACAGCTGTCGCCACAGAGATATTTATTATTTTAATTTTCACGTTAACGGCAAAATCCGCGCTTGAAATTAAGGGAAAAAAAATATTTCTTTTTTCCGCGCTCAGTGTAGCTGCCGCCGCTGCAACATTTTTTATACCGAATGTGGTTATTGCAAGGTCGGTTATGCTTTTATCGGCGCTGCTTTCGGCAATTTGCACGGCTGTTTGCGCTTACGGGTGCGCCCGCCCTTTAAAACACAGAATACAGTTTGCCACGGGCTTTTTTATAATGCTTACCTACCTATCGCTGCTGGACGCGCTTTGCGGCGCTATGCAGTTTTCGCTCAGGTTCAGAAACAACTTTACCTATTGCCGAATTATAGGCGAGCTGGTGTTTTTGGGCTTTATCAGCTTTATTTTATCGGCAAAGGCATTTGCAAGGGACAGTGCCGATACAGCAAAGCTTAAAACCGAAACGTATGATAAATGCGTGGGGGAAACGGCGGATATTATGGCAGATATAATTTCCCGCCGCGATAAGATTTCTGCTTGTAAAGCGGCGGCGGACGGCGTTATTAAGCTTTGCAGCGAAATATTTACCGAAAACGCCGCGCATAATATTGCCTTTGAGGTTTCGGTAAAGGAAAACGGCGGGTACAGTCAGATTTATAATTCCCTGCCGGGCGGTGTAAACTATGAAATAATAGAAAAACGGTGCGCCGAAAGCGGCAGGCTTTGCGTTTTTGCCGACGCTTATTTTGATTTTGTATTTACCGAAAACGGTAATCCCGCCGTGTTTTTTCATTTTGAAAATTTAAGCAACGGGCTTTCACACTTTTTCACAAGCATTATGGATACGGTTTACACCTGCACCGAGGTTGCTTTATCGCGCTTTTCACAGTATGAGGATACGGAAAAGACGAAAATAGAAGCATTCACACAGCTTGCAGCCGATACCGAGACAGCCGCCGGAAACAACCCGGATCACATTGAGTGCGTAGCGTATTATACCGATTTGCTTATGCGAAAAATGGGCTATCCCCAAGAAATATGCAATACGGTAGCTGCCGCGGCAATGCTGCACGATATAGGCAAAACGGCAATACCTACCGAAATTACAAACAAAACGGGTCTGCTTTCGGAAAGCGAACGCGAAACTATTAAGGAGCACACCGAATACGGCAGGCGGCTGTTATCTGTTTTTGACGGTGAGTTTATGCGTTGCGCCGCCGAAATAGCCGCCGAGCACCACGAGCGGTGGGACGGCAAGGGCTACAACGGAATTGCGGGGGAAAATATAAACGAATACGCGCGCATAGTAACGGTTGCCGACACAATAGATGCGCTTACCACCAAGCGTTCATATAAGGACGCATGGCAGGTTGATAATGTTGTGGACTATATAAACTCAAACTCCGGAACAATGTATGACCCGGCAGTGGTTGAGGCAATGCACGGGTGTATAGATGAAATAAAAGCAAAGGTAGCGGAGAAAAACAAATGAACAAAAACCCGAACGAAAACGAATTTACCGCCGAGGACGGAGAAATACGCTTTGACCCGGAAAAGGAGCGTGAAAAGCATACCGAGGCTGAGGTTGAAAAGGTTAAAAAGCCGAAAAAAGCAAAGTGGTATTTTATTATACCTCTTGTGTTTCTGGCGCTGTTTGCTTTTGTGTTTATAGGCTGGCGGATAAAGCCTAAAACCTTGCTTAACGTTTGCCTGCTTGATAAAACGGTTTTAACCGTAGAGGACGGCAACGATATTGACATACGCTCGGCTTACCGCAAGCACCAGGGCTTTTTCTGGCTTTTAGAGCAGCAGAAGTATGTTTTTCAAAATAAAAAATTTTATAATTACAAAACCGATTATTTCGGACCGCTGCTTGATGATTCGGGCAAAATAGAGTCCCGCCGCGATTTATCCACCCTTGATTACACGCCCGACCTTATGTATGTTGCGGACGTTTACGGCGCGGTGGACGATACCTACGGCTATTATGATAATTCCGCGGCAAAGGGCGCGGGAATAACCGTAGACGATATGTCGGTTATTTCATACGCCTATGAAAACGGCGCAACCGTTGTTGCGGAAATGGAGCTTTTCAATTCGGGGCTTGATTCCTCGGTTTATTCGCAGCTTTCCTCCCTTTGCGGCATAAGGCCTACGGGCTGGGTGGGGCGCTATATTTACGATTTGCAGGATTTCACCGACGTGCCCGACTGGGCGCCGCCTATGTATGAAAAACAGGAGGGCGTTGAGTGGCAGTTTTCGGGCCCCGGAATACTGCTCGTTTCTTCGGACAGAATTATAATTCTTGAGCAGAAGACCGACTTTGAGTCTAAAAACCTGCTTACAGTGCGCATAAACAAGGATTTTAAAAAGCAGTTTGGCAGCTGCAATAAGGTGAACTTTTACAACTGGTTTGAAATTGTTGAGCCGAACAGCGGTACGGACGTTATTGCCAGCTTTGAATTTGACGTTAACGCTACGGGTATGGAAAAGCTGAAGGGCGTTTTAAAAAGTCCTGTTTTCTCGGCGGCAATGTGCAAAAAGGCAGAGGGAAAGGCGCCCGTTTATTATTTCGCGGGCGATTTCAACGATTATGTAAGCCACGAAAATTACAACCGCTTTTTGTTTGCCGACAGTATTTACAGGTGGATATCCTATGACCGCCAGGGTGATATAAGCAATTTTTACTGGAATTTTTACAATCCCTTAATGAAAAAAATTCTTAAAGAAATCGAGCCCAAAGCGAAAGCGGAAACTGGTAATAACAAGGCGGAGCGTTTCCGCATTACCGACAGCGGTTTTCAGCTGCTTTCGGGGGATAAATGGGAGAATATGCGAATTAACGCCGTAAGCATTAACGGCTCGGAGCCGGGGCAAAAGGGCTTTTCGCGGAACTACACCTTTTATCAGAATTTAATTGACAAGGCGCTGAAACTGGGCGCTGACTGTATTTACGCAAAGGATATTCTGCCGCCCGAGTTTTACCGCGCGGTTTATTCCAACAATACAAAATCGGGAGCGGATACGGTTTATATAATACAGAATATTGAAGTAAACGGCGAGGAAAGCGAGGATAATATTAAAGCCCGCTTACAGTCGGCGGTTGACGTTCTTCACGGCAAGGGCTCCTTTAAACCGAGCGGCAGCGAAGAAAATTCTTCTTACTTTATTGATATATCCGCCTATCTGCTTGCGGTTACGGTAAATGCCGAAAACGCGCCCGCAAATATTTCATACTCGGGCAAATATGCCGCCGCCGACGGAAACGCGGGAATTGCCGCGCTTATGTACGATACGGTGCAGGAGCGCGCAGCAGGGCAGTACGGCAGCACTGTGCCGATAGGCGTTTATTGCGATAAATCGCTTATAAAGGGCAGCGAAACGGCGGGCGATGGGGCGTATTCGCTTGACGATATAATAAGCGATAAAGCCTGCCGCGAAAATTACGCGTTTTTCGCCGTCTCCTACGGAGATGTTAAGGCAGAGGAATTTGAAAGCCTTAACAGCGCGACGGGTAACCGACTGCTGATTTCGGGGCTCGGCGCAAGTTCCGCGAACGGGCAGGGCGACAGAGCCGCGGTTACCGAAAAAGCGCAGGGTCAGCAAACGGTGGCTTTGCTTTCGGCGGCGGATAAGGCGGGCGCCGCGGCAGCGGTGGCGGCAGACCTTAACGACGATTGGTCGGCAGTATCAAACGAGCTTTACCCGTTCACGGTGCCGCTTGAAAACAACAGTCTGTGGCAAAACGTGGCGGATCCCGCGCAAACCACGGGGCTTGTGGCGCTTGACGCCGAAGCACCCAAGGAAACGGGGATAAATTTAGCGGATGATGACCGCGTTCAGATGCTTTCGCTGTCCTCGGGAGCGGGATATTTCTATATTACAGCGCAGCTGCTGACCGAGATTGATTTTTCAACCGAGCATTTCTTTATAGGTATAGATACCTACCAGCGCAACGACGGTGAATACTACTATTCAAAGGACTACACCCCAACCTCCCTTTCGGGTATGGAATTTGTTCTGAGCTTTTCGGGCAAGCAGGACGCGGCGCTTTACGTTACCGGGTCTTACGACCGCAGCCGCGGCGCTTATGCCACAAAAGAAAGCTATTCGGGGAATTATAACCTTGTATCCCGCCTTACCTACGGCGGATTTACCTCGGGCGATAATCAGTTTTACCAGACGGGCTCCACGGTTTATATAAGAATACCCTGGTCGTGGCTTAACGTTACCGACCCGTCGCAGAGAATTGTTATAAACAACGAGGGCGCTTTATCGGGTCAGGCAAAGACGGTAAGCACAAACGGCGCTATTGTTTCGGTGCTTATTGCCGATAAGCAAACGGGCGATCAGCTTTACCTGTTCCCCGAGAAAAAGGAAGACCCGTCTTACAAGACCTTTAAATGGGCTACATGGGAAAAGGTCGGCTATACCATGCGTGAAAAGAACAGCTTTACGCAGGTTAAAAACTATTTTTCTTCAAAGTAGAGGAGCGGTAAATTTTGCATTACGAATTATTTGCGGTGTTGTGCATTATTTTCTGCCTGCTGATTTTGGGCGGCGAGTATTTGTGGCTTGCGGCGTTGGCAAAGCGGCAGGAGGATAATAAAAATAAATATGCGGCGGCGTCGCAGAAAATTCAAAACATGGTTGAGGGCATAATTTACAGCCCGACCGAGAGCAGCCGCAAAAACGAAACCGAGCTTTTGCGGGAGCTGATTGGGAACGACGCGCGGCTTTTTGAAATGACCGACGCGCAGCTCTGCTTTTGGGAGGAATACGGCGACAGCGAAACCCTCGGCGGAAAGGATATGGTTATTGACGGTGTGTATGCGGCGCTTGACCCCGTAAAGCTGTTTTCGGATATTTTAAAATCGGGCGATAAATACAGGGTGGGCTATGCCTGCCGCAGGCTTGCGGATTTTGACGCTTACGAATATTTAAACGATATTTACGAGCTTTCAAAGGGCAAAAACCGCAGCATTGCCTACAACGCCGCAATGGCGCTTGCGCGTTTGGGATATACCGAGGGCGTGGCGGAATATATTTTAAAAATTCAGGATGATAAAAAGTTCTCATTTCGCATTATAAACGAGCTTTTTGCTAATTTCAGCGCGGACAGAGAGGCTTTGGCGGCTGCGGTAATTGACAAGTGCGACGATTATATGAAAACGGTTATAATAAGGGCAATAGCGCCCTATGGCTTTGAGCGCTTTCACCGCCTTTATTCCGAGGGCACCGCTTCGCGGAATACCGATATGCGCATAGCCTGCGTGCGGGCGCTCGGCTTTCTTGCCGACCCGACGGACGAGCACACGCTGCTTACCGCCGCAAAGGACAGGGAATGGGTGGTTCGCTCGGCGGCGGTAAAGGGTCTTCAAAAACTGGGCACCCCCGCCGCGATACAGGGCGTAAAGGAAGCCACAAAGGATAAGGAATGGTGGGTACGCCAGGCGGCGGCATATTCGCTTATTGATATGAACGTAAATATTTCCGAAATTGAGGATGTGCTCGGCGGATACGATAAGTATGCGTCGGACGCGGTTAAATACGCGCTTTACCGCTCGGTTAACATAAAGGAGGATTAAGCTTGAATTTCATAACCTATGTACGCTACTTTATATCCTTTTTTAACTGGTTTTGCATGGCGTTTACCATTATTCTGAGCCTGATATACATAATTCAGCTTATAATTTCCTTTGTAAAGGTGCGCAAAAACGACAAAGCAAGGCAGTCAAACGATTACGGAAGATATGTTTCAAGCGAAAATCTTTTACCCATTTCTTTGCTTATACCGGCGTATAACGAGCAGGAAAATATCGTTTCAAACATAAAATCGCTTATGAAAATAGATTACCCGCAGTTTGAAATTGTGGTTGTGAACGATGGCTCGACCGATAAAACCCACGAAAAAATTGTGGAGACCTTCGGGCTTTATAAAATCGAATCCGCCGTGAAAACCTCTATACCCACAAATGAGGTTCGCGGGGTATACTATAACATAGAGTACCCCAACCTTATTTATGTCGATAAGGAAAACGGCGGTAAATCCGACGCGCTGAACGCGGGGATAAACATATCGTCTTACCCGCTTTTTGCCTGCCTTGACGCGGATTCCCGCATTGAGCCGGACGCGCTTTTAAGACTTTCGGTTGAGTTTCTTAAAAATACCGATACGGTTGTGGCGGGCGGACTTGTGCGCATAGCAAACGGCTTTAAAATACGCGACGGGCGGGTAAGCGGCTTTTCAATGCCGCAGAAAATGATAGAGCGCTTTCAGATTGTGGAGTATTACCGCTCGTTTTTATCGGGCAGGGTAAGCTGGGGCGCTACCAACTCAATGCTTATAGTGTCGGGCGCGTTCGGCGTTTTTAAAAAGCAGGCGGTAATTGAGGTGGGCGGCTACAAGACCAATACAATAGGCGAGGATATGGAAATAGTAGTCCGTCTTCACAAATATATGCGCGCAAACAGGCGCAAGTATAAAATAATATTCTGCGAGGACGCGGTGTGCTGGACGCAGGGACCTATGTCGGTAAACGATATACGCAGTCAGCGCAGGCGCTGGCAGATAGGCTTGCTTGACACGCTGCTGGCGCACAAGGGGCTTTTCTTCAACCCGCGCTACGGCAGCGTGGGGCTTGCGGCAATACCCTATAACTGGGTGTTTGAGCTTTTCGGAGCGGTGGTTGAGGCGCTCGGCTATTTTATAATTCCGTTTTCGCTTTTAATGGGCGAGCTTAACATGTTCTTCTTCACAATTTATTTTCTGCTTGCCGTGCTGCTCGGCGTTATACTTTCAATGGGCAGCCTTATTTTGGAGCAATACACGCGAAGATCGATAATGAGCGCAAAGCAGTGCCTTACGCTCTCGCTTTACGCGATACTTGAAAATTTCGGTTATCGGCAAATGATAACCATTTTCCGCTTGGAGGGCATTTTAAAATACCGAAAGCTCAGAAAAACCTGGGGCAAAATTAAAAGAAAGGATGTTGAGCAATGAAAAAGGTCGTTATTTCGGTCGTGGCAACGCTTTTGGTGCTTGTCTGTCTTGCTCAAACCGGGCTTCTTGAAATATTCGGAATACACGGAATTTCCTTTTACACAAAAAAGAAAGAAAAGGACTCATCTGCCGGCGGCGCCGAAAGCTACACCGATAATCAAACCGGCATAAGCTACCGCTTTAAGGCGGAGGGCGATTATTTCTTCATTTACGAAAACGGCGACTGGAAGCAGATGTTTATGCGCGGCGTTAATATAGGCGCAACTGAGCCGGGGCTTTTTCCGGGAGACCTGACGATCTCCTACGATACCTATTACCGCTGGTTCGGCTATATAAGCGAAATGAACTGCAACTGCATACGAATTTATACCCTTATGCCGCCGCAGTTTTACCAGGCGCTGGGGGACTTCAATAAAAAGGCGAAAAACAAGCTGTACCTTTACCAGGGCATATGGGTAAACGAGGAGGATATAGAGCGTTTATCGGATACCTACGCCGAAAATGAAAAGATACTGAACGATTTCACGACCGACGCGGTAAACCTTGTAAACGTAATTCACGGCAAGGCAAAAATTGCCGAAACCGCGGGTGAGGCATACGGAACGTACAACACCGATGTGTCGCCCTGGCTCGTAGGGTGGATTATAGGCATTGAATGGGACCCGAATTTTGTTATAAACACCAACAACCAGCACCCCGATAAAAAGGATTACGACGGCAAGTATTTGTATACGCAGACCGCTTCGCCCTTCGAGGCGTTTTTGTGCCGCGTGGGAGATGCGCTTATAAAGCACGAGGCGGAAACCTACAAATTTCAGGTTCCGCTTGCTTTCAGCAACTGGATAACCACCGACCCGCTCACTCACCCGAACGAGCCGCACTTTGATGAGGATAAGACTACCGTAAACACCGAAAACGTAAAGTGCCGCAATTTCGGACCGGGAATGTTCGCTTCTTACCATATTTATCCCTATTATCCCGACAGTCTGAATTACCAAGAGGATTACCTTGAATACACCGACGACAGCGGAAAGGTGAACACCTACGAGGCATATTTAGAGGATTTAAAGCTGGCGCACACCATGCCTATAATCGTGGCGGAGTTCGGTATTCCCACCTCGCGCGGTATGGGGCACGAGAGCGTTATGGGCTATAACCAGGGCATGGTGGACGAAACCGCGCAGGGCGCTATGCTTATAGATATGCTCGGCAGTATTGAAAACGCGAAATATGCCGGCGGAATTGTGTTTACCTGGCAGGATGAATGGTTCAAGCGCACCTGGAATAACGTTATGTTCGATATAGCCGACCGCCGCCCTTACTGGTCGAACATTCAAACGACCGAGCAGTGCTTCGGCTTGCTGGCGTTTGACCCCGGTAAAGAGAGTATGGCGGCATATATTGACGGGGATGTATCCGAGTGGAAAAACACACAACCCACCGTTACCACCGAGCAGGGCAAGCTTTATATAAAGAGTGATGAAAGATACCTGTATATAATGCTGGACGCGGGGAACTATGATTTTGAAAAGGATACGCTGCTTATTCCGATAAACACCATTGCCGACCAGGGCAACTTAAAAGCCGCGCAGTACAACGCCGAGTTTGATACCGCCGCCGATTTTTTGATTTATATAAACGGTAAGAATAATTCGCATATTTATGTAGACCGTTATTACGATGCGTTCAATTATTACTTTCTTGAGTCAAAGAAATTAAGCGATATTAAGGCGGAGGAAAACGCGGGAGTTAAAAACAGCGGTATGTTTGATATAATGCGGCTGTGCTACGGCTATAATTTGACCGTTAAGGGCACAAATCAGGTTGTGCCCGATAAGGCTTACGAAACCGGAAAGCTGCGCTACGGAAACGGCAATCCCGAGGCAGATGATTATAAATCACTTTCGGATTTTTACTTTAAAAACGGCAAACTTGAAATAAGAATACCGTGGCAGCTGCTCAATGTAATGGACCCATCGGGTAAGCAGCAAATATCGGATTTTCGCAAAACGCAGGTAATATCGCCGCAGGCGTACCAAAGCTTTGATTTCGGCTTTGCCTACCGCACGGGCACCGAAAGTCTTAAAATCACTCTCGGCGGCAGCTATGAGTATAACGGCTGGAATACCCCCACATGGCACGAAAGGCTAAAGCCCGCATATTACGAGCTGCAAAATTATTTTAAGAAATTTACGGAGAAAAAATGAAAAAAATAACCTCGCTGCTGCTTATTTTCACTCTTATATTTTCATTATCGGGCTGTAAAAGCCCGGTAATAAATAAAAAGAACCAAAGTGAATTTTCGTTTCCGACCGACAGCGTAAAACCGCCGCAGGGCGATAATGATTTTGCCTTTTTTACAAATGAAAACGGCTATTTTTACCGCAATATGGGGGAGAAATCGGAGCTTTTTTATATTAAGGGCGTTAATATGGGGCTTACAAGCGCCCTTACCGACCTTAATAACCCCAATGTTTCTTACTCTACCTATACCGATTGGTTTGAAAAAATAAAGCAGATGAACGCGAACACCGTGCGTGTATTTACGGTTATGAACCCCGATTTTTACAGGGCGCTTTACGATTTTAACAGCCGCAACGCAGAGTCGCCGCTCTACCTTATTCAGGGTATATGGTTTTCCGAGGATTTAATGTACGAGCTGACCGACGCGCTTGAAAGCGACGAAATTATTATAAACGCCTTTAAGCGCTCGGCTAAAGAAACGGTGGATATTGTTCACGGCAACAGCGATTATACCGTTTACGGCAAGGTTTCCCCCGCGGTATATGATAAGGATATTTCAAAGTATGTGGTGGGGTATATACTGGGGCTTGAATACCCCGCCGATTTTGTGGCGGAGACAAATGCCTCGCACCCTAAGCAAAACAGCTTTTCGGGCAAATACCTTTACACCGCGAAAAACGCTTCGCCCTTTGAGGCGTTTTTGTGCGAGGTGGGGGAAAGCCTTATAAGTTTTGAAACCGAAAACTATTCGCACCAGACCCCCGTTGCGTTTTTAAACTGGCAGACGCTTGATACGCTTACCCACTCTAACGAGCCGTTTGAGGAAGAGGATTCTCAATCGGTCAATACCGAAAACATACTGAAAACCGAAAAATACGCGCCCGGGCTTTTCGCCGCGGTGGACGTTTACCCCTATTACCCCGAATTTATGAACTGCCAAAAGGAATACCTTGATTACCGCGATGAGAACGGACGGCAAAACACCTACCGCGCGTATTTAAAGGCGCTTAAAACGCAGTATACCGTGCCTGTGCTTATTGCGGAATACGGGCTTTCCACCTCGCGCGGGGTGGCGCATAAATCGGTTATGGGCTATAATCAGGGCGGACTGACAGAGGAAGAGCAGGGAAAGTACTGCGCCGATATGACCCGTAGCATAGCGCTTGAGGGTTACTGCGGCGGCTTGCTTTTCTCCTGGCAGGACGAATGGTTCAAGCGCACCTGGAACACGGTTATGTATTACCCCGATAACCCGACCGACAGAACGCGCAACCTTTCCTCTGCCGAGCAGGGCTACGGTATGTTAAGCTTTGAAACCTCGGTTTCTTACCCCGACGGCGATTTTACCGAATGGGATAATGTAAGCACCGTAAACGGCACAAGCCTTAAGGTGCAGTATGACGCCGAGTATATGCACATTTATATAGACCTGCCCGCGGGCTTTGACTTTGAAAAGGACGTTTATTACGTTCCGATTTCGGTTTTGGGCACGGGCAGCACTATGAGCCGCAGTAACGGGCTTACGTTTGATAAAAGCTGCGATTTTCTGCTTAAAATAAACGGAAAAGAAAATACGCGCCTTTTGTGCGACGCGTATTACGACCTGTTCAATTACAGATATTCGGTTTTGAAAAAGGTTGTTGAGGGTAAAGCGGCGGTTAAAAACAGCGGGGAATATGTTAAAATAAACACCCTTGTTTCAAACGAAATGTATTTACCCGATGATAAAAAGACAATTCCGCCGCAGTACTATGAAAGCGGACTTTTAAAATACGGCAACGCAAACCCCGAGAGCGGCAATTACGACTCGCAGGCGGATTTTTATTTTAAAAACGGAAAGCTGGAGGTGCGTATTGCCTGGTACCTCTTAAACGTTGCAAACGCAAGGCTCGGCATATGTATAGGCGAGCTTAATAAAGATGAAATAGGCTTTACTTCGTTTTCGGATATTTACGTCGGCTCGGGCAGCGGCGGTGAAATAAAAATGTTTTCCGCCGCGTTTCGTCCCCTCGGGAATATAACCGTTAAAACGCGGCTTAAAAAATCATATAAAGCCATGCAGAGTGCTTTTGGCGGAATTTAATCGAACAGCGTTACCCAATTTTCCGAGGACATTGCACGGAAACACATTAATATCTGTTCCTCGTTGCATTTTTCTTCGGCTAAACGCGGCAGACAGTCGGGAGCAAAAAACTGCGCCTCGGTGGTTTCGGAATTTTCGCGGAACTCTCCGCCAAGATCCTCGCAAAGATAAAAGATTTTCACAACGCCGTAGGCATACTGCGGCTTGTTGTGCGTATCTCTGTTTTGCACCGCTATAACAGATTTTACCTTTACGTTTTTTCCGGCTTCCTCCCGTGCCTCTTTTACCGCGTTTTCCGCCGGCGACATATTAAATTCGCACCAACCGCCCGGCAGCGACCATGTGCCGTTTTTTTCGTGCACAAGCAGTATTTTGTTATCCCTGAATATTGCGGCGCGGGTATCCACTTTGGGGGTTTGATAACCGTAATCGGAGCAAAAAAGCTCTTTAACCGCGTCAAGCGGCAGCTCGGTTTTCATTGCCATAATTTCCGCCGCTATATCGCGTATGCGCGTATAGCGCTCTCTGTCGTAAACATCCTTGCCGTAAAACAGCCCTGCCTGCGCAAGACTTTGCAGCTCGGCTGCGTATTCCGTTAATTTATCCATAAAAAAACGACCTTTCTTTGCATTATATGCCCGAGTTAAATCAACTGCCTGTTTTTAAATTAAATATAACATTTTTAATGTGATTTTTCAAGGTATATATGAGAATAGAGTTATCCCGAAATTACGGGATAACTCTATTTGCATCTTAACAATAATACAAAAACGGGGTCGTTTTCTGCTTATAATCAAAGGGTATTCAAAATGTCAAGCACGGTTTCAAGCTCGGCGGGCTTTACCCTGTCGGGGAATGAGCCGTTTTCAACGCAATCGGTGAAGTAGCGAATCTCGTTGGCATATGCGTCGCTTGCGGGCAGACCTATATTGCCGGTATCAAGCCCGTCGCCGCCGGATATAGGCGACCGAATTTCGCCGTTTTCCTCATATATTTTCATTTCGCCGTTTTCCCACGCTGCAACCGCATGCTCAAACTGGAAACGGAAAGCCGCCTTAAACGGATAGGGCGACGCATACCACGAGGCCTCGGTGGTTATGAAAAATCCGTCGTACTTATAAACCGTATTAAGGTAATCCTGCGTATCGGTGGTGGATTTAAACGCATGGGTCTCCTGCGGCTTGCCGAATGTGTAAACCATGAAATCCAAATCGTGAATGTGCAGGTCAAACGGCACAAGACCGCTGCGGTTTTTATCGGTCATCCAGTTATCCCAGCTCCATTTCGGGCGGCAGCCGAGGCGGGTCATAGAACCCGAAAGCAGATTACCGTAGATCTTTTCGTCATAAATCTTTTTAACTATTTCATACTCGGGCCAAAAACGCAGAACCTGCGCTATCATAAATTTAACGTTATTCTTTTTTGCTGTGCCGTATACGCGAGCAACATCCTCTTTTTTAAGCGAAACGGGCTTTTCGCAAATAACGTTAATGCCTTTTTCCATTGCTTTAACCGAGAAATCGGCATGTAAATATGTAGGAAGACAAATATCGAGAATATCTATTTTCTCTTTTGCGAGCATTTCGTCAAAATCGGTATAACGGCGTTTATCCGTGTATTTTTCCATTTGCTCGGGACGAATATCGCACAGCGCCACAAGCTCGGTATCCGCCATTGATTCCCACGCCGGAATATGCGCGCCGCTTATTCCGCCTACTCCTACAAGTGCAACCTTTAACATAGTAAAAATCTCCTTTAATTAAATAACGTTTGCGGTTACAATATTATCCCAGCTTTTTGAGCGTTCGTCTTCAAGCACCGGCTCTGAAAGCTCGGGAATAGTATTTGATTTATCCGCGCAATAGCTTAAAATTCTTTCGCGGCAGCTTTCAAGCCGCATTATAAGCCCGCCGAGACGTATATCCTGAACGTCGAAGCCATGGGGCTTATTTTCAAAAAACCAAAATTTACGGAAAGCGGTGTAAAACGCTTTTAGCTTATCTACGGCGGCGGTATAATCGTTTTCGGCTATGCCTTTAAGCGTCTCGGTATCCCCAGCCAAATATGCCGCGCGGGTTTTAACGCCGAGCTCGGCTTTTACCGACAGAACGTCCGCCAGTGCCGCAGCCGAACCGAAAATCGGCTCGTAATCTTCGGTTGCCCGAACTGCCGAAAGCCTTTCGCTGAGCCTTTTGTAGTAATCGTTAACGCCCTCGGTTACACGGCTGTCATAAACGCCCATAAACGGGTCGGAGTAAAGCAGATATTTGGATGTGTTATAATTCAGCTTTTCGGTAGGATTATCCAGCTTATCAAGCAGCATAAAATCATCAAATTCCATGCCCGTAACCGCTTTAAGCCGCGCCTTTGCGTCCGACATATTTTCATTGCCCTCTAAAAGCTCAGCCGAATAGCAAAGAGCGGGTAAAACCGCGAAACGCGAGCATTCGCCGCCGTTATCGCCCCACATGGTAAAGAAAATATCCTTTACACCATGGTCGCGGCAGGCTTTAACGGCGGGCAGGGTGGTATCAAAGCTGAATTGATTGCCCGGCGCAAAGCCTTTCCATGTCCATGCGCCGCCCGCAAACGCAACCGGTCTGCCGAAAGCCTTGTTCTTTTCTATCATATTTGAATAGCGGTTATAATCCGTGCTGTAATAATCCCAGTAAACCAGGGTCAGGTTCTCGGGCAGGTTTGCCTTTTTGCGTATTGCTTCAAGGTTCGCCGTGCTGTAATAATCTGAGGAGGAAACGGCGAGCTTACAGAACATATCGCTCCATATCATCGGCTTAAAGCCGTATTTATCAGCCATATCGCATACCCTGTGCAGGTGGCGGTTTATAATTTCAAAACGGTCTGCCTCGCCGTGCTTATCGCGGTATTTACCCAGACCCACCATATACGCCTCGTCCATGCCGATATGTATTTTGCGGGTGGTAAAGCACTCGGAAAGCGTGGAGAAAATTTTATTTATAAGCTCATAGGTTCTGTCATCGTCCGCCAGCAGAATATCCGCCGTGTCGTTTATTGCGCCGTAGCGGTTTACCCACTTGAACATGGCGTTAAGGTGCGCAAGGGTTTGTATGCAGGGTACAAGCTCTATACCGTTTTCGCGGCAGAAAGCGTCTGCCTCTTTAAGCTCGGCTTTTGAAAATCTTCCGCGCTGATGCCCGAAATACGGCTCGCCGTCAACCTCATATGTATCCTCTGTGTAAAGCATTAACGTATCATAGCCCAGCGCCGATATTACCTTTACAAACCTTTTAAGGGCGGTAAGGTTCATAACCGCGTTTCTTGAAAAGTCTACCATAAGTCCTTTCATTTCAGCTCACCGTAAACCCTTTCTATAATATTTCCGAGGTATTCCTTGGCGTGGAGTATATCCTTATTCTGCTCCTCGCCCTCAATTTCGCGCTCTATTGTAACGTAAGAATCGTAGCCTATTTCGTGCAGCTTTTCAAACAGGCGGTTAAAATCCACCTTACCGTCGCCTATGCGGGTCTCTTCGCCGAGGTCATGGCCGTTTGTGGGGTATCTACCGTCCTTTGCGTGCAGATTGCGGACATATTTGCCGAAAACGTCAAGAGCGTCCACCGGGTTTGCCCTGCCGTAAAGAATAACGTTTGCGGTATCGAGATTAACGCCGAGGTTATCCGTTCCCACCTTTTCAAAGCAGCGAAGCATAGTAACGGGGGTTTCCTGACCCGTTTCAAACAAAAGGTACTGCCCGTTTTGCTTTAAGTGCTCCGCAACGGTTCTTACCGCAACGCAGAAAGGCGCAAATTGCGGGTCGTTCGGGTTTTCGGGTATAAAGCCCATATGGGTCACAACGTCGGTAATACCGAGCTTTTTCGCGAAATCCGCGCCGTCGCACAGATTTTTAACGCGCCCCGCCCTATATTCGGGCGGAACAAGACCCAAGGTTATCTGACCGTCGTAAAAATCCCACACGGTGGGTCCTTCCCAGCCGCACCAAAACGCGGAAACATCTATTTTTTTATCGTTAATGAGATTTTTGAGTATTTCGGCATTTTCATCCGTCCAAAGCTCGGGTTTCCAGGAAATGAGCTGGCAGCTGTCAAACCCGTTTGCGAGCAGTTCGTCAAACTTTTTTGACATTTCGTTTATGTCGTTAAAATGTACGCAGGTACCTATTTTCATAAAAAATCCCCCTTGAATATTGATTTTTTTCTGTCTTTATGTTAACATAAATATAATTCGGCGGTTAGGATTATTTTGATTTTATTTTGTATTTTTTTGACTTGGGTGATTATATGCGACTGGACGGACAAAAGGAGCTTACTCCGGTTTTATACGGCGACAGCGCCGTTAAAATTCATGATGCGTTTTCTTTCCCGCCTTCAGGGCTTTGCTTTACTACCCACTGGCATGAGCGTATGGAAATTCTTGTTATATTAAGCGGCGGGCTGGATATATATTTGGGGGATGTAAAGGAATACGCGCCCGCCGGCTCGGTCGCTGTTTTTATGCCGGGGCAGCCGCACCGCGGTTTTGCGGGACATGACGGCGTTTCTTACCAAACCATTATGTTTGATGTTCAGGCGTTTTACAATTCTGCCAACGCCGCCGCGAAATACCTTGTGCCTATAGCCGAGCAGCGGATATCGTTTTCTGCGGTTTCTTCGCGCCCCGAGGTTTTTGCCGCGGCAAAGGCGATTGCCGATGAGCAGCTGGCGGGGGAAAGCGCCTCGTCGCTTATGGTTGTAGGTGAAATTTACAGGCTTTTGGGGCTGCTTTATCGGTATTGCCTGTCGGACGGAAATATCCACGCTCTTTCGGATGAGCGGTTCCGCAACGTTACCGAATACATAGAAAAGCATTTCCACGAGGATATTTCATCAAAGGAATTAAGCCGCCGCTTCGGGTATGACGAGGCGTATTTTTGCCGTCGGTTTAAGGCGATTACGGGTCTTACCCCAATGATATACATACAAATACTGCGGCTTGAATTTGCCAAAAAAACGCTCCGTACCGAAAAAAATATTAAAATTTCGGAGCTGGCAACCCTCTGCGGATTTTCCGACCCCGGCTATTTCGCGCGCTGCTTTAAAAAGCATTACGGAATGTCGCCCTCGGAATATAATAAACGCCGATAAAAAAGCGCGACGTAAAAATAACCCTGCCGCCATCTTAATTGATAACAGCAGGGGGTGAATTTTTAATTATTCCGCATTATTTTATCGGGTATGTCCAGCCCTTTGTATCGGGCAGCTTGCCCCACTGAATACCTGTTAAGGTATCGTAAAGGTGCTGCGTAACCTCGCCTATTTTGCCGCCGTTAATGGTGTACTTAACGTCCTTATAGCAAAGCTCGCCTATGGGAGATACTACCGCCGCGGTGCCGCAGCCCCAAGCCTCCTCAAGCTTGCCGTTTTTAAGCGCTTCGCCAAGCTCATCCACGCTCAAAAGCCGCTCACTTACGGTGTAGCCCTCACTCTTTAAAACCTCTATGCAGGATTTGCGGGTAATACCGGGAAGTATAGAGCCTGTAAGCGCGGGGGTGACTATTTCGCCGTCAATTTTAAACATAACGTTCATAGCGCCAACTTCTTCAATATACTTGCGCTCTACGCCGTCAAGCCACAAAACCTGCGAATAGCCCTTTTCCTCGGCTTTTTCGCCCGCGCGGTTGCTTGCGGCATAGTTTCCGCCGCACTTAGCGTAGCCCGTGCCGCCGCGCACCGCGCGCACGTCCTTATCCTCAATCATAATTTTAACTGGGTTAATGCCCTCTTTGTAATAGCTGCCGACAGGGGAGAGGATGATAACAAAGGTAGCGTGATGAACCGCGTGAACGCCCAAATTTTCATCATTACCGAACATAAAGGGGCGAATGTAAAGGGAAGTGCCCTCGGCTGAGGGTACCCAATCCTGCTCAAGGCTTATAAAGGTATCCAAAATCTGCATAAAGTCGTCTTCGGGTATCTGCGGCAGGCAAAGGCGCTCGGCAGAGTTGTTCATACGCTTTATATTCTCGGTCGGGCGGAAAAGCTGCACCTTGCCGTCCTTTCGGCGGTAAGCCTTTAGCCCCTCAAATATTTCGGAGCCGTAGTGCAGCACGGTAGAGGCGGGGTGCAGCGAAATATTGCCGAACGGCACAATTCTCGCGTCATGCCAGCCCTCCTCGCGCGAATAGTCCATCATAAACATATGGTCGGTGAAAATTCTGCCGAAGCCCAGTGTGCTGCTGTCGGGCTTTTCCTTTAAAACGGGAGCCTTTGTAATTTTAATTTCCATTTCAAACACAATCCTTTCAAAGCTCTGCGCCTGTTTTAAGCGCCTTTAAGTTTACATCCAGCATATCGGCGTGCTTTGCGGAAATAACCTTTTTAAGCGCCGCTGAAACGCTTTCCTCTTTAAACTCGCCCATAACCTTTAAAATATTGCCCATAAGTATCATATTAGCAAGGGTGGGTATGCCGTTTTCGTTTGCAAGGCGGGTTGCGGGCACATAATACGCCGTTACATCGGTGCGGTTTACCTTGCGCTCAACCAGCGTGGAGTCAACAAATATTGTGCCGCCCGCTGCCACGGCGCTTTCGTAGCGGTCAAGCGAGGGCAGGTTCATGGCTATTAAAACATCGGGCTTTGAAACTATGGGCGAGCCTACGGGGCTATCGCTTATGATAACCGAGCAGCTTGCCGTGCCGCCGCGCATTTCGGGCCCGTAAGAGGGCAGCCAGCTTACCTGCTTTTCCTCAATAAGCCCCTTATAAGCCGCAAATTTTCCCGCAAAAAGTATGCCCTGACCGCCGAAGCCGGCGAATAAATACTGCGTTGTGCTCATTTTGTTTCCTCCTTTGCGGCTGACCTATCCTTATAAACGCCGAGGGGATAGTAGGGTATCATTTTTTCCTCTATCCATTTAAGGGCGTTCTGCGGGGTAAGCCCCCAGTTGGTCGGGCAGCTTGAAATAACCTCTACAAGCGAAAAGCCCTTGCCGTCTATCTGATTTTGGAAAGCCTTTTTAATCGCTTTTTTCGCGTTTTTAACGTTTTTAACGTTGTTTACGGCAACGCGCTCCAAATATTCCGCGCCGTCAAGCTGTGACAGCAGCTCGCACACCTTAACGGGGTAGCCGCACTGCGTTACGTCTCTGCCGTAGGGCGAAGTCTGTGTTACCTGACCGGGCAGGGAGGTGGGCGCCATTTGTCCGCCCGTCATACCGTATATTGCGTTGTTTATAAATATAACGGTAATGTTTTCGTTTCTCGCGGCGGAGTGCACCGTTTCAGCCATACCGATTGAGGCTAGGTCGCCGTCGCCCTGGTATGTAAATACTATATTATCGGGTTCTGCGCGCTTAACGCCGGTTGCAACCGCGGGCGCTCTGCCGTGGGAAGCCTCAATCATATCGCAATTAAAATAGTTATAAGCCAAAACCGAGCAGCCTACCGGCGCTATGCCTACGGTTTTGCCCTCTATCCCTAATTCGTCAATAACCTCCGCTACAAGACGGTGTACTATACCGTGAGTGCAGCCGGGGCAATAATGGAACGGCGCGTCTGTCAGCGCGTGGGGTTTATCGAATACTACCATTATTTTGCACCTCCGTTTTCTACGGCTTTTTCTATTGCCTCAAGCACCATATCGGGCGAGGGTATCATACCGCCCGTGCGGTTGCAAAGGGTCACGGGCACCTTGCACTCCGTAGCAAGCCTTACATCCTCAATCATCTGACCCATTGAAAGCTCAACCGAAATAAACTGCTTTGCGGTTTGCGCCGCCTTTTTAAAGGGTTTTTCGGGGAACGGCCATAAAGTTATGGGGCGTATCATACCCACCTTTATGCCCTTTTTGCGGGCTTCGGTTATTGCATTTTTTGAAACGCGCGCCGCTATGCCGAACGCCGCTATTACAATTTCGGCGTCCCCGGTCATATATTCCTCATACATAGTCTCGTTTTCTTCTACGGTCTTATAACGCTCGTAACGCTCAAAATTAAGCCTTTCAAGCTCCTCGGGCACAAGCGACAGCGAGTTTACTATGTTATGCTTTCTTGCCATTTTGGTGCCTGTGGTGGTCCACGGCTTTTCAGGACTTGGCTTAATATCGTAATTAAGCGATACCGGTTCCATCATCTGCCCCATTGTGCCGTCCGCCAAAATCATAGAGGTCATACGGTATTTATCGGCAAGCTCGAAGCCCTTAACGGTCAAATCCGCCATTTCCTGAACGGAGGAGGGGGCTAAAACTATCATATGAAAATCGCCGTGCGCGCCGCCCTTTGTAGCCTGAAAATAATCCGACTGCGAGGGCTGTATGCCGCCGAGTCCCGGTCCGCCGCGCTGAACGTTTACAACAAGCGCGGGCAAATCCGCTCCCGCAAGGTAGGAAAGCCCCTCGCCCTTAAGCGATATACCGGGGCTTGAAGATGAGGTCATAACCCGGTGACCTGTGGAAGAAACGCCGTAAACCATATTTATTGCGGCAATTTCGCTTTCAGCCTGCAAGAACGTGCCGCCTATTTTCGGCATTCTTTTCGCCATATATGCGGCAATTTCGGTCTGCGGGGTTATGGGGTAGCCGAAATAATGGCGGCAGCCCGCTATTATTGCAGCCTCGGCAATAGCCTCGTTGCCTTTCATAAGAACCTTATCTGACATATTTTTCACTCACCTTTCTATTTTTATAATGCAATCAGGGCACATGGTGGCGCAGAATGCGCAGGCGATGCAATCCGCCTCGTTCGCCGCCTCTACGGGGTGGTGACCCTTTTTGTTAATCTTGTCGGTTGCAAGGCGCAGCACCTTTTTGGGACATACGTCCACGCAAAGTCCGCAGCCCTT
The DNA here is from genome assembly GCA_900547305.1 of uncultured Oscillospiraceae bacterium. GTDB lineage: Bacteria > Bacillota > Clostridia > Oscillospirales > Acutalibacteraceae > UBA737. Next base: position 29,266 of record URGH01000001.1, on the reverse strand, counting down.
GCAGTTGTCAGTTTTAAACGTCAGTTTTGCCATTGTATTACTTCCTTTCAGTTTATTTTCGGCTGTAAATTTATTGAATATAAACCGTTTATTTTGCCCTTTAAAGCGTCATAAACAGTGTTATGTACGGTGGTGCATACTATCGGCAGACCCGATAGTTTTGACACCTCGTCCGCATACGGCAGGGAGGACAGAACATCCTCGGGCGTTGTTTCTTCCCCTAAATTTGAGTTGTTCACAAGCCCCGTAAATTTAATGCCGCCCGCATACTCTATTTCCCGCATAACCTCTATTACCTCCGCCGCCCTGCGTGTTAAAGGGCGAAAGCAGTTTATAACCATAAGCATATCGTAGTCATTTTCTTTGATTATTGCGGGGGCTAACCGCCCGAGCGCCAGCGCGCCGCGGTCGTCGCCGCCTATATCAAGAATAAACCTTTTGTCCTTACAGTCGGTTATCATATACATTTGCTGCGGCATTGCGGGAATATCAATGTTCGTTCCCGCATATTCCGAGCAGATAAGCTCTATACCCGCCTTTTCAAGCTCCCTTGCGCTGTCCTTTGTTCTGAAATATGGGTTTACAATATCAAGGTCGGCTATTGCGGCGTTATTATACTGCTTTTTAAGGTCAAACGCAAAGTTTACAGCAACATTTGTTTTGCCGCTGCCGTAGTGCCCGCAAAGCAGGGTTAGTCTTTTAAAATTCATATAATCACCACCGTTTTTAATTGGGAATGCGGAATTACAGCTTATTTCGCTGAATTTTGCCGCTTGTGGTTTTCGGCAGGCTATCCTTAAATACTACAATCCGCGGGTATTTATAGGGCGCGGTGTGTGCCTTAACATAGGTTTGAATTTCCTTTTTAAGCTCCTCTGTGGCTTCAGTGCCCTTAACCAGTACTATGCTTGCCTTTACCACCTGCCCGCGAACGGGGTCGGGGGCGGCGGAAACGCCGCACTCAAGCACATAGGGCAGCTCCATTATTACGCTTTCAATCTCAAACGGCCCTATGCGGTAGCCCGAGGACTTAATAACGTCGTCAATTCTGCCCACATACCAGTAAAAGCCGTCCTCATCACGCCACGCGGTATCGCCCGTGTGGTAATATCCGTCGTGCCAGGTTTCGTCGGTTTTTTCCTTATCGCCATAGTAGCAGGTGGCAAGACCGCAGGGCAGACCGTTTTTAATATTTATCACTATTTCGCCCGTTTCGCCCGCGGGAACGGATTTACCGTCCGCGTCAATAATATCAACGTCGTATATCGGCGCGGGCTTGCCCATTGAGCCTATTTTGTGTGGCTCGCCTGTCATATTGCCTATTATCATTGTGCTTTCACTCTGCCCGAAGCCCTCTAATATTTGCAGCCCCGTAGCCTTTTCAAACTGTCGGTAAACTTCGGGGTTTAAAGCCTCGCCCGCCGTGGTCATATGCTTAACGGACGAAAAATCATACTGCGAAATATCCTGCTTTATCATCATTCTGAGCATTGTGGGCGGCGCGCAGAATGTTGTTATATGGTACTTTGCAAACATTGGCAGTATATCCGCCGCGTCAAAGCGGTCGAAATCGTATGTAAACACCGCGCCCTCGCACAGCCACTGCCCGTAAAGCTTGCCCCAGAGCGCCTTGCCCCAGCCGGTTTCCGAAATGGTGAAGTGCAGCCCGTTTTCATCTACGCCGTGCCAGTATTTCGCCGTGACATAGTGACCGAGCGCGTATTTATAGTTATGCGCCGCAATTTTCGGGTAGCCCGTTGTGCCGGATGTAAAGAACATAAGCATTAAGTCGTCGCCGCAGGCGGTATCCTCTGTGCGGTAGAAGTGCGCCGAGAAAAGCGGAAATTCCTCATCGAAATTATGCCAGCCCTCACGCTCGCCGCCCACCAGTATTTTGGTTTTAAGGGTGGGGCTTGCAGGCTCTGCCAAATCGACCTGGTGCGCCGCGTCGCCGTCGGCGGTACACACTATCGCGCTGACCTCTGCTGCGTTAAAGCGGTAATCAAAATCGTGCTCCTGCAACAGGTTGGTCGCGGGAATTGCAACCGCGCCCAATTTGTGCAGCGCCAGTATTGCGTACCAGAACTGGTAGTGCCGTTTGAGCACCAGCATTACGCGGTCGCCCTTTTTAATGCCGAGCGATTTAAAGTAGTTTGCGCACTGATTAGAGGCGCGTTTCATATCGTTAAAGGTAAAGCGGCGCTCAACCTTATTTTTATCAATATGCAGCATTGCGAGCTTTTCAGGGCTTTTCTTCGCTATTTCGTCCACAATATCAAAGGCGAAGTTGAATTTATCCTCGTTTTTGAACTCTATTTTTTGCAGCGCGCCGTTTTCGGCTTCTATACATTCCACAAATTTCGAGGAAACATATTCTTTATTGCCCGAATGTGCTGAAACTATGGTATCGCGTATAACGTTTTCCTTAACGTCCTCGCCCGGCAGCACCACCGCCACGAAAAGGCAGTCTCTGCCGTCTACCGCTATCATACCGTGGGGGGTTGAGGAATTATAGTAAATGCTGTCGCCCTCGCTTAAATATTCCACATTTTCGCCTATCTGCACCTTAAGCCTGCCGCTCATAACAAAGTCAAATTCCTGACCGGAGTGCTTGGTTAAATGTATCGGCTTGCTTTGCAGCTCTTCGCTGTATTCATAGCGCACCCAGTAAGGCTCGGCTATTTTTTTGCGGAAAAGCGGCGCTAAGTTCTGAATCTCAATTCCGTCCTCTTTAGCGGTTTCCTGCCCCTGACCCTTGCGGGTAACGGTGTAGGAGGAAAGGTGGGCACTCTGCCCTTCAAGCAAATCGGTTATTCCTATTCCGAAAGCCAAGGAACATTTATGAATAAAGGTGAACGGAAAATCAAGCTCGCCGTTTTCGTAAGCCATGTAATCTTCTAAGCTTACTTCGGTTTTTTTTGCCATATCCGTTTCGGTAATGTCGCATATCTCCCGCATTTCGCGAATTCGCTTTGCTACCTCTTTTAATTTATCGGTCGATACTGTTGCCATTTTTTACTTCCTCCTTGAAAAAATTAAAATAAAAAACACCCGTCTCAAATTTCTTTGAGACGGGTGTTGAATTAACACTCGCGGTACCACTCAAATTGCGGTTATAAAAACCGCCGCTCTTCGGAATCAAGCAATTCCTATGCCTTTACGCAGCAATCACGGGAAAACCTACTTATATTTCAGCCCTCCGGCTCGGAAGTGATGGGTCAAACGAAATTCACACTGCCGGTTCACACCAACCACCGGCTCTCTTAAAGCTTAAATTTCAGACCGTCTTCGTCACAGCTTTTCTTAAGTTTGAGGTCATTATAGCACCGCAATTTTAATTTGTCAAGACTTTTTTTAAACAAAAAGCGTGCAGCCCTGTTTTTTAAAGTACTCAATCTTTTTGTAAATACGTTTTTCGGGAACATTAAGCTCCGCCGCCAAACAGCTTATGCACATAAATTCACGGCTGCCGCGGTTTATAAATTTTTTATGCGCGCCTATGTCGTTAAACGAAAGCTCTTTACCGCAATGAATACAGTAAGTCATTACTTATTTACCACTTTGCAACGGTATACTAAGCTGTCATACGGCTTAATATTATGTATAAACGTGCCGTTTTTAACCGTAATGCTTTCGTCCTCCCATACGTTATGCATGCAAAGGGTTTTGCCTGTGCTTTCGGGCAGCCCCAACTCGTCAAGATTTACCCGTACCGCGCCCTCTTCACCGCTGAAATTAAAGAAACCCAGCGCTATATCGCCGTTTCCGAGGTTGCGCGCGTATGCTTTAACGTTATCGTTCCAAATGGGGGAGAGCTTGAATACCTGGCGGCAGTCTTCATCCTGATTTATTTTTATAAGCTCTTTATTTGTGAGTATTTTAAGGGTTTCTTCATTCATATTGCGTATATCGCAGCCTATCATAAGCGGCGAACCGAGTAATGCCCATATTGAAAAATGGGTCTTATACTGCGTGTCGTTAAGCCCCTCAAGACCTACGTTGCCCTTGCCGTACATGCCAACTACCAGCATATCCATATCGTTAAAGCAGCCCTTGCCGCCGTAGGCGAATATGCTCTCCTGCTCTTCGGTAAGCTTTTTTATTGACTCCCATGTATCGAATATATCGTATGTGGAGCGCCACATAGCGGCGCCGCTTTCGCGTATCCATTCGGCGGTATTATCAGCCCCCCAGGAGCATGCGCTGAAAAGTATATCCCTGCCGCAGTTTTTAAGCGCAGCGCCCATGCGGCGGTACAAATACTTGCCGTGAATTATGTTGCTGTGGTAGCAGTAGTCGTATTTAAGAAAATCCACGCCCCATGAAGCGAAAGTTTCAGCGTCGGTAAATTCATGCTCAAAGCTGCCGGGGTAGCCCGCGCAGGTAAGATTTCCCGCACAGGAATACATGCCGAATTTAAGCCCTTTTGAGTGCACATAATCGGCAACGGCTTTCATTCCGTTCGGAAACTTTTCGGGGTCGGCAACAAGCCTGCCGTTTTCGTCGCGCTCCTTTAACGACCAGCAGTCGTCTATAACAAGGTAAGTATAGCCCGCTGCCAAAAGCCCGCTTTTTACCATTTTGTCGGCAGTATCGCGTATTAACTGCTCGTTTATATCCGCGCCGAAAGTGTTCCATGAATTCCAGCCCATAGGGGGTGTGTTTTTAATCATTTTTCTTGACCTCCGTAAAAAAATACTGTAAACTAAGTATATGGTATAATGATATCATTTTCCATAATATTTTATTGCAAATATATGTATTTTTGTTTCACGGAGGGATTTTTTTATGTCTGCAACGGTCTACTACGGGCGGCAGGACTGCCATGATTTACATTCATGGGGACCCGGCATACGGACCTGCTATGTATTGCATTATATAATAAGGGGTAAGGGAACGTTTATAAACGGCGGCAAAAGCTATGCTTTAGCGGCAGGGGAGAGCTTTGTAATACGCCCGTTTGATAATATTGCGTATTACCCCGATGAAAAAGAGCCATGGGAATACACATGGATTGAGTTTAACGGTGAAAAATATGTTTCTTTGCTTAACCGTATAGACTTTGCAAGGGATAACTGCATAATCGGCGCGGTAGATAAAGAGAGTATCATGCCGCTTTTCGATATTATAAACGGAATAAGCCACGGAGCGCAAAAGAACACTGTGAGCGGAGTGACGGCGGCGATACTGGGAGTTTACGCGGATACGTTTGAGAACCATGCGAAATCGGGCGAAAACGATTGCTTTGACTCCGCGCGGTCTTTAATTGAAAATAATTTTTATAAGCCCGATTTTGACCTTTCCGCGGTGTGCGGCGCGCTCGGTATAAGCCGCGCCACTCTGCACAGGTGCTTTGTAAAGGTTTGCGGCGCGCCGCCGGGCGCGTACCTTACAAAATATAGGCTTGACCGCGCAAAGGAATTTTTGGAGCGCGGCTTTTCGGTTAAATCAACCGCGCTTTCCTGCGGATTTTCCGATTCGCTGTATTTTTCAAAGGTCTTCAAGATGTCGGTCGGTGTATCGCCCGGAAAATACAAAAAATCTTTTTAATTCTTTTCTGCCATCGGCATTTCGGTCATTCTCAGCTTTGCGCAGCCGTATGGGTAAAGCTCCGCCGTTTCCGTATCCGACAGCGGTTTTGCCGAATGCGGGATTTTACCGCATACGGTTTCATAACCGTCGGCAAAGCCCCAATCAATTTTGCAAACGCTTGCTTTAAGCACCGCGGGCGGTTCGCTTTCGGAAAACGGGGAATTGCCGACCGTGCGGCGCACCGCTTCAAGCCCGTCGCCGCAAAAGGCGTAATTCCAGTCGCTTTGCGGTATAAGCTCATAATCGCAGTAGGGGAATTTTCTTTCAACGCCGTCGTGAGTGTATTCATGCATACGCTTTTCGTATTTTATGGGCAATGAAAACACAAGCGAACCGCAGCGCGCGGTATTAAGCCCGTAAGGGCGGCTTATAAGCACCGGTCTTGTTTCATAGGAAATTTCAATAACCCGGTTTTTGCAGGGCGTTATTTTAAAGCTAAGCTCGCGTATATCGGCTTTTTCCCCGTTTACGGTAACGTTTTCCGCAAAGGACGGAATACGGATTTTAAATTCAAATTGGGTTTCGGAATTTACAGTGTATTTAAAGCTGTTTTTAAACGGGTATTCGGTTTCAAGATTTATATTGAAACTGTCTGTTTTAAGCCTTGACGGCACGGGCAATACGTTTATTACGGTGTTTTCGCCGTACATAAACGCCGAAAGCGCGAATTTCGGCCAGCCCTGATTGAAGTTTGCTGTGCAGCAGCCGAAATTAGGCTGTAAGCCGAATAAATGCGCGTCGCCGCTGTTGGTTCTGAAAATGGGTTTTCCGGGGAATTGTATGCAGGCAATCTGGTTGCTTTGCTGGTCGTACTGGTGCGTCCACATATCCTCGCTGATTGCGGCGGGCAGAGCGTTAAAGGCGGCAAGCTCCAGCCTTTCTGCCCACTTTTCATTACCCGTGTATGCGTAGAGCCATTCGTAAGAATACATAAGCTCCGTAACCGAGCAAAGCTCCGTGCCCTGTATCGGGCTTAAGCCCGAAAGCACCTCGTCGCCCGTAAAGGTTGCAACCGGGGTACCGTTATATTTCTCCAATATATCGCAAAGTCGTGAGGCGCTGTCGGTGTATGCCGAATTGAAAAGGTTTGACGTGAGAACCTCCGATTTCAGCATCATTGCCATATTTACAATGTGCGTTTCAAATCTTTGCTTATTAAGCGGGGTTTTCCAAAGCTCGGTAAATTCGTTGTAATCCGCACCCTGCTCTTTCAAAATTTCCGCCAATTTGAGCAGCCAGTCCTCTTTAAAGCGGTCATATGTAAATTTAATTGCTATAAAGGTTTCAAACCACCTGAATTTTCCCCAGTCAAACAGCTTTATTTCGCCGCGCCGCAATAATTCATAATAGTTTTTAAGTACTTTGTAAATTACGCCCGGGATGCGTTCATCCTTTTCGCACTCGTAATAAACCGCAAGCACCTTTGTAATAAGCTGTACCGCCCAGGTATCGTATTCGGCGCGTCGGTCGTCGGGGCAGGGGCATATCCAGCCGTCCGCCTTTTGCGCGGCAATGATTGCGTCTATATACCTTTTTGCGCGGCGCTTCATTTCCTCATTATCCAAAAGGTAAGCAAGCGGGATAAACCCGTCAAGCCAGTAGGGTACGCGCTCCCAACCCTCGCGCGTGCCGCCTATCCAGGCGCTGTTTGCAATGTCGGGCCATATTTTATCAAGATTTCCGCTGAGTCCCGCCGCCTGAATTTCAAGCTGGCGTTTGAGCCACCCCGAGGGCTTTATTTCATTTGTTGTATAAAAATTATATTTCAGCATATTTTTATCTCCTTTCCATATTTATTTTATCACACTGTTTTTTATTAAAACATAGTTTATTTCACACAATACATTGACAATATCACACTATGTATTATATAATAATTCCGGTGATGAAAATGCAGGGAGTGGATTTGAATAAGCCGATACGTTATATAAACGCGTCATTACGCTTTTTCAAGGAGGGCGAACACCACGTTGAGCGCTTTTGTGAGGATGACGTTTTACTGCTGGTTTACAGCGGCGTTCTGCGTTTTTCCGAAAACGGGGAGCAGAAGGAAATTTCGGCGGGAGAATATTACATTCAGCGGCACGGTATGCGCCAGGGCGGCGAAACGGCGAGTGAAAAGCCGAAATATCTTTACATACATTTTCGGGCTGAAAATTGGGCGGCGGAGGGCGATATTCTTCCGAAACGCGGTAAATTTGAATATTCCGCCCTTAAAGCGGATATGGAGGAAATGAATCGGCTCTCGCACGGCGGCGCGCCGTATATTGCAAAGGCGGGCATGCTTTACGGTATTTTAACCGCGCTCGGCGCGAAAAGGTCTGTTCCGTCGCCTGCAGATGATATTTCGGCATATATTGCGAAAAACTGCGGTGGAGAAATTACTCTGCCTGTGCTTTGCGGGGAATTTCATTTCAGTAAAAACCATATAATAAATATTTTCAAAAGGGCTTACGGTATGACCCCGATAGCGTATCTTCAAAACCAAAGACTGCGGCAATGCGAATATCTTATGGAAATGACCTCGGATTCGCTTGAAAGCATTGCCACGGCAAGCGGGTTTAATAATTACTCTTATTTTTATAAGTTGTTTGTGCGCAAAAACGGTATTTCGCCCGAAAAATGGCGCGAGAAAAGGCGGTTGGGGCAATAATACGCAAAATCGGACCCGACGGTTGCCGTTTAAACGTTGCCGTCGGGTCTGATCAGGGCTATAAACCGCGTATGCGTATAACGCTCCGCGATTTTTACAATCTTTCAAAAACCGTCTTGATAAACAAGGCGATAGGTAGTATAATCTTGATATGTTAAGGGGGATTTTTTATGAATTACAATGCGAAAAACAGTCTTTTACTCCAGCTGCTGAAGCTTTTCGGCGCGTATATAGTTTCGCAACTGCTTATAGTTTTTATATTCGCGGCTGCCGTATCGGGCGATGAAATACCCGAAAAATACGATTTGCCCATGGTTATTATTGCAATACTGCTGGCTTTTGCGGTTAATATGGTAATAGATTTCAACGCGATAGCAAGGCTTAAAAGCACCATTGCAAAATCAAAATCGGATATAGCGGCGGTAACCGAAACCGGCGCCGCCCTTATAGACAAGGCGGAGCGCGTTGCCGATAAATACAGAAAAGCCGAAACCGATGTGTATTCGGAATTTGCCGATGCCCGCCGCGGCAAGCGCATACGCAGCGGAAATGACTTCAAAGCGGTTATGGAGGCATACCCCGAGCTTAAATCAAACGAGCATACCCAAAAGCTTTTGAATCAAATTGAGCAGACGGAAAACGCAAAGCTCAAAGCCCGCTTGACTTACAGCGAGGCGGCGGCGAAATATAACGCAAAAATACATTCGTTCCCGATTGTTATGCTGCGCCGCGTAATGAAATGGGAGGATGAAGCAATTACCGCAGGTATTCCCAAAGAAGACATTGTTTCGGATGAAGAGCTGGGTATTTAATAGAATAGCTTATTTTATTATCTGCCACGCGTTTATCAGTCTTTCAAGCGACCAAGCCGCGTTTGCTGGGCTGGTTGAGGGCAGGCAAACAGCCTTTTGCCCCACCGTTTTTTCAATATAACGAATATAGTACTTTTCCGCTGTTTTGCCGTTTACGAATATACGGCTTACGGCGGTTTTTTCAATTATGCCCGCAATATCGTTCGGTTTTACGTTTTTAATACTTGTATCGGCAGAGCCCGTAATTTCGCACTCCGCAATAACATCCCACAGCGCAAGCCCGTTTTCGAGCACCAGTTTTTTCTTTTGCTCCACCGTTTGCGGAACTTCGCAGGAAAACACGCCCGCAAGCACGCGCCAAAAGCGGTTTTGCGGGTGCCCGTAGAAAAATTCCGCCTCGCGCGATTTAACCGACGGAAAGCTGCCTAAAATAAGCGTCTCGGATTTTTCACCGTAAAGTGGGGGAATATTGTGCAGCACCATATTTTCAACCCCTTTTAAGCGCTTTGCTAAGCGCTGAGGATAAAATAAAGCCTGCTATATCCACCGCCACAACCGTAGCCCCCACGGGCGTTCCCGCAAGCACGGAGATTATCATACCGAGGGCGGTGCACACCGCGGCGAAAACCGCCGAGAAAACCGAAACAGCGAAAAAGCTTTTGTAAAGCCGCATGGCGGAAAGTGCGGGGAAAACTATAAGCGCCGATATAAGCAGCGACCCCACAAGGTTCATGGCAATTACTATTACCACGGCAGTTATAACGGCTATGAGCATATTGTACGCCTCGGTATTTACCCCCGTGGCGCGGGAAAAATTCTCATCAAACGTCACGGCGAAAAGCTTGTTGTAAAGCAGTATAAACAGAGCTATTACAATAAGCGACAGCACCGCGCAGAGTATAACCTCGCCCTTTGACAGGGTGAGAATAGAGGTTGAGCCGAAAAGGGTGCTGCACACATCCCCCGAAACATTGGCGGAGGGCGAGAAAATATTCATAAGCAAATACCCGAGCGCCAGCGCCCCCACAGAAAGCATTGCTATTGCGGCGTCGCCGCGGATTTTTGAAGAATTGCCGCCCTTTAAAAGCAATATTGCGCAAATAACGGTTATAGGCAGTATTACGGCGGTTTGGTTTGTAAATTTGAGCACTGCCGCAATCGCCATTGCGCCGAATGCCACATGGGAAAGCCCGTCCCCTATAAACGAAAAGCGTTTAAGCACAAGAGTCACGCCGAGCAGTGACGCGCAAACGGCAATTAAAACACCCACAATAAGCGCGTACCGCACAAACGGATAGCTGAAATAAAGCTGTAAATTTTCAAATGCTTCCGCCATTTTTCCTCGCCTCCGTGTATTCGTCTGCCGTGCCGAAAAAGCTGTGTTTGCCTATTTCCAGAATGTGCGTTCCGAGCATGGCGGCGGGTATATCGTGGGTAATCATTATAACCGTCATACCGTCTCTGTTAAGTCTTGATATAAGTCTATACATATCCTCCGCCGCCTCGGGGTCAAGCCCCGCCGTGGGTTCGTCAAGCAATAAAAGGCTTTCGGCGGCGCAAAGCGCGCGGCAAAGCAGCGCCCGCTGCTGTTGCCCGCCCGAAAGGGCGGCATAGCCGCGCTTTACAAGGCTTTCTATTCCCATTTTGCGCATATTAAGTAGCGCCTCTGCCCTTTGCGCCGCGTTGTAAAACGGGCGGCAGCCGCATTTACCCGCAAAGCCCGACATAACAATTTCGCCGACTGTTGCGGGAAAATCGCGCTGAACCTCGGTTTGCTGCGGCAGATAACCGATTTTTTTCAGGTCGAGCGCTGTTTCAAGACTGCCCGATACCGGCTTGTTAAGTCCCAAAAGAGTTTTTATAAGCGTGCTTTTACCCGAGCCGTTTTCACCTATAACGCAAAGGTAATCGCCCCCGTTTACCGTAAAGCTTATATTTTCCGCAACGGTTTTTCCGTCATACCCGAGCGCTAAATTGCAGGCCTTTATAAGTGACATTTCAGTTCACCCCGATTTTCAGTGTTTCAAGATTTTTCTGCATGACCGAAATATAGGTCAAGCCATTTTTTATATCTTTTTTCTTAACCGATTGCATACTGTCAAGCGTTAAAATTTTCTTATTCTTTTTCGCCGTGTTTCGATTTACCGCCTTTGCAATATCGCCGTTTGAAGTCTCGGTTATAAAAATACAGCCGCCGTTTTCATCGGCTTTTTTTGCGAGAAATATCACCGTTTCAAAGCTCGCCTCGGTTTCCGCCGAGCAGCCCGGAAAAGCGGCGTAGTAATCAAGCCCGTAATCTTCGGTAAAATACCTGAACGGAAAACGGTCGGCGAAAATAAGCGTTTTGTGCTTTGCGTTTTTTAAAACTTCGGTGTATTCATTATCCAAAGCGGTGAGCCGTTCCGAGTACTTCGCCGCGTTGGTTTTATAAATATCCGCATTCTTATTATCAGCGTCGCTCAGTGCCGCGGCTATCTTATCGGTCAGTATTTCGGCGTTTTTAAGGGAGAGCCATATATGTTCGTCGGTTTCATCGCCGTTTTCGCGGTGCTCTGCCCCCTCTTCGCGCTCGGTTACCGCCCTGTCGCCCAAAAGCTCAATAAGGTTCAGCGCCTTTAAATTTTCATTGTAGGATTGCTTTATTACTTCCGTCACCCATTTTTCCGATTCGCCGCCCGTGTATATAAGTATATCGCAGCTGTGAAGTCTCACAATATCCGCCGCGGTGGGCTGGTAGCTGTGCATATCCGTGCCGTTTTCATTAAGCAGCGATACCTCGGCGGTATTTCCCGCAATATTCCGCGCCCAGTCATAAAGCGGGAAAACGGTGCAAAGTACGTTTATTTTACCGCTCCTTTTTACATTCGGAGCGCCGCAGCCGACGGATAAAAGCATAAAAGCGGCAAGCATTGCCGCCGCGGCGCATTTTATACGGCGTTTCATTCCGATTTCATCTCCAATTTGCAACTCACTTGCAAATTAGTATACCCCTTTTTCGGCAATTTGTCAAGAATATGAAAAAAATACCGCTTTATAAAAAACTTGTAACTTTGCTTGAAATGTGTTAAAATAGAAATTACGAATAATCTAATGCTTAAAGGCGGAATGAATATGTGCGAAAATAATCAGGCTGACGCTAAAAAACGCGTTCTCAGCTGTATACAGCCGAGCGGACTTTTAACCCTCGGTAATTACCTCGGCGCGCTTAAAAACTGGGCGGCAATGCAATCGGAATTTGATTGCTTTTTTGCCGTTGCGGATCTGCACGCAATAACCGTGCGGCAGGAGCCCGCAAAGCTGCGCAGTCAGATATACTCCACATACGCAATGCTGTTAGCTCTGGGAATAGACCCCGAGAAAAACACCGTCTTTATTCAGTCGCAGGTGCCCGAGCACGCCGCTCTTTCGTGGCTGCTTTCCTGCTATACCCAGTTCGGCGAAATGTCAAGAATGACCCAGTTTAAGGATAAGAGTAAAAAGCACCCCGATAATATAAATGTAGGCCTTTTCTCATACCCCGTGCTTATGGCGGCGGATATTCTGCTGTATCAGCCCGATTTGGTGCCGGTAGGCGCGGACCAGAAGCAGCACCTTGAAATTGCACGCGATATTGCTATTCGTTTCAACAATATTTACGGCAATGTTTTCACTATACCGGACGGATATATACCCAAGGCGGGTGCAAGGATAAAGTCGCTGCAGGACCCGGAGAAAAAGATGTCGAAATCGGACGACAATGTAAACGCATGGGTCGCTCTGCTTGACGACCGCGACGCGATTATTCGCAAATTCAAACGCGCCGTTACCGATTCCGGCTCGGAAATTAAAATGTCGGACGATAAGCCCGGCGTTTCCAACCTTATAACCATTTATTCGGCGGTTACGGGTAAAACAACCACAGAGGTTGAGCGCGAATTTGAGGGCAAGGGCTACGGCGATTTCAAGCTTGCCGTGGGCGAGGCGGTAGCCGATACCTTAGCGCCAATAAAGCAGCGCCACGATGAAATAATCGCCGATAAAAAGGAGCTTGAGCGCCTTTATAAGGAGGGCGCCGAAAAAGCCGAGCACATTGCCCGCAAGACCTATTTCAAGGCAATGAAAAAGGTCGGTTTTGTGCTATGAGCTTTCCGCTTGCAGGAAACGCGAGAATACGCGGCGCACTCACAGCCGCTGTTGAAAGCGGGCGGCTGCCCCACGCCATACTTATAGAGGGTGATAAGGGCACAGGCAGGCATACGCTTGCCGCATTTACAGCCCGCGCCGCCGTTTGCGAGGGTGAAAACAAGCCCTGCGGCGAGTGCCGCGGCTGTCGGCTGGAGCATGCGGGCACACACCCCGATATTTGGACGGTAGCCCCCGAGGACGGCAAAAAGAATATAACCGTAGCGCAAATAAGGTCGCTGCGAAGTGAGGCGTATGTAAAGCCGCATATGTCAGCCCGCCGCGTTTTTATAATAGATATGGCGGACACTATGAACGAGCAGGCGCAAAACGCACTTTTAAAGGTGCTTGAGGAGCCGCCCGGCTCTGTGCTTTTTATTCTTATTGCCGAAAACAAGGCGGCGCTGCTTGATACGGTAATATCCCGCTGCACCGTGTTATCGCTTTCCCCACCCGAAATTTCCGAGGCGGAGAAGTATATAGCGGCAAATACAAATTACACCGCCGAGCAAATAAGCCCCGCGCTTAAAGAAACGGGCGGAAATATAGGCGCGGCGCTGAACCTGCTTTCGGGCAGCTCGTCGGACGCTGTAAAGGCGGCGGAGGAATTTATAAGGCTTATGCTTTCCTCAAATGAGCTGGGAATGTTAAAAACGGCTGCAAAATTTGAAAAAAACCGCACCGAGGCTGACGCTTTTTTAAAAGAATTAAAGCTTTGCACTGCGGCGGCGCTTAAAAAAAATCTTACAAATTCGCTTACCGCGCGTACCTTGTCGGATTTTTATGCCGCGCTCGGCGGTTTTGAGCAAAGCCTTTCAACAAATGTTAATTTAAGTCTGCTTTTCAGCGCGCTTGTCTGCAAAGCAACCGAAATAAGCTGACGGAGGAGTATATGACAGAAATAATATCCGTAAAATTTAAAGAGAACGGCAGGGCATATTCATTTGACCCCGCCGGAATTAAAGCCGAACAGGGTGAATATGTTATTGTAGAGACCCAAAACGGCATAGAAATAGGAACAGTGAGCGCCGCTAACCACGAGGTAGCAAAGGACGCGATTGTAAAGCCGCTTAAAAAGGTTATTCGCAAGGCAACCGAAAAGGATATGGCGCGCAGGGAAGATAACAAAAGAAAAGAAAAAGAGGCTTTCGGAATTTGCGAGGAGCTTATTCTCGCCCACAAGCTCGATATGAAATTGGTTGAGGTGGAGTATTCATTTGACGCGAATAAGATAGTATTTTTCTTCACATCAGACGGCAGGGTGGATTTCCGCGAGCTCGTAAAGGATTTGGCTTCACGTTTTCATACCCGAATTGAACTGCGCCAGATAGGTGTGCGCGACGAGGCGAAAATGCTCGGCGGGCTGGGCATTTGCGGCAGACCATACTGCTGCAAGCAGTTTTTAAGCGATTTTCAGCCCGTTTCCATTAAAATGGCAAAGGAGCAGGGGTTATCGCTCAACCCAACCAAAATTTCCGGCAGCTGCGGCAGGCTTATGTGCTGCCTTAAATACGAGCAGGACGCTTATGAATACCTTAATTCACTGACCCCGAGCGTTGGCTCAACGGTTAAAACGCCCGAGGGCAACGCCACGGTGGTGGACGTAAACCTTATAACCGGCTATCTCACGGTACGGCTTACCGACAGCGATTCACTGCCGTTTAAGATACACCGCGACGAGGTAAAGCAGCTTTCACGCTTTAAAAGACGCCCCAAAAGGGAGGAAGAATAGATAATTATACAAATTGGAATAATATTTTACTTGCATTTTGAGTCGAATATTGTTACAATAAGTAAAAACAGGCTATGGAGGTGTTTTTGATGGCTTATGTTATTTCCGATTCTTGCATCAGCTGCGGAGCTTGCGCTGCCGGATGTCCCTGCGACGCTATATCCGAGGGTGCCGAGCATTACGAGATAGACGCTGACAAGTGCTGCAGCTGCGGAGCTTGTGCTGCCGGATGTCCCGTAGAGGCAATTGCCGAGGACTGATAAATATCAGAACATAGCGAACGCCTGCAGAGCTATTCCGCAGACGTTCGTTTTTTTCGACAATATTCACTTGAAACATGCTGTAGGCTGTGTTATACTGAAGTCAGGCTGACGGGAGGTGCGCAAATGGAAAACACAAAAACAATAACGACCAACAAAAAGGCTTTTCACGAGTATTTCGTGCTTGAAAGCTTTGAATGCGGTATTGAGCTTTCCGGCACGGAGATTAAGTCTATCCGTCAGGGCGGCGCTAACCTGAAAGATGCGTGGTGCAGCGTGGACGGCGGCGAAATGATAATAAAGCAGTTGCATATAAGCCCTTATGAGCATGGGAATATTTTTAACAAGGACCCCTCAAGAAACAGGCGGCTGCTGCTCCATAAGCGCGAAATAATGCGGCTTTTAGGCGCGGTAAAGCAGGAGGGGCTGGCGCTTGTTCCGCTGTCGCTCTATTTCAAGGGTTCGCTTGTCAAGGTGCAGCTGGGGCTTTGCAAGGGCAAAAAGCTGCACGATAAACGCGAAACGGCGGCAAAGCGCGACGCCGCAAGGGCAATTGACAGAGCGCTGAAAGAACAAAACAGGTAATACCGCCGTTTCGGCGTATTATATATACGGGGGCGTAAAGGTTTCGACAGGGATTTTGAAGTATCGGAAGCGAGCAGCGGTGCGGAACCGCTATAAAATCCGCAAACAAAATTAACTGACAACAATAAAGTTGCTTTAGCAGCCTAATTTAGGCTGCTCATCCGACCCGGGAGCACCGCGACCCGGTTAGGGTGTCATTTTAGCGGTGAACGTGAACATGGGCGCGCTCCTACCCCTGTCACGGCTTGGGAGCTACCAAGCGCGGAAGTCTGACGTCTGACGTCCGCGTAAGGGAATGTAAATAAACGTCTGCGCTCGGAGACGCCGATACGGATTGATTTTTGGACATGGGTTCGACTCCCATCGCCTCCACCACTCAAGATGTTCTTATGGGATTTCATTTTCTATAAGAACATCTTTTTTGACCGATTTACACAACATTCAATTTTTATGCGGAAATGTATGTTAGTTCAACACCCTGCCTGGTTCCCAATGTCACTTCAACATTCGGAACCGGAACATCCTTCGGAATACTTACCGCGCCTATGCAATTATAATAAATAACTATTTTTTGAGTTCTCTTACCGTCAACGATTTCGGTTTGGAAAACCTCGATTTTTTCAATAAGCTCGTTCAGCATTAAGGGGGTTAGCTTTTTCACCCGTGTATACTTTTTTACCGCCCTTATAAAGCTCTCGGTCTTACTTGATTCGTTAGCCATTTCATCATAGGCTTTTTTAAGCTCTTCCACTCTTTCGGAAATAGATTTTTGTTCGGATTCGTACTTTGACGAAAGCTTCGCAAAGCGCTCATCAGATATTTTTCCCGATGCATTGTCTTCGTAAAGGTGTTCAAACAATCTGTCTATTTCACTGTTACGGGAAATAAGAGAGTTTAACTCTCCGCTGCATATTCGCTTATTGCTTTCCAAAACAGTCTTGGAATATGCCGTAACCGCACTTGTGAATTCTTCCTCGTACTTTCCGGCAAAGCGTGTCAGACGCCGTATTTCACTCAAGACGATTTGTTCCAAAAAATCCACGCGCACATAATGTGTTGACATACATTTTTTCAGTTTGCCTTTATTGTTGTTCGGACAGTTAAAATACTTGATACTCGGATTTTTTTGATTAAAATGATAGCCCAATTTGCAACCGCAATCGGAACATACAAGCAATCCGGAAAACATATTGTGCTCACCGTTGCTCAAGTTCCGCCTGCGCAGATTCCCGCGCATTTCCTGTATTCTTTCAAATGTTGCCCTGTCTCGTATAGGCTCGTGAACATTTTCGAATATCATCATATCTTCCGGATCATTTTTGAATCTCTTTTTGCTTTTATACGATATGGAATAAGTTTTGAAGTTAATGACATCACCGCAATATTCCCGTAAATTGAGAATTTTTATGACAGTTGTGGAGTTCCAACTGTACGGACCTGCAGTATGCTGTTTCAGGGGCTTTTTATACCCTTTGGATACCGCATATGCCGTCGGAGTAAGAATCATCTTTTCGGAAAGCATTGTCGCTATCTGATTTGTACCGTAACCGGAAAGAGTTAAGGTGTCAATCATTTTAACAACGTTCGCCGCTTCTTCGTCGATAACCCAATAATTCGAATCCTTTTCATCCCGCTTATAGCCGTATGGCGGAGCGCCTAACGGTACGCCGGAAGAACCCTTTACTTTATTACTGATTCTTCTTTTCTTGCTTATATCGCGTGAATACCATTCGTTAAATAAATTCTTTATCGGTGCAAATTCGCTTTCTCCCTCAAATGAATCGATTCCGTCCGATACTGCTACAAGTCTGATTCCGTTTTCGGGAAAGAATTCTTCAATCAAACGGCCGACCTCGATATAATTCCTGCCGAGTCGTGACAAGTCCTTAACAAAGACAGCTCCACCCTTACCGAGCTTCAGTTGCTCAATCATTTCGTTGAATTTCGGGCGATTCATTGTAACTCCCGAAATACCGTCGTCAAAGAAATGTACTATATGTGTATATCCTTTTTCCTTTGCAACCTTCGTCAGCAGCTTTTTTTGAGTTGCGATGCTGTAGCTTTCACCTTCTAAATCATCATCGCGTGACAAGCGCTCGTAAAGAAATGCTACGTCCGAGCAAATTTTTCTCTTTTTTGTCCAATTCATAATTCCTCCTGTTCCGCAGTCAAATAAGCAGTACGCTTTGCGTCAACTGCATACGAATCAATTATGTTCAACATCTCTCTTTATAAGATGCAGCAGAAGTTCGCATAGGCTTTTGCCTTTTTCGCGAAAAACAGGCTTTACAATAAAGGACATGTTTTTATATGCATAATACTGTTCCGCATTAAGCTCCGTTTTTTGTTTTTCAGACATTTTTACACATCACCTTTCAATATTTCGGTTTTGTGTAAATGTCCCGGAGCAGCAGTCAACATAGCTCTTTGCAGAGCTTGCATTCAGTATATACACAAAATCCGAAATTTGTCAAATTTGACTTTTCCAATTATAAGTGCAATAGGGAATTACCTGTGGATTTATAATAATTGATACGGAGTATTTAAGCCCCTCCGCAGGGACATACCGCACCGAGCCGACTGCGCCCGCTTGCCGTCCAAGCCCACGGCAAGTGCCTTTTTCGGGATCTTCGCGAACAGAAGTTGTCACATCTCTGCCTTTTACGTTTTTTGACGTCGCTCTCCCGCCGTTTTACGGTATGCTTTCTATAATGCCTCTCGGCATATTTTTCAAGGTTCGTAAAGCGCTTTTATTGCGCTATCTATATTCATAGTCTGAAATGGGCCGAGAAAACCTCCCCCATTATTAAAAAAATCTCATTAAATTTTACAGTGCTTATTATGCTTGCAAATATATGAATATAATGGTATAATATTGTCGGAATAAGGTGAACCTTAAACGGTGGACGGTTAGCTCTCTTTTTCAGAGGGTATCTTTTCACCCTCTGTATAAGGGGGTGGTGCTGATGGTTACATATAGTGATTTATTCCTTTTCGGAACACTCATTATAGGTGTCATAACACTTGTTTATAACATAACAAAAAAGAAATAAACCGCCCGAGCGTTCCAAACTTGGCGATTTATTTCTAATCACAAGAATGGGCTAACCGTCTATCGGTTTGCCTTATTTCACTTATATTATACCACAATGCACAGAAAAGTCAAGTTTTTAAAGCGTAAAAATAAATTTTCGTTGACAACTCACCTTATACCATATATAATATGAATGTAACAAGGTTTGAGTGTGATGTCTCTTTGAAGACATTGGTTTGAGGAAACAGGTCGGATTTTTCCCTTAAAGGGAGAAGTCCGGCTTTTTTGCGTTTTGGGGTAACCTAAAGCGCCCGACAATTAAATTCGGTAATTGCAAAATTGACCGACCTTAACTCTGTATTTAAAGCAGAGAGGGTCGGTCTTTTTGTTTTTACATAGAGAAAACGCGTCAAAAAGGCTTAAAAATATCTTTAAAAGAATTCACAGTGTAAATTTAATTCTTTGAGATATTTTTATTCCCGGACGGCGCAAAAGGAGACAGAAGGATGAACAATCAAGACAACATCAACGGCTTTCTCGACAGTATGGACGATTTTGAAAACGTGCCTGCCGAGCAAGCACCAAGCGCAAAGAGCGTGCCGTTTACTCCCGCCGCCGTATGGCCGGGCGAGGAACAGACGGCACCGCAACAGGTAGCGGCGCCGTCTGTTCAGGCGGAAACGGCACAGCCGGAAGTCCCGACACAGCCTGTAATTCAGCAGGCAGTCGGCACACCCGTACCGCAGGTACAACCTACGGTTACCGCGGCTCCGGCTGTTCAACCCGAGCCGGTAATTCAACAACCGCCGGTACAGCCTGTCGCCGAACAGCAGCCGATGCTTGACCCGTTTGAGGCGGCACTTAAAAATGCCGAGCAACAGAGCGAAAAGCGTATGCTTGAAGCGTTGGCGGCAAAGCCCGCAATATTCTCCTACGCAAAGGTAAAGGAGGAAATCGAGGACAGGGACGCAACCTTTGAGGATCTGCGTCAAAAGTATGAGGCGGACTTTCCCGAGCTTTCGGATTCGAAAACCGTATCATGGTCGGTGAACTACGGCAAAACAACAAAAACCGTAAGCAATCCCGGCTCGGATAAGGTTTACGGAATCAAAGCCGAAATCGAGAACTCCAAGGCATTTAAAGACGCACTTAAAAAGGCTAAGACGGACGCGGATAAAAACCCCGAATGTACCGTTAAGGCATTTAAAAAAGCGCAAAGCAAGGGCGAGGCGCTGTCCGGCTTTAAGGAATTTTGCCTGACAAAAGCCGACGCCCTTAAAACAGAGAAACCGATTGTACTTCTGCCGTCGAAAGACGGCAGAGTGTACGAGCAAAGAACAAACGAAATAGGACGCTTTACCGCGCCGACGGAAAACATCAGGGAGCTTGAAAGTATAACGCCCGGCTTTGAATCGGCTCTGCCTAAAATACCCGCTCATATCTTTTCAAAGATTATGGGCTTTTTTAAGAGCATTTCGGATGAACTGCATTATGAGGTGTTGGTGCATATTCTCTATGACACGCAAGAAAAGGAATATATCATAAAGGTTCCGAAACAGAGAATATCCCACGTAGCGGTAAACAGCGAAGCGGACGAGCCGTACCCCGAAAGATATATCCACGTTATGGACTTTCATTCACATAATACCATGCCCGCCGTTTTTTCGGAAACGGATAACGGCGACGAAAAGGAAACAAGGCTTTATGCCGTTGCGGGCAGATTTGACAGAACCTTTCCCGAAATAACGGTCAGAGCGGGATGCGCCGGTAAGTTTATATACCTGCCGCCCGAAGAGGTTTTTGAAGGCAATTTTTTCGGTGATTTTCCTAAAGAATGGAAGGAAAACATACGGATTGCCGAGGAAACGCCCCGCCGTATAATACCGCATATAAGACGCTTTTTCGGGGAGGAGAGGATATGAAGTATTCTGCAGCCGCACCGGTAAAAATAATAGTTTTGGGTGCAGGCGGTACCGGCGGATATTTAATACCCCACCTCTACCGAATAGCCTTTGCGGACGACAAAAGAAATTACCGTATCATTATCTGCGACGGGGATATTGTCGAGCCTAAAAACCTTATCCGACAGAATTTTGTTAAGCAGGATATAGGCAGAAATAAGGCGGCGGTATTAGCGGAAAGATATTCCGGAGCTTTCGGTACAGAGTGCGAATATATACCCGAATATATAGAAAGCGAGGAACGCCTCAAAGGGCTTGTAAGGCCGGATTTTATTAAACAGCCGTATAACAGTATTCCCGAAACCCAGCGTGTTATTTTAATCGGCTGCGTGGATAATAACAAATCCCGCGCCATATGCCATAATGTATTTTACAATACGGATAATTTGGTGTATATAGACTCGGGCAACGGAGAATATACCGGTCAGGTGGTTTGCGGAGTAAGGCAAAACGGACGAACAACCTTTAAGCCCGTAGGCACGCTTTACCCGGATATTTTAAAGGCTGAGGATAAGCTGCCGACCGAGCTTTCCTGTGCAGAACGCGCGGTATCCGCCCCGCAGTCGGTAACCGCAAACCTTACATCAGCTACCGCCGTAACCTCTTTTCTTTACGATTTGCTTGTAACGGGCGACCTTACCACAAGGTATGTAACCTTTTCCTCTAAAATCATTTCCACAAGAGCGGAAACGGTAAAAAAGCGTAAGAGGAGGACGGAAAAATGCGCGGCATAGAATTACCTGCGGGTACAGAGGACAAAAAGGACAGCGGCGGCTTTTATGTTGCAAACGGCGCTGTCTTTACAACAGATAACCCGACAAGGGACTGGGATATGTTTACGGCATTTTTGGGAACGCAGATAAAAGCCGCTATCCCCGAATTGAGGGTAGCCCCGCATTTTGAAGAAACCGAGGATAAGCGACGGGTTTATGTATTTGCCCAAAGCGACCGTATGAAGGTTATATTGGACGGTCAGGACGAATATATAGCAGTTTTCCTTACGGCTGAGGATAATGTGCAGGAGCTTGTTTTTAACACCTGCCTTGAAGCGCTTAAAAACATTCTCGTTTTCGGTTACACGGGTTCGGTATTTAAAAGAATAAATTACCGAACGGCGAAAGAGGTAAAGGATGAGCGATTATGAAAATAACGGTTGCTTTTGCCTTGACGAGCTGACCGACGGCAAGGCAAGCCTTAAACGGCTGACAGATGACTTGAAGACCGAATATCCCGTATTTCTTGAAAAGCGGGACAGCGATTCAATATCCGAGCTGCATATTACGGTAAAGGCGTTACAGAACGAATTTTCAAGCCTGCTGCATTCCCTTGCGGAATACGACAGCGGCGAGCTGTACCGAACCGCACTAAAGCTGTTTGACGGCTTAAAGCGCTTTGATTATTTAGGCGGCGGCAATTACCCCGCCTTAATATCCGCGCTTTATTCCTTTTCGGATATGCTGCCGGATAAGGCGGGCATTGACGCAAAAGCGGCGGCGCACCTTATGAACCGCATTAAAATGGGATACTTTCCTACCGATGAAGAGCACGTAAGGTTTATTAAGCAAGCTATCAATTTTCCTAAAACGCAGGTGAATATTTTAGACCCCTGCTGCGGAGAGGGCTTGGCGCTTAAAGTCTTTGCCGAAAACGAAAATGCGGAAACCTACGGCATAGAGCTTGACGAAAGCAGAGGGCATACGGCACAGAAGAATCTGAACAACGCAAGACTCGGCAGCTTTTTTCACTCGTCCGTACCGTTCGGCAGATTTCATGCGCTGTTTTTAAATCCGCCCTACCTTTCCTGCCCCGGCGAGAACGGCGGCAGACGTATGGAGCGCGCGTTTCTTTCGGATACTCTGCCTTTGCTGATGCGGGGCGGACTGCTTGTATATATTATTCCGTATCACAGAGCCGACAGCTCCGTATGCCGAACGCTGGCGACCTATTACAAAAATCTTTCGGTATTCAGATTCCGTGCCGGTGAGTTTAAGAAGTACAAGCAAATTGTATTTTTCGGAATACGCACCGAAAAGCACGCGGCGGAAAGGACGGCGGAGAAAATAGAGAGGCTTTGCCTTACTCCCGAAAATATTCCGCTTATAGATACCGTACCAAAAGGACTGTATTCGCTGCCTGTTAAGGAAACGGCCGTACCGTATTTTAAAGGCTCGGTTTTTGACGTTGAAGCCTTAGCCGAGCAGCTTAAAAGCTCGGACAGCTTAGATATTCTTTTTGAAAGCTCACAGCTTGAAAACAGAACGCGAAATCCGCTTTTACCCCTTAATCTTTCGCAAATAGGTTTAGTGGGAGCGAGCGGACTTATGAACGGGCTTGTGGACTGCGAGCACCCGCACGTTATAAAGGGCAGAATCGTAAGGGAGAAAAAGCAGAAGAACATACCGACCGACAGAGAGGGCGTAACCCAAATAAGCGAGGTTGAAAGCAACAAAATTATCTTTAATATCTTAACTCAGGATAAATACATCACCATAGGTTAAAGGAGACAGAAGGAAATGGAAGATAAAAGCATATTGGAGGAGCTGTGCGATATGGTTTTTGAAAACGCCCAGCCTCAAACGGAAAGCTACAAACAAAAGCGTTCAAATGCGGCTGAAGCGGGGGAAAGACTTCATAAAACCCTTACGGACGAACAAAAGCAGCTGCTTGAAGAACGCGACGACGCATTAGGCAGGTGCGCTTCGGAAGAACGACTTTTAATGTTTAAGCTGACCCTCAGACTGGCATTCGCATTATTAAAAGAGATGGGAGAAACAAAATGATTATAACTAAACCGGGTGCAGAATTTTTATACGATGGCAAAACCTACCGTATAGGAGATACCGTTGTTGCGTGCTGGGAAATCGAATATGCCGGACTTATAGGCAGAATAGACGAAATACGCACCGGTAAAGATAAGAAAACCGAAACCGAAACACCGGAGATAGTCTGTTGTTTTAATATTCCTAAACTTCCCTCGGATGTAGATAATCTTATGGAAATATTTATGTGTGATTTTACGGAGGAAAAGAAAGAGGATTCGCCGCTCGATTCCGTAATTATGTCGCCGGAAATGCTTATCTGCCCGGACAATGACAAGAACAAAGAAAAAATATATGTTCTGACAGAGGAATGGGCAAATGACGGCAACGGCGGGTTTAATACCGAGGTGTTTTCGGATTATGATGCGGCAAAGGCAGCTTTAAATGTCGCTTTAGACCGGGAAATGTCCTATGGCTTAATAAAAAAATGGAAGGACAAGGATAGCTTTAAGTTTGAGGAGGACGGAGATTCATATACGGCTTGGGTTGACGGATATTATACCGAGCTTCATTATACCTTGAAGATAGAAGTAAAGGAAATGACCGTATCGCCGGGTTTTGTAAGCGGAATCGGCAAGCGTTATTTGGAAAAATGCCGCTATGAGGATTTTTATTCTCGGGTAAGCGAATGGGAAGACGCAGAAAAGCTTAATGAGGAGGAATGGCAGCGCTTTATTTCAGACGCGAGAATACCGGAAGAAATAAATGCGGGTCTGAGCGATACATACCGATCGGAATATTGGAAGGCTGTTTCCGAGGCCGCGCATAAGCTGTTAAATGAATATCTTGAAAAGCATTCGGAGGAAACAAAATGAAGTTCACAGTAAACCGTTCTGCATTTTGCGAGGCGTTAAAAACCGTAACAAATGTCGGAAAAAGCAGCCTGCTCACAAGAATTTCGGGCATATATCTTTACGCCGACGCTTCAAAGAGATTATTGGAGCTTATAGGCACCGACGTTATAACCTCGGTTGTAAAGCGCATAAGGGATGCGGATATATCCGCCGGCGGCGAGATCATACTGCCGCCCGTAGTGCTTGAAATTCTTAGAAAAACAAAGGAAGAAAGCGTAACAATTGAAACGGATGAAAACGGCGCTTTAGGTCTTAGCTTCGGCTCTGCCCGGTATTTACTTGTAACAAAACCGGCAAATGAATTCCCGAAATCGGAGCTTGTTTTTCCGACTGCGTATGTTTCCGTATCCGGGCTTTTGCCCCTTTTAAAGCACGCGGCGTTTGCCGCTGAGACAAAGGGAGATAAAAGAGAACTGCAAGGCGTAACGCTACGGCTTACTCCGGGGATCAGCACGGCGGAGGCGATGAACCAAAAGCGAATGGCGTCGGCTGTAAACCGAAACGCGGCGGACGGGGAAACAGAGATGAAGCTGCATATAAGCGCGGTAAATATTCTGTTTTCCCTGCTTTCGGCAGATAAAACGGTATACGCCGGGACTGCCGACCAAAGAGCGGTGTTTGTCTGCGGAGATACGGTATTTTCCACCGTTATGATGAACAGGACAGGACCGGATATGAGCAGCTTTGTAAAAAGACTTGTACCCGAATACTGTGCCGTAGCAGGCGCAAAGGAGCTTTTGAACGCTATACAGACCGCGGCGGTGTGTCAGCTGCCCGGTGATGATAGGTGCGTGAATATCTGCTTTACGCCTATGGGAATAAGGCTTTCATGTGCTGCATATAAGCGGGCAAGCTCCGCGTTTGTAGCTACCCTCTGCGATAACCCCACGCCGGACGCAGGCTTTAACTATGACCCGCGGATAATAGAGGACTTTTTATCCCTTACAACTGGTAATGTTTCGGTAAAGCTGGATAAAAAGGGCTTTATGCTGCTTGAAAGCGCCGACGGGGTATATCTTGTAACGCCGAGAAATGCCGTCAGCATAGTAAAGCCGAAAGCAAAGCCCGAAAAGACAGAAAAAGCCGAAAAGAAGACCGCAAAGAAAACCAAAAAAGCCGCGTAAAGGAGATTTTTTATGAGCAACGAAAAGATTTTAAAAGTTATGGCAGAGGTAAACGGCGAGGTCTGCGAGCGCGGGGAGCTTATACACGGTATAGCACTGGCGTTATTAACGCGTAAAAATCTGTTTGTCCTCGGTGATGTGGGGCAGGCAAAGTCCTACGCCATAGACCGCTTTTGCAAAAGGATAACAGGTGCAAAGCAGTTTTCAACCCTTATGAACAAGCAGACAGATACCGAGCAATTATTCGGTCGTTTAGATCTTGCAAGCCTTATACCCGGTCATTTGCCGTCAAGCGTCATTGACAGCGACCCGACATATTCGGATATGCGAAACGAGCTTGAGGCGGCGCTTGAAAAATTCCGCAACGACCCCGGAAACACGACATATTCGGAAGAAGTAAAAAAGGCGCAATCCGCACTTGAAACCTACGAAAAGGGCTTGGCTTTAAGCCGAACTTCGCGACCGGAATACATAACCGCGGGCAAGATACCGGACAGTAACATAATCTTTCTGGACGAAATCTTTAAGGCAAACGAAGGTATATTAAACAGCCTTTTAAAAGCCCTTAACGAGCGTGTTTACACAAACGAGGGAAAAGAGGTTAAAATTCCGGTTATAAGCTTTTTCTCCGCATCTAACGAAATTCCCAACTTCAACAATCCCGAGGAGAAGATTTTAAAGGCGCTTTATGACCGTTTTGATTTAAAAATCCGGACCGAGTATGTACGTGACAAAGCTAACCGTATGGAAATGCTCAGAAAAAAGCAGAACGGCGGAGAGAATACCGTCAATGCGACCGTAAGCCTTTCGGAGCTTGAGGAAATGCAGAAAGAGGTTAAGAACATAAGAATATCCGACAGCATTAACGAGCTTATGGACGCTGTGCTTTTGGAATTGAGAAAGAAAGGTATAGAGGTGTCCGACCGAACATTTTTCGGATTCGGGGATATTGTCCGCGCGGAGGCGTTTTTAAGCGGCAGAGATGAGGTTGTTCCTAAAGATTTGCTTGTATTAAAGAATTATCTTTGGAATAAGCCGGAGGAAATATCTGTCGTGGCGGATATTCTTAAAAGGATATGCGAAAACCCTATAGGCGACCGGATAAATGAGCTTACCGCAAAGGCGTTTGAAATTCGGGAGAGCTTTAATAACGCAAGCGACAAGAACAGGGCGCTGATGAGCGTTAAAACCGAACTCTTAAAGCTATATAACGAGGCTTTGAACATAAAAAAGGACTTTGACGAAACCGACGCGGCAGTATCCGGTGTGGACAGCTTTATAGGCACGCTTGAGGATATAAGCCGCGCGGCGTATGCCGAAACCTCATTTACCTATGTTTCTTTGCCGGAGCTTAAAGAGTACACAGACCTACAAAACTGAAAAAGGAGAAAAAATTTATGTTAAACTCGGTAATTATGACAGGCAGAATGGTGGCAGACCCCGAACTTAGAACCACGCAAAGCGATATTAAGGTAACCTCGTTCCGTATGGCAGTCACGCGCAACTACAAGGTGAACGACGAATATCCGTCGGACTTTTTCACCGTGGTTGCCTGGCGCAATACGGCGGAGTTTGTAGCAAAGCATTTTAAAAAGGGCGACAGCTTAACCGTTCAGGGCAGAGCGGAGGTACGCAAATTCACCGATAAAGACGGCAATAACCGTGAAACGGTGGAGATAATTGCGGACAGCGTGTATTTCGGAGAGAAAAAGCGGGATACAAGCGAACAGAATACCGCGCCTGTGCCGGACGATTTTGAGCCGATTGAGGATGAATTTCCGGATTTTCCGGGCTGAAGGTTGATCTTGTAACGCAAAAGTAAACAGAGTGCTGTCGGACGGAGTACCGTCCGACAGCCGGAAAGGAAAAAGTATGAGAGATCCATTTAAAGACAGCGGCAGCGCCGACGATTGGTTTAATAACCTTTGGACGGCGGACGTGGATATGAGCACCGCTATGTACGGCAATACCGGGACGGATATGCTGTATAAAAGCCTTATTCCGAAATCCCCGGAGCTTACGGATGTTATTGACCGTGCAGACAAACGCTTCGGTCTGGGCAATGCGCTTAAATCATTATTTGCGCTTTTGTATATGAAAGAGCCGGAAAAAAATAATGATGGCGGAATTTTAGAACAGCCTGTTACCGACGGTGTAATTAAGGATGAAAAATATCCGCAGTTAAAAGCGTTATGCGAGGATAAAAAGCTGCCGGCATTCAGCGCCGTATGCTCCTTTGCCGAAAGCATTGAAGGTATAACGGATAATGCCGAGGTGCAAAGGGCGGCAGAAATAGCGAGTATTATTTCAGAGCTTAAAGCGCATTCCGAAAATCTTGCGGAACGCATAAAAGGCGAAACAAAACCGGATAAACGGCTGCTTTTAATAAACCGTTTTTTTAAGAAGCAAAAGCAGATAAAGGATCTGAACGGTAAACTGAAAGAGCAGCGTATAAAAATCTCTGCAGAAATAGCAGACAATATTTCCGCTGCGGCTAAAAAAGCGTTTGACGCCGCAAGTCAGACTGCGGCGGTGCTGCGGGCTTTCGGTGATGATGACGCCGCAGGCGGTAATACCGAAACGGACGGGGCTCTGCTCGACAGGGTGCGCAATAACGATACCCTTAAAAAGATTTCGGTAATGCTTGGAAAATACCGTGAAATAATTGCGGACAAACGCAAAAACAGCTTTTCTTACGGGCTTGGCGAGAAGTACGATATAACCTACGGCAACGATATTTCAAACTGTTTATCCTCCGAATTGGCGTTGCTCGGCGCTCCCGAAACCGAAATACTGTTTTTTAAGCGGTATTACGAAAAGCATTTGCAGCAGTACCGCAGGCGCGAGCCGTCCGTTAAGGGCGACGGGGATATTATAGTCCTTGCCGATGAAAGCTCCAGTACACGGGAGATTGCTCCTTGGGTAAAGGCTTTTGCGCTGGCGCTTATGGATATTGCCCTGCACGGGAATAAGAAATTCGCTCTCGTTCACTTTGCAAGCAGCAGAAATGTAAAGACCGATGTGTTTGAAAGCGGGAAATACACGACTGACGATGTGTTAGCCGCGGCAGAGCATTTTTTCGGCGGCGGAACGGATTTTGAATCGCCGTTAAACGAGGCTTTGGGGCTTTTGACAAACGGCTTTGAAAGTGCGGATGTCGTAATCATAACCGACGGCGAATGCGAGGTGAGCGATGAGTTTGCAGAGCGTTTTACAGAAGAAAAGCTTAAAAACCGTCTTACCGTCACCGGAATACTTTTAAGCACAGACGATGACTGCGGTAAAAGCCTGCTCCCGTTCTGCGATAAGATCTACCGCTTGGGAGATATGTCCGCCGACGAAATAGCGCTTGAGGTTATAGGAAAGAAAGTGTGAAAATGAAAACAAATGTTAAAAGCAATATGATTTACAGCCCGCAGAATTATCTTGAGGCTCTGACCGGGAAGTGTTATATCATTCACGGCAGAGAGCCTGTTTTAAAGCAGGTATGCAGAATATTAAAGGAAAACAATCTGCCTGCAAAGAGCTATCCGTTAAAGGATACTGTAAGGGCTGTCCGTGTCAGATATCCGATAGTGCTGGTAGATTGCTCTGAATTTACGGAGGATATGCGGCTTGTACCGCAATACCGCTGGTTCAGAGTGCCGGATAATTTTAATGAATAGGTTGTGTTTATATG